>CAKTQP010000007.1 GCA_934597165.1 uncultured Oscillospiraceae bacterium
GGCGGACGGTCTCCTCTGCGTCAGGGGTCTGTTCCCCCTGCAGGACGCTCTTGCTCAAACCAAAGGTACGGAGGTGGCTGCTGATGCGCATACCAATGGGAATGCCCAGCAGGATCACGAGACAAATGACCCAAGTCAAAATCTGTTTCTTCTTCATTGCTGCTCCTTTCCATTTGTAAGCCTAACACTTCCTCAGCACATAAAATGCGCCGCCCTCTCTCTTTTGGTTGTGCTTAGTCCTGCATCACCTCCATCCAGGTTTTCTCCTCATAACGGTATGACCGGCTGTCCCCAGCCTGGTTCTGTATCTGGAACTGGGCCTGCACGATCACTTTGTGTTTTCCGGGTTTTCCTGCCACAAATTCATAGTCCTCTGACACTTCGTCCCCACCGGGCAGCGCCCAGCCATCTGTCCCATCTTCTTGCGGTGTGATCTGTTTTCCGTCCACAGAGACCACAAACAGGTTGGTGTAGTCGAGAAAATAGTCCTGTTCTCCGGTGTTTTCCAGTGAAACAGCAATCTCCCCAGTGTCTCCAGGCTTCAGCCCTTCCTCACACTGCACATCCAACTGGAACGTGTCCCGCTCCGGCAGCTGATTCCGCTGGGCGTACTGCGCATTGGCATAACACCCCACCAAAAACAGCACCAAAAGGATAATGCCCCAACTACGGCGTTTCATTTTCTCAGCCTTCTTCCTCTACATTGACAAACACAGCCTGATCCGATGTCTTCTCATACGGCTCCGCCTGCCCATCCTGGACGTACCACAGCCGCTGATCGGCGTAGAGGAGGACTGCCCCGTTGTCTTTCGACAGGGTGACCTGTCCATCCTCATCCACAGAGTAAGTAGCCTTTTCCGGCGTTCCGAACTGCTGATAACGGTAATACTCCCGCTCAGATGTCAGCACGATATAGGTCGCCCCATCTCGTTCATCGCCGCAGATGTAGGTGCCCACCCAGGGGCTGGCTTTTGCCGTGTTACCTACGCCCACGAACTGGCAGACATTTAAGAGCAGAGAGCCAAACAAGGCCACCAGCAGGACTACGCTCACGTTCTTTCTCATGGTGTTCTCCTTTGATACTTTTTGTAACTATTGTTATATTTTAATCTGTTTTCCAATTTTATTGTAGTGTAATCGATCTATTTTGTCAACATAAAAAGGGACAGAATGGCTCCGTCCCTTTTGCTTATAGTATTTATGGCAGGAGCATTCCCTCACCATAGTGATGTACTCGAACCACTTCGCCCTTCATCCAAACCAGTTCCGCGTCACCGCCCGCCAGAGGGATGACATAACCGCAGACAGCGCCGCTCTTTTCATGGAGCACCCCTTCTCCACTGGTCAAAAACTGGCACGTTCCCTGTGCCATGATCTTCTGAGGATACTCCGTGTAGTAGTAAAAGGTGTGTTCCGCCTGGCTATCTATCACAAAGAGCTTTCGGGTCCGCATATCTTCCGTGTCATCCACATAGGTGCCATACTGAAAGGTGGGGCGTTCCTGTTCCTGCTGCCACGTGTGCCTTGTGTCGATGAGAAAGGCCAGCAGCGAGAAGTTCAAGAACAGGGAGATGAGCAGCACGATAGCCAGCACCCGTTTTCCGTCTTTCTTTTCTTGCTTCATGTCATATGCTCCTTTCTTCCTCCTCGGGCAGGGATACCTCTGCCGCTATCACTTCCACTTTTGGTATTTTTATTATAACATACAATTCTTTTACATCGTCAAATTTTTCCTTTAAGAATTATTTAAGGATTTTACACAAAAAGAGAGGTGGATTTTCTCCACCTCTTTGTCATCCTCAAGCAGACAGTCCAAATCGTTCCATCCAGATATTCAATTCGATCAGGTAAGCGATCATCTGCGGCCCCGCCATGAGCTGGCCGAACCAGGGGCGGCCGTAGTCCCCGGCGTCCCGGAGCAGGCCGTCCTCCAAGGTCTGGGTGTCCACCAGGCTGTGGATGGGGGCATCAGGGCGGCGCAAGATTGCCCGCAGCTTCTCCCGTGCCAGCCGCTCGAAGAGGGGGTTGTGGGTTTTGGGGTAGGGAGACTTGGGACGGTTGCGGACGTCCTCCGGCAGGATGCCTGCGGCGGCGTCTCGGAGGACCTGTTTGCGGATGCCGCCCCGGCTCTTCATTTCCCAGGGAATGTTCCACACGTAGTCCACCAGATGGTGGTCGCAGAAGGGCACACGGACCTCCAAGCCGGAATACATACTCATACGATCCTTCCGATCCAGCAGGTTGGTCATGAACCAATTCAGGTTCAGCCAGCCAATCTCCCGCCGCCGGGCTTCCGCCTCTGTTTCGCCCTCCAGACGCGGGGTTTCCTCGACACTCTCCTGGTAGCGCCATTTGACATAATCCTCTAGCTGGAGCCGCTCCACCACTTCCGGTCGGAAGACGTCGGTGCGGGCGGTGATGTCCATGCTCCAAGGGAAGGTGTCCGCCGCCAACATATCCGCCCGGTGGAACCACGGGTAGCCGCCAAAAATCTCGTCGCTGCACTCGCCGGACAGGGAGACCGTGTGGCGCTGGCGGATCTGACTACAGAAGTAGAGCAGGGAGGAATCCAAATCTGCCATCCCCGGCAGGTCTTTGGCCTCCACTGCTGCCCCCAACAGGGACACCAGCAGCTCCTGGGAGCAGGTCAAAATCCGGTGGTCGGTGCCAAATTCCTCCCGCATCCGCTCCACCCAAGGCCAATCGGCGTCGGGCTGGAAGGAGGACGCTTTGAAATACTTCTGGTTGTCGGTGTAATCAAAGGAATAGGTCTCCAAGGGCGGCAGTCCCCACTCCTGATAGGCGTTGGCCGCCACGGCGGTGATGATGGAGGAATCCAACCCGCCGGAGAGCAGGGTACACAGAGGCACGTCACTGACCAGCTGCCGCCGGATGGCAGAGGAGAGCAGGTGCCGCAGGTGTTCCACCGTCTCTGGGTAGTCCTCGGTGTGGGGACGGCTGGTCACGTTCCAATAGCGCTGAACCTGTAGACCTTCTGCGCTGACGGTGAGCTGGTGGGCCGGTTTCAGCTCGTAAATCCCTTTGAACACGCCCACCCCCGGCGTGCGAGCAGGGGAGATGCCCAACACCTCCTGCCATGTGGTCTCATCCGCCTCCGGTGTCAGGCCAGGGTAGCAGAAGAGGGTCTTCAGCTCGGAGCCAAAGACAAAGGTACTGCCCACCATGGTATAGAAGAAGGGTTTTACCCCAAACCGGTCCCGGCAGCAGAACAGCGTGCGGGTGCGCTCCTCCCAGATGGCGAAGGCGTAGATGCCCTCCAAGTGGTCGCCCATCTCTTCGCCGTACTCCCGCCATGCCTCCAGTACCACTTCGGTGTCCGTCCGGGTGACAAACTGGTGCCCTCTTCGGGTCAGCTCCTGCCGCAGGTCGTCGGTGTTGTACAGCTCCCCGTTGTAGACCAGCACGATGTCTTGCCCGTCCTCACCCCGGCGCACCATGGGCTGATGCCCGTTCTCCGGGTCGATGACCGCCAGCCGCCGGTGTGCCAGAACACAGTCCTGCCCCAGCCACAGGCCGCCGTCATCCGGCCCCCGTCGCTTCAAGGAACGGCACATCCGTTCCCCGGTCTTTTCCCATTGCCACGTCCGGTTATCCCGGCTCCAATCGCAAAATCCGCCAATGCCGCACATTCCAACCATTCCTTTCCGTTTCATTCTGGTTCTAGTTTATGCGCAAGGCCGGAACCCTGTGCAAAAATCCCCTGGAAAATCATGAAATTTCTGCTGACATCCCGTTGGTTTTGGAGTACAATAGAACGTACGCTGTCTGAATCTTCTACCGTACAAGGTACGGTTTTTCTCACCTTATTTTTTGGAGGTTTTACATGAAACGAATCTATTACCCCTTGCTCGCCCTGGCGTTGGGCGTGATCGGCTTCTTTTTGCGGACGCAGCAGCTCTCTGTAGCGCTGTCCCCCTCCACTGGAATGCCCATCCTGCATCACCCCTATTCCTACGCCCTCATCGCCCTGACCATCCTCGGCGCCCTGCTGCTCTTCTTCCTGAGCTTTTTTGTGGCCAATGAAGCCCAAGACTGGTACTCTGCCTATCACGCAGGGCCACTGCTGCAGGGGTTAGAGTTCCTCTCCGCCGCCGCTTTTCTGGTGGGGACGGGGATGATCTTCTACACGCTGTTCCTGACCTATCTGAGCAATGGGGGAGGCAATCTGCTGGTGGTGCTGTTCCAGACCCAGCCCTTCCTGTTGTTCTTGGGGCTCTTGATGCTCTGCGCAACGATTGCTGTCTTCTTTATGGTCCTGCGCAACGGCGACAGCGGCAGCTGGTCTCTGGCGCCTCTCATTCCCGGCTTCATGTCCTGCGTTTGGCTGGTGCTGACCTATCATTCCAACGCCTCTAACCCGTCCATCATGTCCTTCGCCTGGCAGATCTTTGCCGTCAGCTCCGCCGCATTGGCCTGGTACTTCACCGCCTCCTTTGCCTTCCAATTCCCCCGTCCCCAGGCAGCCACCTGGTTCAGTCTGCTGACCGTCATGCTCTGTTTGATCGCCCTGGCGGACTCGGTGGAGCTGTATCAGAAATTTTTGTTGGCTGCCACCGCCCTTTGGTTCCTGGTGCGCAGCATCCTGCTCATTGACAATGCGGAGTACAGCGGGAAACACATTGGATAACTACATGAACATGAAAAAAGCCTGTCTTTCCTCAGAAAGACAGGCTTTTCTTTATAAATCGAACTCCAACAGCTGGCAGTTCTCCATATAAAACTCGTAAAAATCCCCAAAAGGAATGTCCACAAAATAAGTACGCGCCGCCCGGCAGAAGCAGCCGTGGGACACCAGCAGCACCCGTTTGTCCGGGTACGTATCCCGCACCTTTTCGATGACCGTATAGGCACGGTGGATGAGCTGCGCTGTGGACTCGCCCTCTGGGTAGTGCCACAGCAGGCTCTTGCGCTTCTTCCGGTACTCCGGGTCATCCACGCTCCGGCCTTCAAAGGTGCCAAAGTCCTGTTCGATGAGGAGGGGTTCCGTCAGCACCGGTACGCCCACCTTTTGGGCGATGATGGCCGCTGTCTCCTGGGCGCGATCCATGGGGGAGGCCAAGATCACATTCACCCCGGCGCGTGCCGCCTCTTCGCCCACCTGAGCGGCCTGTGCTCTGCCTAAGTCGGTCAGCTGTGCTTCGGTTCGGCCGCAGACGCAGCGCTTGGTGTTCCAATCGGTCTGGCCATGTCGGGTCAAAAACAATTTCATCGGAAGATTCCTCCTCTCAGTCATAGTGGCGTACCACTGCGATCACCTTTCCCAACAGCACCACCTCTGTCCCGTCCACCGGCGTTTTGTCCGGAATGGTGAGCCACAGGTGGTCCTGCTCCCAATTGGCAGTGCCACAGACGGTCTGTCCCTCCAGCAAAAAGAGCATCAGCTCGCCCGGCTTCTGCGGCTCCTGCTGCCGCACCACCACCAGGTCACCGGGCAGGATGCCGGCGGAACGCAGGGTGTCCCGCTCCATCCGGACGGCAAAGTGGAACTGCGGTGCGTCTCCTGTGTCAAAGAGCAGGGTCTCCCCAGTGAAGTCGGACAGCTCTGCGGTCACTTCCTTCAGGATGGGGATCTTTTGCGCAGACTGAGTGTGTGCCGGCGTCACCGGTGTGATGGAACGGGTCTTTCCTGCGCCCCTGTGGATGACACCGGCGGCTTCCATGGCTTTCAGGTGAAAGTGGACGGTGGAAGGGGATTTCAGGTGCACCGCCTCCGCGATCTCTCGGACGGAAGGGGGATAGCCTCGCTCCTGGGTGAAGGCGAGGATGTAGTCGTAGATCTGATTCTGTTTGGGGGTCAGCCGGTTCTTCAAGGGCATCCTCTTCTTTCTCACCGTGGACGCTTTGCAATTCCACTTTTTACAAGCTTCTTGGGTCGTGCTGTGCCAGTATACCACAGCGTCGGGAAAATCACAAACACTTGTTCTAATTTTTTCTCACATTTCCCCTTGACATTAAAAAAATATCTCGCTACAATGATAAGCACGCTAATTATTAGCCCGCAAACAATTAAAAAAGGAGGTGAGGCTTTGTATCTCTATCAACATAAAAAGAACCCCTCCATTTTGATGCTCCACCGGCTCAACCGTGCCCATCGGAACGCCGTCGCTGCGTTGATGGCTCAGTATCACCTTCAGGATGTGGGCAATCCCATGCTGTTATTCATCCTGTCCAAAGGATTGGAGGAGGACGCTGTCCTGCCCAACCAAAAGCAGCTGGCACAGTGGCTCCACGTCTCTCCGGCTACGGTGGCCAACTCGTTGAAGTCATTGGAGCGAGGCGGCTACGTCCACAAGGAGCAAGACCCACAGGACGCCCGGCGGAACCGGGTGTCCATCACGGAAAAGGGACGTCAAGCCGTCTTGGAATGTGTGAAGGTCTTTGATACGGTGGATAGTCAGATGCTCCAAGGGTTTTCCCCAGAGGATCAGGCACAGCTGATGCGCTATCAAGAACAGATGCTCAACAACCTATCCCAGCTCAGCGGGGAAGACTGTCCGGAGGATTGCCCACCCTTTCCGCCGCACCATCCCCACTGCCATTTCTAACTCGAAAGGACTGAGAACCTGCTATGATGAAACGTCTGTTCCCTTATTTCAAGGGATACAAAAAACAAGCGATCCTGGCGCCTGCGCTCATTGCGCTGGAGACCATCTGCGAGCTGATCCTGCCTCTGCTGATGGCGGAGATCATTGACAGCGGCATCCAAAAGGGCAATATGCCGGTCATCCTGAAAATGGGTGCGCTGATGCTGGTGGTGGCTGCCGCCGCCATGTACTGCGGCGTCATGTCCGCCAAGCACGCCGCCTTTGCTGCCCAGGGTCTGGGCGCCAACCTGCGTAAGGCGCAATTTGAGAAGATCAGCACCTTTTCCTTCCGCAACATCGACCAATTCTCCACTGCCTCTCTGGTCACCCGTCTGACCAATGATGTGACCAACGTGCAGAACATGGTGGCCATGGCTCTGCGCCTGCTCATCCGCAGCGGCGTGATGATCGTAGCCTCTATGGCGGTGGCCATCTATATCCGCTGGCAGCTGGCTATGATCCTCATCATTGCCGTGCCTGTCATTGCCCTGGTCATTGGCCTGCTGATGAAGGTCTGCATGGGGCTGTTCCGTGCCATGCAGCATCGGCTGGATCTGCTCAATGAAACCGTCCAGGAAAATCTGACCGCCATCCGTGTGGTCAAATCCTATGTTCGAGAGGAGTTTGAGAAGGAGAAGTTCAAAACCTCCAACGACAACTTCACCAAAGCCGGCATGAACGTGAGCCTGCGCATCATCCTCATGCAGCCGGCCATGATGCTGGGTATCTCCATCTCCACCGCCCTCATCCTCTACCTGGGCGGCCAGACCGTTCTGCGCGGCGACCTGGAGATTGGCCTGCTGTCCTCGCTGTTGAACTACGTCCTCATGGTACTCATGAGCGTTATGATGGTGGCTATGTGCCTGTTGATGTACACCCGTGCCAAGGCCTGTGCCCAGCGTATCTTTGAAGTCATCGACACCGACTCGGACATTCAGGACGGCTCCGCACCCGCTCTGCCGGAACAGGCAGGTCAGGTGGAATTTCGGGATGTCTCCTTTAAATATGACACCTCCGGCACCGGCGATAACGTCCTGTCCCACATCTCCTTCACCGCCAAGCCCGGCCAGGTGATTGCCGTCATTGGCGGCACCGGCGAGGGCAAATCCACCCTGGTCAATCTCATCCCTCGGTTCTACGATGCCACGGAAGGGGAAGTGCTGGTGGACGGCATCAACGTGAAAGACTATCCGCTGGAAGACCTGCGCCACCGCATCGGCATGGTCCTCCAAAACAACGTCCTGTTCTCCGGCACCATCCGAGAGAACCTGCTGTGGGGCAACCCGGACGCCACGGAAGAAGAAATCATCCAAGCGGCCAAGGACGCTCAGGCTTATGACTTCATCATGTCCTTCCCCAAGGGCTTTGACACCTGGCTGGAACAGGGCGGCGTCAACGTCTCCGGCGGCCAGAAGCAGCGTCTATGCATCGCCCGTGCTATGCTCCGCAAGCCCGCCATCCTCATCCTGGATGACTCCACCTCCGCTGTGGACTCCGCCACGGAAGCCCTCATCCGGGAGTCCTTCCACGAGAACCTGAAACACACCACTGTTTTCCTCATCGCCCAGCGTATCAGCTCGGTGCGGGACGCCGATCAGATCATCATTTTGGATGACGGCAAGGTGGCCGACATCGGCACCCATGACCAACTGATGGCAGAGAGCAAGATCTATCAGGAAATCTATCACTCCCAGCTGAAAGGAGGGGTCTACCATGGCTGATGCTCCCAGAAGAAATCGCAAGGTCAACGGCCACGGCGGTGGCCCCATCGGTGGGTTCCAGAAGCCCAAGGAGACCAAAAAGACCGTGAAACGTCTGCTGGGCTACATGGGACAGCACCCAGTCATGCTCATTGTGGCATTTCTCTGCGTCATCGCTTCCGCCCTGGCCAGCGTGGGCGCCACCTATATCACACGCCCCATCATCAACGACATCGCCGCAGCAGTAGCCGCCGGTCAGACCACCCTGCCCAGCTTGGGGCCTAAGGTGTTGCAGCTGCTAGCCGTCTACGTCTTTGCCGCCGCCTGCTACTTCCTCCAAGGCAATATGATGGTTCGTGTGGCACAGCGAGGCACCAATGCCCTGCGGCGGGATCTGTTCAACCATATGCAGACTCTGCCCCTGACCTACTTTGACCAGCATCCCCATGGCGACCTGATGAGCCGTTTCACCAATGATGCCGACAATGTACTTCAGGTCTTGGAGCAGTCCGTCCTCCAGTGTGTCTCCGCCCTGTTCGCCTTCGTGGGCATCGTGGTCATGATGCTCTATCTGAGCCGAGTGCTCTTTCTGGTCACTCTGGTCATGCTGGCAGTCACCCTGCTGGTGTTCAAGCAGCTGGGTGGCAAGAGCCGCCTCTACTTTGCCAAGCAGCAGGCCGCTCTGGGTACCCTGAACGGCAACATTCAGGAGACCATTGAGGGTCTGAAAGTAGTCAAAGCCTTCACCCATGAGGATCAGGCCAAGGAGACCTTCAACGAACTGAACGAGAATTTCCGAGCAGCCGCCAGCAACGCCAGCTTTTTCAGCACCTGCATCATGCCGGTAGCTGGCAACCTGTCCAATATTGGCTACGCATTCACCGCCGCCTTTGGCGGGGTTCTGGCCATTCTGGGCAGCTTTGACATCGGCGGTCTGGTGGCCTATCTGACCTACTCCAAGCAGGTCTCTCAGCCCATGAACCAGCTCTCTATGCAGATGACCAACATCCTCTCCGCCCTGGCTGGCGCAGAGCGTATCTTCCAGGTCATCGACGAGGCAGCGGAAGTGGACGAAGGCAAGGTCACCCTGGTGCCTGCCGAGCACAATCCGGACGGCTCTTTGAAGGCTTGGGAATCCGGTCGTGTCACTGCCTGGGCTTGGAAGGTGCCTCAGGAGGATGGCAGTGTCAAGTATGTAGGGCTGAAGGGGGACGTGCGCCTGAAGAACGTGGACTTCGGCTATGTGCCGGATAAGCAAGTTTTGCACGACGTGAGCGTCTACGCAAAGCCCGGTCAGAAGATTGCCTTTGTCGGCTCCACCGGCGCCGGCAAGACCACCATCACCAACCTCATCAACCGGTTCTACGAGATCCAGTCCGGCTCCATCGAGTACGACGGCATCAACGTCAAGGACATCCAGAAGGACTCCCTGCGGCACAGTCTGGGCGTGGTGCTCCAGGACACCCACCTGTTCACTGGCACCGTCATGGAGAACATCCGCTACGGCCGACTGGACGCCACCGACGAGGAGTGCATCCAGGCCGCCAAGACCGCCAACGCCCACAGCTTCATCCGGCGTCTGCCGGACGGCTATCAGACCATGGTCACCGGCGATGGCGCCAACCTGTCCCAGGGACAGCGGCAGCTGCTGGCCATCGCCCGAGCGGCGGTAGCCGATCCTCCCGTCATGGTGCTGGACGAGGCAACCTCCTCCATCGACACCCGTACCGAAGCCCTCATCTCTCAGGGCATGGACGCGCTGATGGAGAACCGCACCGTCTTCGTCATCGCCCACCGGCTGTCCACCGTCCGCAACGCCAAGTGCATTGCAGTTTTGGAAGGTGGCCAGATCATCGAGATCGGTTCCCATGAGGAACTGATGGCTTTGAAGGGTCGGTATTATCAGCTCTACACGGGTCAGTTCCAACTGGACTGATTGCAAACACAAAAGGGAACGCTGAAAGGCGTTCCCTTTTTCAGATTTTATATATAAAACATGGCGTGGTCAGTGAGTAGGACAACTGATAGAAAGTAAAAGGCCAGTCGTGTGGTTAGCTACGACTGGCCAGGGAGGTGAATCTATGTTCACACTCGTGCGAAAAGCCATTAAAATAATAACATAAATCTCTTCTTTAAATTTCAAGAACTTCAAACAAGCAGCGATACTTTTACTTTTTCCTGCGCACCACAGCCTGCAAGATGCCATATACCGCCACAAAGAGCACACCGGCCACCGGCCAGACGATCCAGGTGAAGTCCCATCTCTGTGTGATAAAGCTATAGGCCAGATAGATGGCGGTAGCCAGCGTCCAGTAGACGCCGGGGAACCAGGCCAGCTTTTTGTTGGTCTGCTTCCGCTCCTTGGTGTAGTCCTCTTCCTGGAGGATCTTCTGATAGCTGCTGTGGATGCTGCCGAAGCGGACAAAGAGGAAGACCGCTACGGCCACCAGCGCCAGCAGGACATTGACGCAACAAATGCTGATGTAGTCGTCCGAGTTCATGGCACTAGAGAGCAGAAGGGGGACGACACTCAAGATGCAGAGCACCACGCCCACCACCAGACTCATCCGGTAGGCCGGTTCATCCGCTTCCTTCCGCCGCTGCACCACACCGCTGACGCCGTACTGGAGGGAGAGGGCTTCCTCTTCCATGTGCTGATAGGGAGCGAGCTTCATGCCGTCAAAGATGAGGATGGCCACACCGATGGCCACCAGGATCAGGAGAACAGACACGCCTACGCAGGTGGCAAAGGTCTCCGAAACGCTTCCCATGTACTCGGCCACGCCGGCCAACTGGATGAGGCAGATGGGGGAGAGGACGAACAGCGCTACGGCCATGGCCATGCGGGTGGAGAGCTTCCGGGTCAAGTCCAGGAAGGTGTTGGCCTCTTCTAAGGTCACCACATAATCTCCGCCGGATTCCGGTGCCAGTTCTCCCTCCGGCAGGGTGACCTCTTCGATCTCATCCTTCAACAAGTAGTCGGTGCTGACGCAAAACAGCTGGCTCATCTTCACCATCCGATCCAAGTCGGGCAGGGAAGCGCCGGACTCCCACTTGGAGACCGCCTGTCTGGAAACCCCCAGTTTTTCTGCCAGCTCCTCCTGAGACCAGCCATTGCGTTTGCGCAGCATGGTGATTTTTTCCGCCATGATCATAACGATTCATCCTTTCCGCCGCCGAGGCGTTTTCTTCCCCTTTATCTTAGCAAAACGCCCGGTTGCCGACCACCAAGTGGACGGTATTTCTCGTCAACCAGCGGTTGCAACTACCCAAAACAGGCACTTTTTTCGGTTGCATGAACGGAAATCCCGCTGATTTCCCCCTTTTTCATTTCTTCCCGTACTTCCCGTACATGAACAGGTCGCACTTGAGCATCCCGTTGTACAGCTTCCGCTTTTTCTTTGCCCGCGCGCCAAAGACCTCTTCAAATTCCGTGTGGCTGGACAGGATGGACACCTTCCACCCCTCCGGCAGCAGGCGCACTGCGTGGCCGAATTCGCCGTACAGCTTGGACACCTCCTGCTTCTCCATCAGCCGTTCGCCGTAGGGGGGATTGGTCACCACGCGGCCGTAAGGCTCGGTACTGTAGAACCGGCGGGCGTCATAGACTTCAAAGCGAACGGTGTCCTCCACCTCTGCCTTTTCCGCGTTGCTCCGGGCGATGTCAATGGCTCTGGGGTCGATGTCGCCGCCCCAGATGTCATAGGCGCGGTCGAACTCCTTGTCCAACGCCTCTTCCACTGCCGTCATCCAATGCTCCGAGGGCAGGACCTTCCACTTCTGAGCGGCGAAGGTGCGGTTGAGACCGGGGGCGCGGTTTTTAGCGATGAGCGCTGCCTCGATGCAGATGGTGCCGCTGCCGCAGAAGGGGTCACAGAAGGGGTCCAACCCTTTGTAGCCGGACAGGAGCACCATGGCTGCCGCCAGGGTCTCCCGCAGGGGCGCTTCCACGCCCACGGCACGGTAGCCCCGCTTATAGAGGCCGGAACCGCTGGTGTCCAAACAAAGGGACACGGTGTCCTTCATAATAGAGAACTGGATCTGATACCGGCTTCCCGTCTCCGGCAGCCACTCCATGCCATAAGCCTGCCCTAGCTTGGCCGAAGCCGCTTTTTTGATGATGGACTGACAGGCGGGGATGCTAAAGAGCTGGGAGTTGATGGAGTAGCCCTTCACCGGGAACTCTCCGTCCTTGGGGATCCAATCCTGCCAGGGGATGGCGAAGGTGCCTTGGTACAGCTCTTCAAAGGAGATGGCCGAGAATTCCCCCAGCACCACCAGCACACGAGCGCCGCAGCGGAGGTTCAGATTCAGCCGCGCCACGTCCAACAGGGTGCCCACGCAGCAGACCCGGCCGTTTTCCGCCTGCACCTGCTCCATCTTGAGCTTTTTCAGCTCGTCCGCCACCAGTTTTTCCACCCCCAGATAGCAGGGGACCATCAATTTCAATTTTTCCATCGTTCTTCCGCCTTTCCGCAGTTGATCCTGCCGGAAAGCGACAGGATGGTTACAATTTCGTCCTTCATTATAACGAAATTTTAATCTTTTCGCAATTCATTTTAACCACCCCCGGATAGACTTTTCCATTTCGCTATGATATGATTGGTGATAAGACAATACGAAAGGAGTTGTTCCCTGTGCACCTGCTGACCTTTTCCCTGCCTGTGATGTGGCTCATCATCCTGGTGGTGTTGGCGCTGGCAGAGTCGGCCACCATCAACCTGGTGTCCATCTGGTTCGCCGCCGGCGCGCTGGTGGCGCTGCTGGTCTCCCTGTTCTGTCAGAACTTCTGGATCCAGCTGGTCCTCTTTATCCTCGTCTCCGCCCTGTGCCTGGCACTGGTTCGGCCGCTGGCTCAGAAGAAGTTTACCCCGCACCTCCGTCCCACCAACCTTGACCTACTCCTGGGGCAGGACGCTGTGGTGACAGAGGACATCGACAATCTGGCCGCCACCGGTCAGGTGAAGGTGGGCGGACAGATCTGGACGGCTCGGAACGAAGTGGAGGAACCCATCCCCGCTGGCACCATTGTCCAGGTTTTGCGCATTGAAGGTGTGAAGATCATCGTCCGGGTCAAGGACTCGGCTGTGGAATCATGAGAAAGGAGCACTTATGTATAAGTTTATCATCCCGATCATTTTGATCATTTTGGTGTTGCTGGTCTTGGCCAAGAACATCGTCATCGTACAACAGTCCCGTGCCTACGTCGTGGAACGGCTGGGCGCCTTCCAGGCAGTCTGGGGGGTGGGCATTCACCTCAAAATCCCCTTCATCGAACGGGTCGCCCGCAAGGTCTCCCTGAAGGAACAGATCGCAGACTTCCCCCCTCAGCCGGTCATCACCAAGGACAACGTCACCATCCAGGTGGACACCGTCCTGTTCTTCCAGATCACCGACCCCAAGCTGTATGCCTACGGCGTGGAACATCCCATGGCTGCCATTGAAAACCTGACCGCCACCACCCTGAGAAACCTCATCGGCGACCTGGAGCTGGATCAGTCCCTGACCAGCCGTGACATCATCAACGCCAAGATGCGGGTCATCCTGGATGAGGCCACCGACCCCTGGGGCATCAAGGTCAACCGGGTGGAGCTGAAGAACATCATGCCGCCCAGAGAGATCCAGGACGCCATGGAGAAGCAGATGAAGGCAGAGCGGGAACGCCGGGAAGCCATCCTCCAGGCAGAAGGCCAGAAGCAGAGCCAGATCCTGGTGGCAGAAGGCGAGAAGCAGTCCCTGGTGCTCCGTGCAGAAGCTGCTAAGGAAGCAAAGCTGCTGGAGGCCGAAGCACAGGCACAGGCTATCTTGAAGGTGCAGCAGGCACAGGCTGACGCTTTGAAGCTGCTGAACGAAGCTGCACCCAACGAACAGGTGGTCAAGCTCAAGAGTCTGGAAGCCTTCCAGGCAGCCGCCAACGGCAAGGCCACCAAGATCATCATCCCCAGCGAGATTCAGGGTCTGGCCGGTCTGGCCGCTGGCCTGAAGGGCATCGTGGAGAAGGATGAACCTGCCGCCAAGTAATGACGCACAACAAAAAAGAGGATGCCTCGGCATCCTCTTTTTCTTATTTATATGGTCAAGTAGTTCAGCTGAATCTGCTCCAGCTGCTCCTTCATCCCTCTGGCCACGTCCTCTGGCCCTAGGATGGTCACGCCGTTGCCCAGGCCGAAGATCCAACCATAGAACTGTGGACTGACGGCCACCTGCACCAGAGCGGTGAAGTGACTGTCGTCCTCCGGTGTGATGTGCACCGCCTCTCCGAACCGGTCGATGATGACATGGGAGAAGCAGTTGCTGCAGCGGAGCAGCACATCCCGTTCCTCGCCCTTGAACATCCCAAAGTGGATACTGGCGTAGCGTCCCAGGTCGAAGGATTCATAAATCTCCTCCCCATCCCGGCTCAGCTCGGTCACCTGAATATCCAGCATCTTATCCACCCGGAAGTGTTTGATCTCCTGGGCAGTTCCGTCGTATGCAGTCAGATAGTAGTTCTCGTCGCTGCACAGCAGGGCATAGGGACTCATCTGATAAACTGCGCCGTCGTGGCGGAGCACCTTTCTGCCGTGGATGTTGTAGTCGAAGTAGCGGAAGGTGATCTGCCGCTTTTCGTTGATGGCGTTATGGATGGCGTCGATGTTGTAATAGACGCTCTCATTCATGCTCTTCACCCGTCCGGCTACAAAGACCTGCCGCTGCAAGGTCTGGGCACCATAGGCAGAGGTCTGCTGCTCCAATTTGTGAATGAGCTCGTGGCTTTTCTTCACCGTGATAAATCGGCTGGACTGCACCGCGTCCACCAGCAGTTTCAATTCCGCCAGTTGGAAGTCTCGTTCGCCTAGGTAATACCCTCGCCCACGCTGTAGGACAATGTCATAGCCTTGGTTCCGCAGGGTCTCCACATCCCCGTACACGCTCTTCCGTTCCGCCATGATCCCGTTGGCTTGGAGCTTATCCAACAGCTTGGGGACGGACAGCGGATGGTTCTCATCGCTCTCCCGCTGGAAGATGTGGAGCAAAAGCAGGAGCTTCTCTTTGTGCTGATTCTTTGACATGATTGATCCCCCCTTATTTACATTTTCTCACAAATAATGTCCAGAAAAACGGACTAAGGAGGAGAATATGGAGAAAACGACCTCTTTTTTTGCGATTTTCCCGCTTTTTGTGCTCCGTCACGCAAAGAGTTTCCGTCTTTGGGCATAAAAAACCCGCCCGACAGAGGGTTCTGCCAGGCGGGTGAATGATTTGCGATGTTATGCCAGAGCTGCGGTGATGATAGCCATGGAGTAGACTTCTTCTGCGTTGCAGCCACGGGACAGGTCGTTGACGGGAGCGTTCAGACCCAGCAGGATGGGGCCGTAAGCGTTAAAGCTGCCCAGACGCTGTGCGATCTTATAGCCGATGTTGCCGGCGTTGATGTCGGGGAATACGAAGGTGTTGGCGTAGCCAGCTACTTCGGAGTCGGGGCACTTGATCTTTGCCACACGAGGAGCCACAGCGGCATCAAACTGAATCTCGCCTTCGATGGGCAGGTCGGGGTGCAGTTCCTTGCACTTATGAGTGGCATTGCGCATCTTGTCCACGTCCTCACCGGAGCCAGAACCGTGGGTAGAATAGCTCAGGAATGCCACCTTGGGGTCTACGCCAAAGACGCGGGCGCAGTTTGCAGTTTCAGCAGCGATCTCCACCAGGTCATCTTCGTTGGGGTTGATGTTGATAGCGCAGTCACCCATGGCCAGGACTTCTTCCTTACCACTTGCAGCGCCACGGACCAGGATGAAGCAAGAAGAGACGATCTTGTTGCCGGGCTTGGTCTTGATGAGCTGGAGGGCGGGACGGACGGTATCAGCGGTGGAGTAGGTAGCGCCGCCCAGCAGAGCGTCAGCCTTGCCCATCTTCACCAGCATGGTGCCGAAGTAGTTGCCCTGCTTGAGCACCTGCAGAGCTTCTTCGGGGGTCATGCCCTTGCTCTTACGCAGCTCGCACAGTTCAGCGACCATTTCGTCCATTTCGGGATAGTTATCGGGGTCAACGATCGTTGCGCCACGGATATTGTAGCCAGCTTCTTCGGAAGCGGTCTGGATCTCATCGGGGTTGCCGACCAGAATGGGCTGCAGGAAATAACCAGCCAGCAGACGGGAAGCGGCTTCCAGGATACGGGGGTCGGTGCCTTCGGTAAAGACAATTTTCTTGGGATTCGCCTTCAGACGATTGATCATTTCACCAAAAACCATATTGATTCCTCCTAAATGTTATCAAGCACATAGATGACAGAATAAAGCGGGAAAATCTCTGTTCCCCAACAAAGAGCATTCCCGTTACCCGCTGGGACATGGAAAGGGCATATCCCATTGATTCGTTATGATATAATCTACCACCTTTTCTTGCTAAAAGCAAGTAGATTTGGGTGGATTTATACCAAAAAGTATACCAAAAAAAGATACAGTGATTTGTTGATTTTTTTGTTTTTCCGCTGGTTTCTCCCTGCTTTTTCTTTACAATTTCCTGATTTTACGGTACTATATTGAATATTCATCCACTGAAATCCGATTTATATGATTAGTCGGATTGTACAAAGTGTTTTTTTCCCAGTCGATGTTCCATCGACCGGGAGCCCTTTTTTGATTTCACTTGCTCGGCGGAAATGAATTCCGCCTGCGCCAAGGGTTTCCTCTGGAAAACGCTTGTGACGCCGCACCTGCGGCGGGCGCTTGTTCGATTACTATTACTCTTTCTCAAAAGGAGATCACTTTATGAACCAGGAAAACATCCGCAACTTTGCTTTCCCAGTCGATGTCCCATCGATCGGGAGCCCTTTTTTGATTTCACTTGCTCGGCGGAACTGAATTCTGCCTGCGCCAAGGGTTTCCTCTGGAAAACGCTTGTGACGCCGCACTTGCGGCGGGCGCTCGTTTGATTACCATTACTCTTTCTCAAAAGGAGATTCATTTTATGAACCAGGAAAACATCCGCAACTTTTCTATTATCGCTCACATTGACCACGGCAAATCCACCCTGTCCGACCGGCTCATCGAAGCTTGCGGCGCGGTGTCCGCCAGAGAGATGGAGAATCAGATCTTAGACTCCATGGATCTGGAACGGGAACGGGGCATCACCATCAAAGCCCGTGCCATCACCCTGCGCTACGAGGCGGACGATGGGGAGACCTACATTCTGAATCTGATCGACACGCCGGGTCACGTGGACTTCAACTATGAGGTCAGCCGCAGCCTGGCCGCCTGTGAAGGTGCTGTGCTGGTGGTGGACGCCAGCCAGGGCGTGGAAGCGCAGACGCTGGCCAACACCTATCTGGCCATCGAGCATGACCTGGAAGTGCTGCCGGTCTTGAACAAGATCGACTTGCCCTCTGCCGACCCGATGCGGGTGAAGGAGGAGATTGAGAATATCATCGGCCTGCCAGCTATGGACGCGCCGGAGATTTCCGCTAAGGCAGGCATCAACATCCACGCGGTGCTGGAGGACATCATCCAAAACGTGCCCGCTCCTACCGGGGACGAAAACGCTCCTTTGAAGGCATTGATCTTTGACTCCCAGTACGACTCCTATCGCGGCGTCATCGTCCTGATGCGAGTCATGGAGGGCAGCATCCGCACCGGTATGGATGTGAAGATGATGGCCAGCGGGGCGGTGTACAAGGTGGTGGAATGTGGGCATATGCTGCCCATCGGTCTGGATCCTTGTGGGGAGCTACGCGCCGGTGAGGTCGGTTACTTTACCGCCTCCATCAAGAACGTCCGGGACACCAGCGTAGGTGATACCGTCACCAGCGTGGAGAATCCGGCAGCAGAACCGCTGCCCGGCTATCGTCCCGCCCAGCCCATGGTCTACTGTGGCATCTACACCGAGGACGGCAGCAAATACCCCGACCTGCGGGACGCACTGGAAAAGCTCCAGCTCAACGACGCCTCTCTGAGCTTTGAGCCGGAGTCCTCTGTGGCACTGGGGTTCGGGTTCCGTGTGGGCTTCTTGGGGATGCTTCACATGGAGGTCATCCAGGAGCGTTTGGAGCGAGAATTTGACCTGGATCTGGTCACCACCTTGCCCAGCGTCATCTATGAGGTCATCAAGACCGACGGTTCCACCGTCTTCGTGGACAACCCCCACAACTATCCCGACCCGGGCAGCATTTCCAAGGCATTGGAGCCTTTTGTGAACGTGTCCATCATCTCGCCCAACGAGTTCGTAGGCAACATCATGCCTCTTTGCCAGGATCGCCGGGGACAGTTCGTGGATATGCAGTACCTGGACACCCACCTGGTGGAGATCCACTACAAGATGCCCTTGAACGAGATCATCTATGACTTCTTCGACACCCTGAAAGCACACACCAAGGGTTACGCTTCCCTGGACTACGAGCTGTCCGACTACCAGGAGAGTAACCTGGTGAAGGTGGACCTGCTGCTCAACGGCGACCAGGTGGACGCCCTGTCCTTTATTGTCCATAAGGACAAAGCCTATAAGCGAGCCAGAAAGATCTGCGAAAAGCTCAAGGACAACATCCCCCGCCAGCTCTTCGAGGTGCCCATCCAGGCCGCCATCGGCGGGAAGATCATCGCCCGCGAGACCGTCAAGGCTATGCGGAAAGACGTTTTGGCTAAGTGCTACGGCGGCGACATCACCCGTAAGAAAAAGCTGCTGGAGAAGCAGAAAGAAGGCAAAAAGAAGATGCGGAATCTTGGTACAGTGCAGGTGCCTACCGAAGCTTTCCTGGCTGTCCTCAAGCTGGATGAGTAACGTTCTTTTTGCCTTCCCGCCGGGAGTCCGGCGTACAAGCGTTTTGCAAAGCAAAACCTTGGCGCAGGCGGAATTCACTTCCGCCGAGTATGTCCAATCAAAAGGGCTCCCGAAAGTCGTCAGACTTTTGGGAATCTGGCAAAAAGAAGATGCGCAACCTGGGTACAGTGCAGATGCCTACCGAAGCTTTCCTGGCTGTCCTCAAGCTGGATGAATAACATCAGTTTTTCCCCCAATCAAAAGAAGGATTTTATCATGGAAAACAAACTTACTTTCCGCTATGCTGAGCGGAAAGATGTCTCGCTCATCCTGCAATTCATCAAGGATTTGGCCGAGTATGAAAAGATGCTGGACGAAGTGGTCGCGGATGAAGCAACGCTGGAAGAGTGGATTTTTGACCAGAAGAAAGCGGAAGTGCTCTTCGCTATGGAAGAGGGAAAAGAAGTTGGATTTGCGCTGTTCTTCCACAACTTTTCTACCTTTTTGGGGCGAGCAGGTCTCTATCTAGAAGACCTGTTCGTTCAGCCGGAGCACCGCGGCAAGGGCTATGGGAAGCAAATCTTGCAGAAGCTGGCGTCTATCGCGGTAGAGCGCAAGTGCGGTCGGCTGGAGTGGTGGTGTCTGGACTGGAACCAGCCCAGCATTGACTTCTACCTGTCTTTGGATGCGGAGCCTATGTCTGATTGGACGGTATATCGCATTGCCGGAGATACGTTACAGAATCTCGCCCAAGAAAATTGATTTTTTCGACAAGAAACCCCGAACCAAATTGGTTCGGGGTTTTTGCTGTTTTGCTTATTCCTCCGGAATCTTGCAGACATCCACCCAGCCCTTGAAGTGGTCGCAATTTGCTTCCAGCTCAGGGATGGTCAGCTCGATGGCGCTGTTAGAGCTGCCGCAGGCGGGGAAAACGGTCTCAAACCGTTTCAGGCTCTCGTCCAGGTACACGTCCACGCCCTCGTTGACTGCAAAGGGGCAGACGCCGCCGACAGCGTGGCCGATGAGGGTCTCCGCCTCCTCGTGGGAGAGCATTTTGGCCTTGGTGTGGAACTGGGCCTTGTATTTGGGATTGGCGATCTTGGCGTCGCCGGCGGCGACGATGAGCACCACATGGTCGTCCACGTGGAAGGAAAGGGTCTTGGCAATGCGCTGCCCTTTCACGTTCAGTGCCTGGGCAGCCAACTCCACCGTTGCGCTGGACACCTCAAACTCCTGCACCCGGTCTTCCATGTTCCGTTCCCGGAAATAGGCTCGTACTCGTTCAATAGACATGCAAACTCACATTCTTTCTCTGTGTTTTCCGATTATTTCTCCGTCTTAGGTGCACCACTCTGGCCACTGCTTTGTCCCTTGGGACGATGATGACGACGACGATGGGAGCGGGATTTGTTCCCGCCCTGTCCGGGATTGCCGCCGGACGGGTTCTGCTTCTGACCCTCCGGCTTGGCCTGCTGACCGGCGCTGTTTGCGTGGCTGCTGTGCCGACGGCGGGAGTGGCTATTGGATTTCTTTTCGCCAGACTTTGCCTCTCCTGCGGCACCCTGTTCCGGGTGCGCTGCCGCCGGACGTTCCTTGTTCCTGTTGGCGCCGCCGCGGTTTCTGCGACTGCGGTGGGAAGTGGGATTGGAACCTTCCGGCTTTTTCTCCTTGGGGCGTTCCTCCACCTCCGGTTTGACAGCAGATGCCGCCTGCTCCTGCGCCCGGAGCAAGC
Organism: uncultured Oscillospiraceae bacterium; assembly: GCA_934597165.1. Lineage (GTDB taxonomy): Bacteria > Bacillota > Clostridia > Oscillospirales > Oscillospiraceae > Onthomonas. Next base: position 20,769 of record CAKTQP010000007.1, read on the forward strand.
CAAGGGACGGCTCTTTCTTCTCCGGTGCGGGAACGGGGAACTCGTATCCCGGCGGGCGCTTGCCCTTGCCGTTGCGGATGATCTCAATATCCTCTTTCCGGTACACCTTGGGGGTGTCCGGGTCGCTGTCCAGCACCACCTTCACCTGCTCTCGCAGCAGCTGAATCTGATTGACCACGCCCACGCCGTCCGGGGTGTTGACCAGGGATTCCAATTTGGGCGTATCCTTGAGCAAGTCCTCATAGGCGTCCTGCTCGTATTTCAGGCAGCACATGAGGCGGCCGCAGACGCCGGAGATTTTGGTGGGGTTGAGGGAGATGTTCTGGGTCTTGGCCATCTTGATGGACACCGGCTGGAAGTCACTCAAAAACTGAGAACAGCAGAAAGGACGTCCGCAGATGCCCAGACCACCCATGATCTTCGCCTCGTCTCGGACGCCGATCTGCCGCAGCTCGATGCGGGTGCAGAAGATGGACGCCAGGTCCTTGACCAGGTGGCGGAAATCTACTCGGCCGTCTGCGGTGAAGAAGAACAAAATCTTGCTGCCGTCGAAGCTGTACTTCACTTCCACCAGCTTCATCTCCAGCTTGTGTTCGGCGATCTTGTCCTGACAAATTTGGAAGGCTTTTTTCTCCTTCTCCTGGTTGGCCTTCACCTGGGCATAGTCTTCCTCCGTGGCCACGCGGAGCATGGGACGCAGAGCCGCGATCAGCTCCATCTCGTCGATCATGGTGTTGGCCAGGGCACACTCGCCAAACTCAATGCCCTTGGATGTCTCTATGATCACGTGCTGTCCGGCTTGCACCTGGACGCCGTTGGGGTTAAAGTAATATAATTTGCCTCCGTCTTTGAAACGGACGCCGATAATTTCGGTCATCACATACCTCCTGATTATGGGTGATGGTTCTGCGCTCCGCTGCCCATCAAAATCTGCCAGCTTCGGGCGGCGAACCAACCGGCGCTGTGCCCGACGGACGGGTTAAAGGCGCATTGGTTCCGTGCCTCCTCCGCCAGCTTGGTCAGCGCCACCAGCTTGGTTCTGGGGATGGTCAGCTTGGGATTGGGATGGATCAACCCCTCCACCAGTCGCTGAGACAGCACCTGATAGCCCTCCTCCAGCTGGTCACGGGTCACCTTGTCTGCCACAAATTTTGCCACACACTCCACCAGCGCCAACTCACTGTTGGCACAGAGGGCATTCAACCAGGCTTCTCCCAGACTGGTCTCTGCCTGCGCTTCCTCTTGGGGTGGGGTCAGGCGAAAATGGACGCAGCGGGAGCGGACAGTCTCCAACAGGGACGCTGGCTGGTCGGTCAGAATGAGAAATGCCGTATAGGCCGGGCCGTCCTCCAACAATTTCAACAGGGCGTTCTGGGCGTTGACATTGAGGGGCAAATCCAGGATATACACCTTGCACCGTCCCTCGTTGGGGCGCACATAGGCGTCCTGTCGGAGCTGACGGGCGGCGTCCACCTTGATTTCCTTGCTCTCCGGCGACAAAAACCGCTGGATAGGGATGACGTCCGGGTGAATGCCCTGGGCAACCTTTTGGCAGCTGGGACACTGGCCACAGGGACGGTGCACCGCCTGGGTTTCCTGGCAGACCAGTGCCTGCGCCAAAATCCGTGCCAAAGTGTGCCGTCCTGACCCTTCTGGGCCGGAGAGGATGCACTGATGGGGAGGTTCCGCCATGGCGGAAAGCTGCTGCTTGAGGGGCGCGTTGCCCTGCAATTCTTTCACATTCATGCCGTTTCCCTCCTCATCCCTGGCGGCAGGGATATTCCTACCGGAGCACAGTTGTTTTCATTTTATTATAGCCCAACTGTTCCAAATAAGCTAGTATTTTTTCGTCTATCCGCTCTCCCGGCGCTGCGATGGGGACGCCGGGAGGATAGGGGGCGATCTGTTCCGCTGCGATGCGGCCGATGGCTCGGGTCATGTCTACCGTCTCTTTTGGGGCGAAAAGTGCCTCTCTGGGCGTGCGGACGGACTGGGGCATAGGTGGGGCGGAGACGGTGGAATGGGGACGTGTTTTTTCATGAAGGCCCAGAGCGTCCAAGGCTTGTTCCAGTCGTTCCACCTCTTCCACACCGTCGGCGCAGGTCAAGATGAACACCACGTGCTCGCTGTCCGCCATCTCCGGCCAGATGTTGTGTTCTTGCAGGAACTTTTCCACCTGATAGCCGTTTTCTGTGCAAAGGGTGAAACGCGTCGGGTCTAATTTGGCGTCTGTTTCCGTCAAAGCGGGGTATCTTTTCCGCAACTGTGCAACCATCTGTGCGGTCTCCTGATAACGCCGCTTTCCCTCTGCCAATAGCCAAGGACGAAGGGCGTCCAAGGCGGCCATCATGGGGTAGGATGGGGAAGAGGTGGCGAAGATGAGGCTGGCCTGGCGGAGCTGGTCTAGGGTGATACCATTGCCAAAGAGCAAGGCGGACTGGCCTGGTGCTGGGAGGGTCTTATGGGCGCTGACAGTGACTAGATCTGCTCCGCGATAGGGGTTTTCCTCCAACAAAAACAGGTGGGCACCGTGGGCGCCGTCCACCAGTAATTTTGCCCCGTGTCGGTGGCAGACCTCGGCCAAGGCAGGGATGTCAGAAAGGACGCCGTAATAGGTGGGGGAGGTGACGCAGACTGCCTTGCACTCCGGGTGGGCGTTTAGAGCCGCTTCCACGGCTTCCGGTTCCAAAGGGCCAGCGGTTCCCACATCGGACAACCAAGGACGGGTGAGCCAGACAGGGATTTTGCCCAGCAGTGCCAAACCGGTATGGATGCTGCGGTGGCTGACCCGGTCGATCAAGATGGTGTCGCTGTCGCTGAGCATCAACATGGTGTGGACGCCCTGGGTGGAACCGCCGGTGAGGAACAGGCAGCTATCTGCCCCCCACGCCTCTGCCCATGCCTGCTCCGCCTGAGCGATGCAGTCCATATCTTCTCCGTACAGGTTGCCGGTTGGGGGCAGCTCAGTGAAATCCAAACGGGCGTACTCTACCGGCAGACCGGGGATAGGCTTGCCCTTGTGGCCGGGCATGGCCATCCGCAGGGGATTTTGGGCGGCAAATTGGGTCAGGGCGTCGTAGAGGGGGGTGGACATAGGGATTCCTCCTAACGGGGTCATAGATTGGAAAAAAGACCCGCACGGCCGGAGCCGCTGGCGGGTCTTTTGGATTCCTTTGCGCGATTACGCGTTCTTGTCAAATACCACCACGATCCGGCGGTTGGGTTCGGTGCCGGTGGAGTAGGTGGAGATGGCAGGGTTGTAGCTCTGGAGCGCTGCATGGATCACATGACGCTCATAGGCGTTCATGGGTTCCAGCATCATGTTCCGGCGGTACTTGAGAGCCTTGCCAGCGGTCTTCCGTGCCAGGCGCTGGAGGGATTCCTCCCGCTTAGCCCGGTAGTTCTCTGCATCAATGTGGATGCGGATGCGCTTGGACTGACCCCGGTTGACCGCGTAGTTGGTCAGCTGCTGGATGGCGTCCAGGGTCTCGCCTCGGCGGCCGATGAGAGCGCCCAGGTTCTTGCCCACCAGTTCTACCTGGTAGATGCCAGCTTCGTTGACCTGCAGCTTGATCTCTGCCGGGACTTCCAGCCGTTCCAACAGACCGGTCAGGAAGGTCTCGATCTTTTCCTTCCGCTCCGGTTCTGCTTCCATGACCGGGACTTCCGCAGGAGCTTCTGCCGGTTCCGGTTCCACGGCCGGGGCGGGGGTGGGTTCCTCAACAGGCGTCGGCTCTACAGCCACTTCTGCCGGAGCTTCCGGTTCTGCTGCAGGCTCTTCCACCACGGGAGCCGGTTCGTCAGGTACTTCATAGGTCACGCGGATCTTGGCCGGACAACTGCCGATGCCAAGAAAACCGGTCTTTGCACGGGTGATGACCTCAATGGAAACGTCGTCATCTTCCAGCCCCAGCTCTTTCAGGGCTTTGTTCAGGGCGTCCCGTTCGGTCTTCCCCGTCGTTTCGATCCACTTCAACATAAGAAAGTTGTCATTCCTTTCTATCCATCCGCAGGGAGGCAGGTTCCGCTCATTGGGGGATCGACTCCCTGTTGTGAACGGTTATTCCTCGTCCTCGCCCTTGGCGTCCTGCTGGATCGCTTCAAAGAGCTGGTCTGCGTTGGGCATTTCGGCCTCCGGCGCAGCTTCCGGTTCTGCCGGTGCTTCTGTGGTCTCCGGAGCAGTTTCTTCAACGGGTGCTGCTTCCACTGCGGGGACTTCTGTGGTCTCCACGGGTGCGGTCCCTTCCTGTTCCGGGATCACCGGCGCCGTCAGTTCTTCCGCCACGGGTTCTGCCACAGGCTCCTCGGTCACTTTCCCATCGGGGTCGTGATAAGGCGTCACGGTGTAGCGGTTGGGATCATAGGCACGGCCGCGGGCGTAGGTACGCATCCCCACCCGGCTCTCCTTGGGAGCGGGCGCCTTCTTGGGCTTGTCCGCTTTCTTCTTCCCACGGTTCTTTTTCCGTTCCTCTTCCTCCGCCGCACGACGGGCAGCGATCTCTGCCTTGCGCTGACGTTCCTTTTCCTTTTCTTCCTCCAGCCGCTTCTGGCGAGCCGCTTCCATTTCCGCGTACTTGCCTCGGAGCATGCGGGCGCAGATGAGTTCCTGGACAGCCATGAAGATGGCGTTGAATGCCATGTAGACGCACATGCCGGCGGGCATGATGTAGCCGAACCACAGGTACATGAGGGGCATGACGAAGAGCATCATCTTGTTGGTGCGGTCCATCGCCTCGTTGCCGGAACCCTTCTGGTTTTTGTTAAAGTTGTTGGTCTTCTGGGACAGTCTGGAGTAGCCAACGTTCAGGACGGTGACGATGATGGGGATCAGGAACAAGCCGATGCTTGCCCAAGACACGCCATTCTCCCAGAACTTGAGCTTGGGGATCTGAGACAGATCCAGACCAAAGAAGTCGAAGTTGATCTTCTCCAGATTTGCAGCACCGCTGCCTACGGCAGTCTTAACGGCACTGAACACATCTGGATTATCGTACATGAGACCGGCGACCTGCATTTCCTGATAGATCTCAGAGCCGCTGAGGGTATAGGTGCCCAACTTCTCTACTGCCTTGATGGCAGCGGTGATCTGATCGGTCGTCAGATGCATCATATAGAGCATGGGACGACGGATGACATAGTACAGCGCCATCAGGATGGGCAGGGGGAGGAAGGACCAGAGGCAGCCGCTCATGGGGTTGATCCCCTCACGCTGGTACAGGTTCTGCACTTCCTCGTTGTACTTTGCTCTGTTGTTGCCGTACTGCTTCTGCAGCCGTGCCATCTCCGCCTGCATGGTGTTCATCTGCATCATGCCCTTCTTGCCCTTGTAGGACAGGGGGAAGAGGATGACTTTGGTCAGCAGGGTGAACACGATCAGAGCCAGGGCATAGCTGCCGCCGCAGATCTTATACAGCCACAATAGGAAGGTACCGAATACTTGTAAAATAGCAGTCATAGTTTTTCTCGCTCTCCTTGGGCGTAGGTCGTGAATGCGTTCATTCCACCGCACCCTCCGGAAGAGGGGGATGGAACCCTTCCGCTTCAGGGAACAGGATCATATTCTATGCACTTCTGCCGATGAAAGGGCTGACACTTGGCCAGGCGTTTGGCCGCCAGCAGGGAACCTCGGGCGGGGCCGTATTTCTCCACCGCCTCCTTTGCGTATTCGGAACAGGTGGGGATGAAACGGCAGCGGGCGGGGAACCAGGGCGAGATGGCCTTCTGATAGAACCAGATCAAGCCTAGCAGCAGTCTTTTCATTCGAATTTACCTCCTTCCAAATGGGGAGGGTTTTTCTCGTTTAGGGTTGTTTTTTCGGGCGGAGCAAGCCCAGCTTGCCGGCCAGCTTTAGGAAGTCCCGTTCCAAAGCCTGGTAGCTGACAAAGGCGCTGCGCACCCGTGCCACCACCACCAGGTCGCGGCCGGGCAGGAACTCTTCCTCGTGGAGACGATAGATCTCCCGCAGACGTCGCCGGATGCGATTCCGGGTGACAGCGTTGCCAAGCTTCTTGCCGGTGGTGATCCCCAGCCGATTTTCCTTCAGCCGGTTCTTTCGGGTGTAGAGCACCATCGTCGGCGCTACGGCCTGTTTCCCTCGGCTGTAGAGCCGCCGGAAATCCCGATTTGATTTGAGGGAGACGGAGTACTTCACAAAACAAACTCCTTTACTGAATGTTATCCTTCCTTTTTTGGAACACGGCAAAGGGCGCGCGGGGCGCACTTTACCAGTAAATGCTTATCAGGGGTGGAAGATTGTTCATCATCCACCCCTCAGATGCAATATTTACGATCTGTTCCCATTTGTCAATCAGTAAGACAGTCTAGCGCGACCCTTGGCGCGGCGGCGGGCAAGGACTTTCCGACCATTCTTGGTGGACATTCTCTTGCGGAAGCCGTGTACTTTCTGACCATGAAGCTTTTTGGGCTGATAGGTACGTTTGGTTGCCATGAATTACACCTCCGTATAGTTATCTTGCTCAACAAGCCGGGAACAGATACCCGACCGTAGCGAACGTAATTTAGGCGCAAGACTCCCAAAAGAGAGCTGATAGCGCATTTGTCATTATAAACGATACTTTTTATCCCTGTCAACAGAAATTTCACAATATTTTTCTTTCTTCCTGCAATTTTGGGATGGGATACCATATGTTGCGGTCGGGAGCAGGGAGGGACACAACTTTTTTGCGGATCACTTTTCGGAACAGCTGGAAACACAGGATGAAAACGCAATACGCTGTCTCTTTTACAGCCGACCACGCCGAAACCCTGCCTGGCAGGCTTTTAGCGTTGCGTTACTTGCAGTTTGTGAACAAGTATATTCTATTTTTTAGATGTATACCTTGTAAAAGAGGGGAATTTATGTTATACTTTAAGCTGTGTTTTTATTCTTTTTTCTGCCGGATTTTTTCACAAAGATCCGGCCTTGAAACGGAGTTTTGTATTTATGAATTCTGCCAATGAAATTTGGATGAGTATTACGCCGGTCCTGCAAGAGAAATACACCGCCATTGCCTTCACGACCTGGTTCGGCCAGGTGGAGGCGCTGGATTTCAAGATGGATCAGCTGATCTTATCCTGCCCCTCGGATTTCAAAGCGAAGATGATCCGAGACCGCTTTCAATCCGATATCGAACAGATCCTCCACGACCTGTTCGCCGCCGACATCAAAGCGGTGATCTTAGGGCCGGAGGAGACCGCCGCCTACCGCTCGGAGGCGGCGGATCAGCCTGCGCCCAACCAGAATATTTTGATGGGCAGCGAGGAGTACACCTTTGACCGGTTCATCGTCGGTTCTTCCAACCGGTTTGCCTACAACGCCGCTCAGGCGGTGGCCAACGACCCGGGGAAGAGCTACAACCCGCTGTTTTTGTACGGCGAGTCCGGTTTGGGCAAGACCCATCTGCTCTACTCCATCTACCATACCATCCGGCAAAATCATCCGGACTATCAGATCATCTACATCAAGGGCGACGAGTTCACCAACGAGCTGTCCGAAGCCATCCGCCTGCGCAGCACTGACGCCTTCCGGCAGAAGTACCGGGACAAAGACCTGCTGCTGGTGGACGATATTCAATTCATCGCCGGCAAGGAACAGACCCAGGAGGAGTTCTTTAACACCTTCAACAACCTGTACGAGGCCAAAAAGCAGATCGTCCTCACCTCGGACCGTCCCCCATCTGATATGCTCCGTCTGGAAGACCGGCTGCGCACCCGATTTGAGTGGGGGTTGATGGCAGACATCCAGCCGCCAGACTACGAGACCCGCTGCGCCATCATCAAGAACAAGTCCATCCTGCTGGGGTTGAACCTTCCCTCGGACATCATCGAGTACATCGCCCAGAACATCACCGCCAACGTGCGGCAGCTGGAGGGCACCATCAAGCGGCTCATGGCCTATCGGGATCTGATGGGCAGCGAGATCAACGATGAAAACGCCTCCCGAGCCATTCGGGAGTTGATCCGGAACAAGGATGAGTTCGTGCCCTCGCCGGAGGTGATCGTGGAGGAGACTGCCAAGTTCTACGACCTGGACCCCAAGACCATCATGGGGGAGAGCCGAAAGGCCAACATCGTCCTGGCCCGGCAGGTCTCCATGTACATCATCCGTTCCATCACCAACCAATCCCTGCCGGAAGTGGGCAAATTCTTCGGTCAGCACCATACGACAGTCATGCACTCCGTAGAGAAGATCGAAAAGATGCTCTCCACCGACCGGGAGCTGAAAGAGGTCATCCGCGACATCAAAGCCAATGTAAACGACCGCTTTTGACGGGCGCTTTTTTTCCACAGGTTCCACTGGATTTATCCACCTGTGGAAAAGTGTTGTGTGCATAAAGCAGCCTGTGTAAAATTGACCTGTGCAATCCGATTTTTTTCTCCACACCCCCTGTGGAAGCGGAAAACATTGGGCCCCAAGGACAAAATGGGGTTTTCCACTTTTCCGGGCCCCCTACTAACTACTACTAATTTTTAGGTCTCTTTCTTTATCACACAAAGCGAAACAACCAACCGTTCCAGCATCTTCCCTCGGCGCAGAGGATTTCCCCTCCCGCCCTCGGAGAAAGGAGCTTCTCTCTTTATGAAATTTTCCTGTGAAAAAGCCCTGCTGCAATCCATGATCGCCATCGCCTCCCGGGCGGTGGCGCCCAAAAGCACCATCCCCGCTCTGGAAGGGGTGCTGTTGGAAGCAGAGCAGGAGCTGAACCTGACCGGTTATAACCTGAAGACCGGCATCCGCGGCACCATCTCCGCCGATATTTCCGAACCGGGCAGTATCGTCCTCTCCGCGCGCCTCTTTGGTGACATCATCCGACGCCTGCCCGACGATGTGGTGACCCTGTCCACCAACGATCTGATGGTGAACATCACCTGCGGCATGAGCGAGTTCAATATCTTGGGCATGGATCCCAGCCAGTTCCCGGAGCTGCCTGCGGTAGAATACCAGAACAGCATGATCCTGCCTCAGCGCATCTTACATTCCATGATCACCGAGACCATCTTCGCCGTCTCCACCAATGACAGCCGCCCCATCCACACCGGCGAGCTGTTCGAGCGGGACGGGGAGGGGATGCTCACCGTGGTGGCCGTGGATGGCTACCGCCTGGCGCTGCGCCGGGAGACCACCCAGCTCAACGTGTCGGAGACCGCCTGCCAGTTCGTCATCCCTGCTCCCGCTCTCAACGAGGTCAGCAAAATTTGCGGCGATACCGATGAGCCTGTGGAGATCGTCCAGGGCAGTCGGCACATCATGTTTCGACTGGAGTCGGAGAAGATCACCCTCATCACCCGCCGCTTGGAAGGGGATTTCCTCAATTACAACCAGGCTATCCCCACCAACAATCCCATCGCCATCTCCGTTGACCGGAAAAAGCTGATCTCCTGTATCGAACGCTGCTCCCTCATCATCACCGAGCAGCAGAAAAGCCCCCTCCGCTGCACCTTCGGCGACGGCGTGCTGGACATCCGCACCGCTACCGCCATCGGTACCGCCCAGGACCAGTGCCCCATGGTGGGTAATGGCAACGGGCTAGAAATCGGCTTCAACAACAAGTATATCCTGGACGCCCTGAAGGCGGCCAACGCAGAGACCCTGCGCATCAGTCTCAACACCCCCATCAGTCCCTGTATCATTCAGCCGGAAGAGGGCGACAATCAGGATCAGTTCCTGTATATGGTCCTCCCGGTGCGGCTGAAGGCGGGACAGTAAATCGAGGTTTTACCCATGAAAAAAGAAACTGTCACTATTTCTACCGAATTCATCAAGCTGGACGCCCTGCTGAAATATGCCGGACTGGTCAACAGCGGCGGCGAGGCAAAGACCCTCATCCAGGAGGGCGACGTGTTGGTCAATGGGGAAGTGTGTACCATGCGGGGCAAGAAGCTGCGCCCCGGTGACACCGTGACCTTGGGAGAAGAGACGGTCAGCATCCAATGATCGTCCATCACCTGACCCTGCACCATTTTCGGAACTATTCCTCACTGGATGTGGATTTCTCTCCCACCATCAATGTCATCTACGGAGACAACGCCCAGGGGAAGACCAATCTCATCGAGGCCATCGCCTACCTGTCTGCCTGCCGGAGCCACCGAGCCAGGTGGGACAGAGAGCTGATCGCCTTTGACCAGCCGGAGGCGGAGATCTTGTGCCAGCTCACCAGCCGGAACCGGGACTTTTTACTGGAAGCGCGGCTTCGGCGGGGACAACGGCGGGGATTGAAAAAGAACGGGGTGCGGTTGAAGAGTGCCGGGGAATTGGCTGGCATCTTGAATACCGTCCTGTTCTGTCCGGAGGATCTCTACCTCATCCGTTCCGGCGCCTCCGCCCGGCGGAATTTCCTGGACAGCGTCATCTGTCAGCTCCGGCCCCGCTACGCCGAAGCCCTGGCGGAGTACAAGCGGCTGTACGAGCAGAAGACCAGGATTTTGAAAGATTGGCCGGAACAGCCTAAATTGCTGGATTTGCTGGAAGACTATAACGTGAGGATGTGCCAGACTGGCGCGCTGCTCATCCACTACCGTGCCCACTTCATCAAAAAGCTCAGCCAGTATGCTCCCATTATCCACAGGGACTGCTCCGACGGCCGAGAGACTTTGACCTTGGGTTATCAGACGGTGAAAACGGTGGAAGAACCCAAGGCTAAACCGGACGTGCTTTTTCCACAGCTTTGGACACATATGAGGAATCATTGGCAAGCGGAGCTGGACAGTCACAGCTGCCTCTCCGGCCCCCATAAGGACGACCTGCTGGTGGATATCAACGGGATGCCTGCCAAGCAGTACGCCAGCCAGGGGCAGACCCGCACCGCTTCTCTGGCCTTAAAATTGGCACAGCGGGAGATTTTGTATGAGACCTATGAGGAATACCCGGTGCTGCTGTTGGACGATGTTTTGAGCGAATTGGACCTGAGACGGCAGGAATTCGTCCTCAACCGCATCACCGGTGGCCAGGTTTTCATCACCTGCTGTGAAGAACAGCGCCTGCACCAGCTGGAGGCGGGGAAGGTGCTGCACATCGAAAACGGCGCACTGGCGCCTTAGGGAGGGGTTTTTATGTACCTGCATTTGGGTCAGAACACCATCGTGCATGAATCGGAGATCTTGGGCATCTTTGACTTGGATATCACCTCCCAGTCCTACCGCACCCGCCAGTACCTCAACCGAGCGGAGCGGAATGGGGAAGTGGTCAGCATCAGCGAGGAGCTGCCCAAGAGCTTCGTGGTCTGTGCCGAACCCAAAACCAAAGGAAACCAGACGGTCTATATCGCCCAGCTCTCCAGCCAGACGCTGCTGCGCCGGTGGGAGGCGGGGATTCAGACCGATTGAATTTGTAAGCAATCACCCACGCCTTGAACCGGCTAGGAAGTTCCGCCGGTTCTGGAAAGAGGAGAACTTCAACTATGGCAGAAGATTTATTGGAAAACGGCACCGCGGTCAGCGGTGAGTACAACGCCGCGGAAATTCAGGTGTTGGAAGGCATGGAAGCCGTGCGCAAACGACCAGGTATGTACATCGGCTCCACCTCCACCAGCGGCCTGCATCACCTGGTCTATGAGATCGTGGACAACGCCATCGACGAAGCGCTGGCCGGTTACTGTACCGAGATCCACGTGACCATCCACAACGGCAACTCCATCACCGTCACCGACAACGGCCGCGGCATCCCGGTGGACATCCAGGCTCAGACTGGCAAGCCCGCCCTGGAAGTGGTCTACACCATGCTCCACGCCGGCGGTAAGTTCGGCGGCGGCGGTTATAAGGTCTCCGGCGGCCTCCACGGCGTCGGCGCTTCTGTAGTCAACGCCCTGTCTGAGTGGCTGCGGGTCCAGGTTCATAAGAACGGCAACATCTACGAGATGAAATTCAGCCGGGGCGAGGTCACCCAGCCCATGACCATCATCGGCTCCACCGACCACACCGGCACCATCGTCACCTTCCAGCCTGACCCGGAGATGTTTGATGACCTGATCTACAACTACGAAACCCTTCACACCCGAATGCGGGAGCAGGCGTTCCTGAACGGCGGCATCCGCATCATCATGAAGGATGAACGAGAGGGACAGGAGCAGCAGGATGAGATGTACTACGAGGGCGGTATCCGCTCCTTCGTGGAGTTCATCAACCAGCATAAGTCCCCCATCCACAATGACGTCATCTACATGGCTGGGGAACAGGAAGATTCCATGGCGGAGATCGCCATGCAGTACACCGACAGCTATAACGAGGTCATCCTCTCCTTCGCCAACAACATCCACACCCCGGACGGCGGTATGCACGAGGAAGGGTTCAAACGTGCCCTGACCAACGCCCTGAACACCTATGGCCGGAAGGCGAAGATTTTGAAGGAGGATGAAAAGGTCTCCGGCGACGACTGCCGAGAGGGTTTGACCTGCGTCATCTCCGTCAAGCTGGTGGAAGCCCAGTTCGAGGGGCAGACCAAGGCCAAGCTGGGCAACAGTGAGATCCGTACCCTGGTCAACAGCGTGGTGTCCGAAAAACTGGAGATTTTCTTGGAGGAGAATCCCTCCGTCGGCCGTGCCATCTTGGAAAAGGCCATGACCGCCGCCCGTGCCAGAGAGGCAGCCCGGCGGGCAAGAGAAAATATCCGTCGCAAGAACGCCTTGGACGGCGCCACCCTCCCCGGCAAGCTCCGGGACTGCAACGAGCGGGACGCTGCCCTGACCGAAATCTATATCGTGGAGGGCGACTCCGCAGGCGGCTCCGCCACCCAGGGAAGAGATTCCCGGTTCCAGGCCATCCTGCCCCTGTGGGGGAAGATGCTGAACGTGGAAAAATCCCGTGCCGATAAGGTCTATGGCAATGACAAGCTCATGCCAGTCATCACCGCTCTGGGCGCTGGCTTGGGAGAAGACTTCAACGTAGAGAAGCTCCGTTATCATAAAGTCATCATCATGGCCGACGCCGACGTGGACGGTAGCCATATCCGGACGCTGCTGCTGACCTTCTTCTTCCGGTTCATGCGGCCGCTCATTGAAGAGGGCTATGTCTACGCCGCTGTACCGCCCCTGTATAAGCTGGTCAAGGGCAAGACCACCCGTGTGGCCTTCTCTGACGAAGAGCGGGACGCCATTTCGGCGGAGCTGCGAGGGGATAACCCCAATGCTAAGATCAACATCTCCCGGTTTAAGGGTTTGGGCGAGATGGACCCCCACGAGCTGTGGGAGACCACGATGAATCCCACCACCCGTACCTTGAAGCGGATCACCCTCAGTGACGCCGTGGCGGCAGACCAGACCTTTACCCTGCTCATGGGAGAAAAGGTGGAGCCCCGCCGGCAGTACATTGAGGCAAACGCCAAGAAGGTCATCAACCTGGACTATTGATGTCGTTGTGAGGTAAATCGTTTTGAGTAAGAAAAAAGATTATGAACCACAGGATATTGCCTATCCGGAACAGAAAATTGTCGAGATCGACCTAGAGCATGAGATGCAGACGGCGTACATGGATTATGCCATGTCCGTCATCGTCGGCCGTGCCCTGCCCGATGTGCGAGATGGTCTGAAGCCGGTGCATCGCCGTATCCTGTATGCTATGTACGAGGACAATCTGACCTCGGACCGCCCCTTCAAGAAGTCCGCCACCTGCGTGGGCGATGTGTTGGGTCGGTATCATCCCCATGGCGACAGCTCTGTTTACGACGCCTTGGTGCGTCTGGCGCAGACCTTCTCCATGCGGTACCCCCTGGTGGACGGCCACGGCAACTTCGGCAGCGTGGACGGCGACCCTCCTGCTGCTTACCGTTATACCGAGGCTCGTCTGTCCAAGATTTCCAGCGAAATGCTGCGGGACATCGAAAAGGACACGGTAGATTGGGATCCCAACTTCGACGAGAGCCGCCAGGAACCCCGTGTCCTGCCCTCCCGTTTTCCCAATCTGCTGGTCAACGGCTCCGCCGGTATCGCTGTCGGCATGACCACCAACATTCCGCCCCACAACCTGCGGGAGGTCATTGACGGCACCATCTGCGTGATGGAAAATCCGGAAGCGGGCTTGGACGACCTGATGGAGCACATCCAAGGCCCCGACTTCCCCACCAGCGGTATCATCATGGGACGCAGCGGCATCCGTGCCGCCTATGGCACCGGCCGAGGGAAGATCACCGTTCGGGCAAAGACGGAGATGGAGGAGTTCGGCGCTGGCCGCACCCGCATCATCGTCACCGAGCTGCCCTATCAGGTTAATAAGGCTCGTTTGATTGAAAATATCGCCGAACAGGTTCACGCCAAGCGACTGGAAGGCATTTCCGGCCTGCGGGATGAGTCTGACCGAGAGGGTATGCGCATCGTCATCGAGCTGAAAAAGGACGCCAACCCCCAGGTGGTCTTGAACCGCCTGTTCATCCAGACCCAGCTCCAGACCACCTTCGCTGTGGTCATGCTGGCCCTGGTACACAACCAGAAGCAGCCCCGCATCCTGACTCTCCGTCAGATTTTGGACGAGTACATCGACTTCCAGATGCAGGTGCTGACCCGCCGTACCATCTATGACAAGAAGAAGGCAGAGGCTCGTGCCCACCTGCTGGAAGGTCTGCTCATCGCCCAGGACAACATTGACGAAGTGATTCGCATCATCCGCAGCAGCTATGACAACGCCAAGGAGAACCTGATGAACCGGTTCGGTCTGGATGATATCCAGGCACAGGCCATTCTGGATATGCAGCTGAAACGGCTCCAGGGTCTGGAACGGGATAAGCTGTTGGCAGAGTACAAGGAACTGGAAGAAAAGATCGCCTACTACGCAAGCCTGTTGGCCGACGAAGAGAAGATGAAGGGCGTGCTGAAGGACGAGCTTCTGGAGATCAAGGAAAAGTACGGTGACGATCGCAGAACCGCCATCGAACAGGTGGAGGATGAGATCGACATCGAGGACTTGATCGAGGAAGAGACCTGCGTGTTCACCATGAGCAACGCCGGTTACCTGAAGCGCACCCCCGCTTCCGCTTACCGCAGCCAGCGCCGTGGCGGCAAGGGCGTCAACGCCATGACCACCCGGGAAGAGGACTACGTGACCACCCTGTTCACCTCCTCCACCCATGACTATATCCTGTTCTTTACCAACACCGGCAAGGTGCATCGGAAGAAGGGCTACCAGATTCCCGAAGCGGGTCGTACCGCCAAGGGCACCAACCTGGTCAACGTCCTGCCGGTGGAGCAGGGAGAAAAGGTCACGGCCATGATCCCCATTCGGGAGTTCACCGACGACGAGTTTCTGGTCTTCGCCACCCGGTTTGGCACCGTCAAGCGCATCACCCTGTCCAGCTTGAACACCGCCCGCAAGGCCGGCATCCGTGCTCTGAACCTGGAGGAAGGGGACGAACTGATCTCCGTCTGCCGTACCGACGGCGATCAGGACGTGTTCCTGGTCACCCATGAGGGTATGGCCATCCGGTTCCATGAAAGCGACGTGCGCTGCATGGGACGTGACGCCGTGGGCGTCCGTGGCATCCGCCTGAAAGAGGGGGATTGGCTGGTAGCAGCCGGCGTGTCCAGCCAGGGCAGCAGCTTGCTGACCATCACGGAGCAGGGCTACGGCAAGCGCACCCTTCTGGAAGAGTACAGCCTCCAGACCCGCGGCGGCTTCGGCAGCAAGAACTACCGGATCACCGAAAAGACCGGCCCGGTGGCCTGCGCTGCTGTGGTGCAGGACAAGGACGACGCGCTGATGATCTCCGACGACGGTACCATCATCCGTACTGCGGTCAGCGGCATCAACCTGTACGGCCGTGTGACCCAGGGCGTACACATCATGACCGTCGCCGAAGGCGGCAAGGTCATCTCTCTGGCTACCACCTGTGAAGAAGAGGAAGAAGAAGTTCCCTCTGAGGAAGAAACAGTAGAGGTCACGCCGGAAGAAGGCACAGAGGAATCAACAACTGTGTAAAAAACCGTGCATTTCAGAACAACGGACGAGGCTCTGAGTCCCGTCCGTTTTCTGTCTGACTGTGGAAGGAGGAGCGGATGAAGACCGTAACCTTATATACTGACGGCGCCTGTTCCGGCAACCCTGGCCCTGGCGGTTGGGCGGCGATTTTGATGTATGGAAGTCACAAAAAAGAGCTGTCCGGCGGAGAAAAGAACACCACCAACAACCGTATGGAGCTGACTGGCGTCATCGAGGGGCTGCGTGCCCTGAATCAGCCCTGCATCGTGGAGTTGTACTCCGATTCTAAATATGTCATCGACGCTTTGGAAAAAGGCTGGGCTGTGGGCTGGCGGAAACGGGGTTGGAAGAAAGCGGATAAAAAACCCGCCTTAAATTCCGACCTGTGGGCGGTTTTGCTGGATCTGTGCGACCAACACGACGTGCGTCTTCACTGGGTGAAAGGCCATGCGGAGAACCCCTACAACAACCGCTGCGATGAACTGGCCGTGGCGGAGTGGCAAAAGCTGAAATAATGAAAAGGAACCCTTCCGAACGAGGCAAAAGGGTTCCTTTTTTGTTTGAAAAAATCAAGTTTTTAGTTTACGGGAGAAGCCCAAACTCCTTGGCCTGATCCCGCAGCTGTTCCCGAAAAGAGGGGTGTGCCAGACTGATGAGCGCCAGCACCCGTTCTCGCATGGTCAGCAGTTTCAGGTTCACGCAGCCGTACTCTGTGATCACATACTGGACGCAGGAGCGGGGAGTGGTGACGAAGGTGCCGGGCTGGAAGCGAGGGACGATGTTGCTGTAGAGCTGGCCGTTTTTGGTGTGGGTGGAGGTGAGGGCGATGAAGGATTTACCGCCCTTGGACAGCTGTGCGCCCTGGACAAAGTCCAGCTGACCGCCAATGGAGCTGTACTGGGTGCCCACGATGTTGTCGGCCACCACCTGACCCACCAAGTCGATTTCCAATGCCGTATTCACCGACAGCACGTTGTCATTTTTAGCGATGTTCAGAGGGTTGTTGCAGATGGGTGAGGGGAGGAAATAGAGCTGGTCGTTCCAGTCCGCCCACTCGTACAGATCCCTAGTGCCCATCAAAAACGCAGCGCTGGAGACGCCAGGCAGATAGGCTTTTCGAGTGTTGGTCACGTTGCCCCGCTTCACCAGTTCCATCATGGAGTCGCCCATCATCTCGCTGTGAATGCCCAGGTCGTTCTTGTTCCGCAGGCCGAAACCCACCGCCGTAGACAGGTCGCCGATGCCCATCTGGATACAGGCACCGTCACAGGTCTGGTCGGCGATAAAGGTGGAGATGGCCTCCAACGCCGGAGAGGGTTCCAGGTTGGGGATGGAGACCAGAGGTTCGTCCATTTCTACGATGCAGGTAGCGTCGGAGATGTGCGCCATGAAATCGGAGCGCATATAGGGGATATTCTTGTTCACCACCAGCACGATGGTCTCGCAGCAGTCCAGCAGATAGGGGCCGCACACCAGACCGGCAGGACCCATGGACATGGCGCCGTTTTCATCGGGCACGGAGACGGGCAGGAAAGCCACGTTGGGGCGCAGGATGTTGTACACCCAGTTGTCTGTCTCGCTCAGGTGGGCGCTGGTGTGCTCCACATATTTGACCTTTTGGGCGGCACGTTCCGAGGTGCCGAAGAAGAACGTGTTGGGGTGGAACGCCTTGCTGTCAGGATTCAGCAGACCGTTGGGCAGAAAGCAGCTTGCGCCGCCTACGGTTACGTCCTCTAGCTCCGGTTCCCGCTTGGCCAGCAGGTTGTCAATACCGTAGGGGGTGGAGATGTTGACGCCGTAATAGATTCGGTCGCCGCTCTTCACCAGCTGGACGGCCTCCTCCGGCGTGGTGAGCTTTTCCTGGTACTGCCGCAGGATGTCCGGTTTCATGGTGGGAATTTTCATCGTATGTATCGCTCCTTCTCTTCTGTCAAAAGGACCCCTTCCGATGGGCTGGAAGGGGTCCTTTGTTTCTGGTCAAAAAACTTAGATTTCTTCCATCTTGATCAAATCGGTATTGCCCGACGTGCCGTTGGTGATGCCGGCGGTGATGATGATCCGATCCCCGGACTGCACCAGGCCGGATTCTTTTGCTGCCTTCCGGGCATGATAGAGCAGGACGTCCACCGTGGGGAACTGCTCACTCATGGCCGGCTGCACATTCCAGGCCAGGGACAGCTGGTTCCAAACCTTCCGTTTTGTGGTCATACCGATGATGGGCTTGGGGCAGCGGAACCGAGACACCTGCCGTGCCGTATCCCCGCTCAAAGTGCAGACCACGATGGCGCTGACCTTGGTGTCGATGGCCAGGGCGCAGGCGCCGTGGCTCATGGCGTCGTTGTAATGATACAGGCGGAAATCGGTGTTGCGGAACCGTTTTTCGTAGGAAATATCCGCTTCTGTCCGTATAGCGATGCGGCTCATGGCTTGAACCGCCTCCACCGGATACTGTCCCGCGGCGGTCTCGCCGGAGAGCATAATGGCGCTGGAACCGTCATAGACGGCGTTGGCCACGTCGGAGATTTCCGCTCTGGTGGGACGGGGTTTGGTGGTCATGGACTCCAGCATTTCCGTGGCGGTGACGACAAACTTGCCCCGTTTCAGACAGAGCTGGATGAGCTGTTTTTGGATTGGGGGTAATTCCTCATAAGGAATCTCCACACCCAAGTCCCCACGGGCCACCATGATGCCGTCGCAGTAGTCTAAAATGGCATCGGCGTTGTCCACACCGGAGCGGTTTTCGATCTTGGCGATGATGTCGATCTCCTGCCCGCCGTTCTCATCCAGAAATGTCCGTAAATCCTGCATATCCTGCGCAGTGGAGACAAAGGACGCCGCCACGTAATCCACATCCATGTGGATGCCGAACAGCAGGTCGTCCTTGTCCTGCTGGCTGAGGTATTCCGTGTGCAAAATCTTGTTGGGAAAGCTCATGCTCTTGTTGTTGCTGATGACCCCGCCGATGACCACCTTACAGACTGCGTGGGTGTCATCCCGCTCCGTGACCTGGATGGTCACCAGGCCGTCGTTGATGAGGATGGGGTCGCCTACCTCCAGCCGCTGGAACATGGCAGGGCAGGAGACGGACACTTGGTGGACGTCACCCACCACCGGTTCAGCGGTCAGGGTGAAGGTCTCACCGGCCACCAGCTCCACCTGCTTTTCCCCAAAGGTGCCGATGCGGAATTCCGGCCCCTTGGTGTCCAGCATGAGGGCGATGGGCTGATCCAGTTCCTCTCGCACCTGCTTCACTAATTCGATATTTCGCTGATGCTCCTCGTGACTGCCGTGGGAGAAATTGAACCGCGCCACATTCATCCCCGCTTCCACCATCTTGGTCAGCGTGTCATGGTCGGTGCAGGCGGGACCCATCGTGCAAATGATCTTGGTCTTTTTCATGGCAATTACCCCTTTCTCAACCCTCCCATGGCGGCTGTTCGGTCACAGCTGAGCCAGATAAGCGATGGTGCGCACCATCTGGGAGGTGTAGCTGTTTTCGTTGTCGTACCAGGAGACCACCTGGACATGAGCCATATTATGCTCCAGGTTCATGACCATGGTCTGGGTGGCGTCAAAGAGGGAACCGTAACGCATCCCCACAATGTCGGAGGATACGATCTCGTCGGTGTTGTAACCAAAGGATTCGTTGGTCTGAGATTTGATAGCGGTGTTCAGCTCGTCTACGCTGGTCTGGCCTTCGATGACCGCATGGAGCAGGGTGGTGGAACCGGTGGGGGTCGGCACCCGCTGGGCAGCGCCGATGAGCTTCCCCTTCAGCTCCGGAATGACCAGGCCAATGGCCTTGGCGGCGCCAGTGGAGTTGGGGACGATGTTCACGGCGGCGGCACGGGACCGGCGCAGGTCGCCCTTGCGCTGGGGGCCGTCCAGGGTCATCTGGTCGCCGGTGTAGCCGTGGATGGTACACATGAGGCCGGAGATGATGGGGTGGCAGTCGTTGAGGGCCTTCGCCATGGGCGCCAGGCAGTTGGTGGTGCAGGAGGCGGCGGAGACGATGCGGTCGCTGGGGCGTAAGATTTTGTGATTGACGTTGTAGACGATGGTGGGAATGTCATCCCCCGCCGGAGCAGAGATGACCACCTTTTTCGCCCCGGCCTTCAGGTGGGAGGAAGCCTTCTCCCGGCTGGTGTAGAATCCGGTGCATTCCAGCACCACATCCACCCCCAGTTCCCCCCAGGGGAGCTTGCAGGCGTCGGACTCGGCGTAGATGGGGATGGTGTGTCCTGCGATGAGGATGGCATTGTCGTTGTGGGTCACCTTGTCCGCCAGGTGGTAGGTACCCTGGGTGGAGTCGTATTTGAGCAGGTGAGCCAGCATTTTGGGGGAAGTCAGGTCGTTGATGGCCACGATGTCGAACAGCTCAGTGCCAAACATCTGGCGGAAGGCCAGGCGGCCGATGCGGCCGAAGCCGTTGATTGCGATGCGCACGGACATAGTTGTAAAACCTCCTGAATCGTTGAAAATCGGTCAGATATTCGTATCGGAGGTAGTATGTCCGGCTTTTGCCCCTTTCATTATACTGTTTTTCCAGATGATTTTCCACAGATGTCGAAAAGTTAGGGCAATTCTTCTCGATGTTTCATCAGATAGTCGATAAAATATTTGCTTGCGATAGGCAAACTGTTTTTATCCTTGTACACGACGGCAAGGGTTCGGGTGACAGGCGGCTCAATGGGGAGACAGGCGATGCGGTAGTTTGTCCTCCGCAGCACCAGTTCCGCCAAAATGCTGACGCCCAGACCTGCTTCCACCATGGTCATGATGGCGTAGTCATCGTGGAGGGTGTATTGGATGTTGGGGACAATGCCAGCAGTCTCAAACGCCGCCATAGGCTCGCTGTACTGTCCCTCTTCCAATAGAATATAGGGTTCCTGAGCAAGGTCGGTGAGGCGGACGGCTTTTTCTTTGGCCAGTGGATGGTCTTGGGGAAGGATGGCCAGCATTTGGTCCGATTTGACCGTTTGTGTTTGTAAGTTGGTCACCGCAAGGGGATTGATGAATCCAAAGTCGATCTGTCCCGTGGCGATCCACTCGGGAATTAGAGTGTAGTCTCCCTGATGGAAGAGAAACTGCACGTGAGGGTATTGCTGCTTGAACCCGTGGATCAGCTGGGGCATCCAGTGGCAAGTGACGCTGGAGACCGTTCCCACCCGGATGACACCAGTCTCCAGTCCTTTGATCTCCGCCGCCTTTTCCAGCATAGTGCGGTATTGGTAGATGGCGCGCTCGATATAAGGGTACAGCTCAGCCCCCTCAAGGGTCAGCTTTACCCCGTATCGGGAACGGGTCAGCAGCTTCATGGATAGCTCCTCTTCCAAAGATGCGATCATCTGGCTGATGGAGGATTGGGTGTAGCCGAGGGCATTGGCGGCCTTTGTGAAGCTGCCATACTCTACGATCTTTTGCAGTGCAAGGTATTTGTTCAATCTTGAAATCGCCTTTCTTAATATTAGTATGAAAAAGATTTGTTTTACTTATTTTATCCCCCACGCTATAATGCCGTCAAGGGAATCCCCTCAGAAAGGAGAAAAGAAGGTATGAAGATCATTCCCTACGAGAAAAAGTACAGAAAAACCTTTGTAGACCTGAACACAGCATGGTTGGAGCGCTTTTACACGGTGGAACCCTTTGACCAAGATACCATGGATCGGGTGGAGGAGCTCATCGCCGATGGGGCGAAAAAGCTGTCTTTGATCTCGTGCAGAGCCTTGAAGCCTGCCATTCACATCTATGAGAAGTTTGGATTTCGAGAGGTCCCGCTGGATAAGGCGTTCTGGGGAGCGGAGAAAGCGGATATTGAAATGGAATATGTGGTGTGACGGCACCATGACTGAAAAAGGCGCAGAACGAAGCTTCGTTCTGCGCCTTGCACATGGTTTTCAAAAAGTGTGGAAAAATTCCGATTATTCCGCTGCCTCTTCCTCGGTCTCCTTCCGGGTGACGGCGATGGACAGATCGTCCAGCTGTGCATCGTCCACGAAGTCGGGGCAGTTGGTCATCGGCTCGGAGGCGTTCTGCACCTTGGGGAAGGCCAGCACGTCACGGAGGCTCTCAGCGCCCAGCAGCTGCATGACCACGCGGTCCAGCCCCAGAGCCATACCACCGTGGGGAGGTGCGCCGTACTGGAAGGCGTCGATGAGGTGGCCGAACTTCTGATGGGCTTCCTCGTCGGTGAGACCCAGCAGCTCGAAGACTCGATTCTGCAGTTCGGGGTCGGTGATGCGGATGGAGCCGGAGGCCAGCTCGATGCCGTTGAGCACCATGTCGTAGCACTGGGCACGGACTTCGCCCTTGCGGCTCTCGTCCTCCAGGTAGGGCAGGCACTCGTCCACGATAGCGGTGAACGGATGGTGCATGGCAACCCAGGTCTGCGTCTCTTCGTCCCAGTCGAAGAAGGGGAATTCCACAATCCACAGGGGCTTGTAGACACCCTTGGGGATGAGATCCAGCTTCTTTGCCACGGTGATACGCAGCTGCCCCAGGGTGGTCAGACTGTTGTTGTAGCGCTCGTCGGAGATGATCATGATGACGTCGCCCGGTTCGCCGCCGGCCTTGGCGATGATGGCAGCCATTTCTTCGTCGGTCATGAACTTCTTGAAGGAGGAGGCGATGGAACCGTCCTCGCCCATGCGGATCCAGGCGATGCCCTTGCCGCCGATGCCCTTCACATGGTCGATGAGCTTGTCCAGTTCCTTCCGGGACAGCGCCTTGAAGGCACCCTTGGCGCAGATGCCGTGGACGCCGCCGCCAGCCTGGAGGGCGTTGGTGAAGACGGCGAACCCGCAGTCCTTCACTTCGTCAGCCAGGTTGAAGATCTCCATGCCATAGCGGGTGTCCGGCTTGTCGCTGCCGTACTTCTCCATGGCTTCCTGATAAGTCATCCGGGGCAGGGGACCGATGTCGATGCCCATGGCGTCCTTGAATACCCGGCGGATGTAGCCTTCACCGATGGCCAGGACGTCTTCCACGGTGACAAAGGACATTTCCAGGTCGATCTGGGTGAATTCCGGCTGACGGTCGGCACGGAGGTCCTCGTCACGGTAGCAGCGGGCGATCTGCATATAGCGGTCAAAACCAGCCACCATGCACAGCTGCTTGTAAATCTGAGGGGACTGAGGCAGAGCGTAGAACTTGCCCGGATGGATGCGGCTGGGCACCAGGAAGTCACGGGCGCCTTCGGGGGTGGACTTGATGAGGGTGGGGGTCTCGATCTCCAGGAAGCCATTTTCATCGAAGTAATCTCGGGTGATCTTGGCCACCTTGTGGCGGAACATCAGGTTCTTCTGCAGCTCCGGACGGCGCAGGTCCAGGTAACGATACTTCAGGCGGAGCATTTCATTGGCCTTGGTGCCGTCCACAATCTCAAAGGGAGGCGTTTCAGCCTTGCTCAAAATGCGCAGCTCGGTGACGAACACTTCGATGTCACCGGTGGGGATCTTTTTGCTCTTGCTCTCCCGTTCCTGAACGGTACCCACAGCGGCGACCACGTATTCGCTGCGCAGGCTGGAAGCCTTCTCGAAAATCTCCTTGTCGGTGTCGTCGCCGAAAGCCAGCTGAAGCAGGCCGGTGCGGTCCCGCAGGTCCGCAAAGATCAGGCCGCCCAGGTCACGCTGCCGCTGGATCCAGCCGCAGACGGAGACGGTTTCCCCAATGTTTTCCGCGCGCAGGGTGCCACAGTAGTGGGTGCGCTTAAAACCAGTCATGGTATCCATAGTTGTTCTCTCCTATTTATTCATTTACAAATCATCATTGAAAAAGTCTGTATCCAGTGATTTCAGATGATAGCTTACCGTTGTGGAAACACCTAAATCGTATTCAATCATCAGCTTTGCTAGTGTCTGCCCATCTACTAAAACAATGTGTTGCCGTTTTGCGGATTCAATAGCACCACTGGAGAAACGAGCAGTTGTGATAAAAAGACCTTTGTTCGCGCCCAATTCTTGCAACGCACCAGAAAATTTCTGTATTTCTGGCCTAGAAATGGTGGTGTCCATATCCCAGCGTTTTGCTTGAATATAGATTTGGCTAAACCCAAGTTTATCTTCTTTGATAATGCCGTCAATCCCACCGTCGTGGGAGGGCTTTGTCACTTGAGCGGCATCATCAAATGTTCCGCCATAACCCATTTTTAATAGAAGTTTTACAACAAGGCGCTCAAAGAAAACAGAATCCTGCTTCATGATTTCGCTCAGCAAATCTTCCGCGAGAGCGGAGTTAATTTCCTGATAAGCCCTATCTAAAATTTCCTGTGGGGTATCGTTAGAATAATCCTCTTGGCTTTTATTCTCTGTTTGTTGTTGCTGTATGGGTTCGTTATGTCGTCCAATATAATCTCGAAATGACTCAAAACGGCTGAGCAATTGATTATCGATTACAGGTTCGGTTTCAAACAGTTCTTTACCACGCGGTGTGATTTTGTAGACACCGCGAGAGATATTCATAACAAGGCCAGCTTTTTTCAAATAAGCTCATGACCAACCAGTACGATTCAATAGCTTAGGTTCTCCGCTGGGAACCGTAGCATCTATATCTTCATCAGATAAGTCCAATGTTTCCAAAATAGAACGATAAAGTTCCTTTTTTGTGTGTTCCTGCTGGTCATATAGTATTTTTAAGACATAAGGGTACAGCTCATTATATTTAGGAATTGCCATAACACAAAGAAATTAGTTCTCTTTGATGACAGTGCCCTGGTTAGCCTGGGCGATGCCGTCCTGAATCAGCTTCACAGCTTCCTCAAAGGAAACGGTCACCTGTTCGCCCTTGTTCAGATCCTTCAGCGCCACCACCTTGTCCTGTTCCTCGGTTTCGCCCAGGAACATGGCGTAGGGGATGCCCATCTTGGAGGCGTAGGTGATCCGAGCCTTGAACTTCTTATTCTCAGCATACAGCTGGGTGCGGATGCCAGCCTCCCGCAGTGCGGTGGCGGTGGCGATGGCGTAGCCCTGCTGTTCCTCGCCCATGGGGATGACCAGCACGTCAGCGGCAGCGGTGGGCAGGTCGGGATTCAGCATCCCCTGTTCGCCCAGCACGTAGAACAGGCGGGTCAGGCCGATGGAGATGCCCACGCCGGGGAGCTGCTTGTCGGTGTAGTATTCCGCCAGGTTGTCATAGCGACCGCCGGAGCAGACGGAGCCAATCTCCGGGTGATCCAGCATGGTGGTCTCGTAGACGGTGCCGGTGTAGTAGTCCAGGCCGCGGGCGATGGTCAGATCCACGGCGAAGTTTTCTTCGGGCACGCCGAAAGCGGACAGGTAACGCACTACAGTGGACAGCTCTTCCAGGCCGGTGTCGAACAGCTCGTCCTTGCCCTTGTAGCCTTCCAGGGCAGCCAGCACTTCCTGGTTGCTGCCGCCGATGGCGATGAAGTCCAGCACCTGGTTGGCCACGTCCTCTGCCACGCCGATGTCGTCCATCAGCAGGGTCTTGACTTTTTCTGCGCCGATCTTGTCCAGCTTGTCCACGGTACGCATGACGTCCTGGCTCTTATCGGCCAGACCCACCATGGAGTAGAAGCCGTTCAGGATCTTGCGGTTGTTGACCCGAATCTGGAACCGCTTCAGACCCAGCTGGGAGAAGGTGCGATAGATGATGGAGGGGATTTCCGCCTCGTTGATGATGTCCAGCTTGCCGTCACCGATGATGTCGATGTCCGCCTGATAGAATTCCCGGAACCGACCCCGCTGTGCCCGTTCGCCCCGGTAGACCTTGCCAATCTGATAGCGGCGGAAGGGGAACTGCAATTCGCCATAGTGGAGTGCCACGTATTTGGCCAAGGGAACGGTCAGGTCAAAGCGGAGAGCCAGGTCGCTGTCGCCCTTCTGGAAACGGTAAATCTGCTTCTCCGTCTCCCCGCCGCCTTTGGCCAGCAGGACTTCAGCGGACTCGATGATGGGGGTGTCCAGGGGGGTGAAGCCGTAGAGGGAATAGGTGTTGCGCAGGATCTCCATGATGCGCTCCATCTGCTGCTGGGGGACCGGCAGTAATTCCATGAAGCCGGAGAGGGTGCGTGGTTTCTGTTTTGCCATCGGAATAACAATCCTTTCCTTAGAAGTTGGTTAAATTGGGTACAGGGCAAAAAAACGCTCGTCCCAAAGCGGTCAGCGCTATGGGACGAGAGCGAAAAATCATCACTTCGTGGTGCCACCCATATTCGGCGTCTGCTACAGCAGACGCCCTCTTGCTCCTTCTGTTGCGGGAAGGGGACCGCGTCCGTCTCCGGACCTGCTCCAGCGCTGTCTTCCCCTGCGCCATGTTCGTCCCAGGCTCTCAGCCAGCGGCCCGGTTCTCTGTCCGACGGTATGCAGGGTACTCATGCGCCTTCGACGCAGTGATGTTCCAACAGGAACGATTATATCCGGATTGACCGTTTCCGTCAAGCCTTTCCGGAAGGATTACAGCAAGAACTGTGAGTTTCTGGGATAGAGGATATTTCTCCAATCCAAGTCACCCCGTGCCAGACCCTGGATGAGCATTTCTGCGGTGCCCAGGTTGGTGGCGATGGGGACGTTGTTCTGGTCGCAGAGGCGGCAGATGTAGTGGAGGTCGTCTTCATAGGCCGGGTTGCCCGGGTCGGTGAAGAAGAGCACCATGTCGATCTCGTTGTAGGAGATGCGAGTGCCAATCTGCTGGCAGCCGCCGTGCTCGTGGGACAGGAAGAGGGAGATATCCAGGCCGGTGGCCTCTTTGATGATATTCCCGGTGGTGTTGGTGGCGCAGAGGGTATGCTTGGCCAGAATACCGCAGTAGGCTATACAGAACTGCGTCATCAGCTCCTGTTTTTTGTCGTCAGTCATCAATGCAATATTCATGGTCGATCGCACTCCTCTCTATCTATAACATTGCGTTGATATGTGATTTGGTGGGGGAGGGGGGAGGTGTTTTCCTCCGGTTGCTGTGGAAAACCGCTCATTTCCACCCGATGGGCACCCGTTTACCGCACAGACGCTGGGCGATGTTGGCATACCCGCGAGCGGCGCCCCGATTTTGTTGGGTCACCAACAGTTCGCCCTTAGCGTTGGCCACCGGCACCTTTCGGTCGTCCGGCACCACACCCAGCAGAGGCAGACCCGCCATGTCCATGGCGTCGTCCACGTTCATCTGAATCTTACGCACCATCCACCGAGAGACCCGGTTCACCACCAGCTTGGCGGGAAGGCCGTAGGGGCGCAGTTGCAGCACCACCTGTTGGGCGTCCCGGAGGGCGGCGGTGTCGTTGGTGACGGTGAGGATGGCTCGGTCGGCGCAGCTGGCTGCCAGGTGGAAGCCCTGTCCGATGCCGGCGGGACAGTCAATGAGGCAGAAGTCGTATTGGGACAAAATCTGTTTCATCAGCGCCTGCATGGCTTCGGTGGTGATGGCCTGTCGGTCAAAGTGCACCGGTGCGGTGAGCAGGAACAGGCCGGGGAGCTTGGGGTGCTCCACGGCGGCGCGGGCTAAGGTGCAGCGTCCAAAGAGGACGTCGGTGAAATCCATCAAGGCGCAATCGGTCATCCCCAGAGCCAAGTCCAGGTTGCGCAGCCCCACGTCCATGTCCAGACAGAGCACACGCTTGCCAGACTTTGCCAGAGCGGAACCGATGCCGCAGGTCATAGCCGTCTTGCCGGTGCCGCCTTTTCCTGATGTGATGACGATTGCAGTACCCATTGTAATCTCCCTTAATAGTGATTCATTATACCATAAAAACTTGACAAAAAGCAACCGAAAATTCACGTAATGTATGGTCAAGTTTCCTTTTTCTGCTCATAATGGAGTCTTTTTCATGCGGGAAAAGCGGCGGGGATACCCCTTGGGTGTGGGTCGTATTTTTTCCACAACCACCACACGCCGTGTGATCTCCGTCCCCGGAATTTGATACTGTGCCATAGGTCGGAGCTGCCCGCCCAACTTGGAAATGGCACGTCCGGCGTGCTCCACTTCTTCCTGGCAGTTGTCACTCTTCATGGCCAGGAACCGTCCGCCCACCTTCACAAAGGGCAGGCAAAGCTCTGCCAGAATCCGCAGGTCTGCCACAGCACGGGACACCGCCAGGTCATAGCTGTCCCGATAGCCCTCCAGCAGCGCCTGTTCCTCCGCCCGGCCGTGGATGCATTCCACAGGGGCAGCACCCAGCTGTGCGGAAAGCTCCGCCAGCCAGTTCACCCGTTTGGCCAGGCTGTCCAGCAGGGTCAGCTCTATGGTCGGTTCCACAACCTTCAGCACCATGCCGGGAAATCCAGCGCCGGTGCCCACGTCGATGACCCTCTTTCCCGAAAAGTCTTCCAACGTCAACAGGGCGGCGGAGTCCAGCATATGCAGGTCCATCACCTGGTCCGGGTCAGTGATAGCGGTCAGGTTCATAACCTGGTTCTGCTCCAACAGCAGGTGACAGTACCGTTCCAGGGTCTCCGATGGGGTAGGGGAGAGGTGGAGGGCGGTCAGGCCTTGTTCCAGTCGTGTTTTCATTTAGCTGCCTCCCAGGAAAGTCATGAGCTGCTGGATGCCGGTGACCAGGAGAAAAAGAGCCAGGGCGCCAAAGAGGACGCCGCCGGCCACATACTTTCCCCAACCAGACAGGGGTTCTTCCGGTTCTACAAAATCCGGTTCCTCCTCGTGTCCCACTCGTCCGTGCTTGACGATCCAGCTCCGGTTGAAGAACTGAGCGGACAGAGCAGCGGCGGCGGGGAAGAGGACGATGCCGGTGATGCCAGTGATGAGGGTGGTGGTGGCGATCCAGTAGGTGATCAGCAGAAAGCTGAGGAACACGTAGACCGCCCCCATCATGGCCCAAATGCGTTTTGTCTTCATTTAATTGATGTCGTCTCCTGCATTCTGCTGGGCTTTCAGCAGGTCTCGAATTTCGGTCAGCAGGACTTCTTCCTTGGTGGGCTCCGGTTCAGCTGCCGGTTCCTCTTCCTTGTGGTGCACCTTGCTCATGGCGCCGTTGATGACCTTCACCATCCAGAACACCACAAAAGAGATGAGCAGGAAGTTGATGATGGCGCTGATGAGGGTGCCGATGGGGAAGATGCCGATGGTCACCTTGTCAAAGGCGGTCTGGCCGCTGATGAGGGTGATGATGGGCTTGATGACAGCGTCTACAATGCCGTTGACGATAGCGGTAAAGGCACCGCCGATGACCACGCCTACGGCCAGGTCGATGACGTTGCCGCGGGAGATGAAGTCCTTAAATTCGCTGATCCAAGAAGGTTTTTTCATAGTGATCTCTCTCTTTCTCTCGTGTTTAAGTTTCCGATTCTGTTCGACCGGGCAGGGTTTTCAGAGCGTCCAACAGGTCGTTCAAATCCTCCACGCCATAATACTCCAGCTCCAGCCGACCCTTTCGTTTGCCGGAGATGATCTTGACTTTCCGACCCAGATGGTCGCCCAGGTCCCGGGCAGCCAGAGCGGCGTAATCCACCTGATTGGGGTCCTTTTGGGGTGTTTCCGGTGTTTTGGGCATCTGATTGAGCCGTTTTGCGATGTCTTCCGCCTGCCGGACAGACAGCGCCTTGTCCATGATCTGCTGCGCCAGCGCCCACCGAGCTTCCTCATCGTTCAGAGAGAGGATGGCACGGGCGTGTCCGGCGGTGAGCTTGTTTTCCTCCACCAGCGCCTTCAAATCCTCCGGCAGGCTCAGCAGACGGAGGGCGTTGGCGATGGCGGGACGGGATTTGCCCACCTGCCGTGCCACAGCCTCCTGAGTCATGCCGTATTCGGAAATCAAGGTGTGGTAGCCCAGCGCCTCCTCCATGGGGTTCAGATCTTCTCGCTGAAGGTTCTCAATCAAACCCAATTCCATGGCCTTCTTGTCGTCCGCTTCCACAATGAGGACGGGCACTTCGGAAATCCCAGCCTCACGAGCAGCACGCCAGCGGCGTTCGCCGGAGATAATTTGATAGTAGCCGGAGGCCAGCAGGCGGACGGAGATGGGCTGCAAGATGCCGTGGATGCGGATAGAGTCCGCCAGGTCGGAGATGGACTCCGGAGCGAAGAGCTTCCGGGGCTGGGCGGCGTTGGGTTGTACTTTTTCGATGGGGAGTCGGGTCACTCCCTGCTGTTCCGGTTCCAGTGCCGCCTCGCCCAACAGGGCGCTCAGCCCACGGCCCAGGCCGGAGTCACGGGTTCCTTTTGCCATGTGTACCTCGCTTTGTCACAGTGTTTCACGTGAAACACTCAAGGGTTTTGTTCCAATATCTCTTCCGCCAGCTTCTGATAGGCTTCCGCCCCGCGGGAGAACTTGTCATAGGCCAGCGCCGGTTTCCCATGACTGGGTGCCTCGCTGAGCCGTACGTTCCGGGGGATGACCGTGGCGTACACCTGACCGGGGAAGTGCCGCTTCACCTCTTCCGCCACCTGGATGGACAGGTTGGTGCGGCCGTCGTACATGGTCAGCAGCACCCCTTCGATGGCGATGCCGGGGTTGAGCTTCTTCTTCACGATGCGGACGGTGGACAGCAGGTCACTGAGCCCCTCCAGGGCGTAATACTCGCACTGAACCGGGATCAACACCGAGTCCGCCGCACACAGGCCGTTTAAGGTCAACAGCTCCAGGGAAGGGGGGCAGTCGATGAGGATGTAGTCGTACCGGGCGGACAGCTTGTCCAGCGCCTCCCGCAACAGATGCTCCCGTCGATCCATGCCGATCATCTCCACGCCAGCGCCAGCCAACTCCTTGTTGGAGGGCAGAACATCCCCCCAGGGGGTTCGAACGACGCCACGTTCCACGTCAGCGCCGTCGATGAGGATGTCATAGATGTTGGGGGAGACGGCGTTTTTGTCCACGCCCAGGCCAGAAGTGGCGTTGGCCTGCGGGTCAAAATCGCAGAGCAGGACGGATTTCCCGGCCGCGTGCAGGGACGCAGTCAGGTTGACAGCGGTGGTGGTCTTGCCGACACCGCCTTTTTGGTTTGCGATTACAATGTGTTTTGCCATAAAATCAACCGCCTGAAAGAGAATATAACCCTATTATAATATAGTGTCAGACGCTTTTCAATGATTTTGCCTAGATTTTACCGCAGATGCTGGAAAAGTGTTTCACGTGAAACATGGAAAAAATCGCTGCCGCAAGAGGATATACGACAGCGAAGGAGGGGAGGATTGGAAGATCATGCATCGTTTTTGGGAATGGTTATGGTCAGCACGATCTGGTCATCCGTCTCTTCTTTGCCGCAGGAGGCACCCACCCCAGCCCGGTTCATGATGCCCAGACTGCGGTTGATGGTGTTCAGGAACAGACGAATGTCCTTGATATGGATGAGGGGTTTTCTCTTGGGTTTGGTAGGCTTAGGGTCCAACAGAGTGTCGATGTATGCCTCAGTCTTGGCCACCGTCAAGCCCTCTTCAATGATGTGATGTAACGCCGCCTCCCGCAGCTCCACCGGCAGACGGAGCAGGGCACGGGCGTGACGCTCGGACAGCTGGTGCGCCAGCATCTCGTCCAGCAATACCTTGTCCAGCTTCAGCAGGCGCAACTTGTTGGCCACAGCGCTCTGGCTTTTGCCCACTCGGCGGGCGGCTTCTTCTTGGGACAGGTGGTACGTAAAGATGAGCTTTTGCAGGGCGGTGGCTTCCTCTACGAAATCCAGATCCCGCCGCTGGAGATTTTCCACCAGGGCCAGCAGGGAGGATTCCAGGTCGCCAGCTTTGACCAAGATGCAGGGGACGTGGCTCAAGCCGGCCATCTCTGCCGCTCGCAGCCGCCGCTCTCCAGAGATCAATTCGTATTGACTGGTGGAGAGACGGCGGACAGAAAGGGGCTGTAAAATACCATGAGCGCGGATGGAATCGGCTAATTCCTCCAAGCTCTCATGGGAAAACCGGGTGCGAGGCTGACCCGGATTGGGTGCGATGTCATGAATGGGGAGGAAGAGGACGCGCGTGCTTTCAAAAAGACCACGACTGCGAGTGAATGCCATAGTTAAGACCTCCTTTTGCACAAAGGATAACACAGTTGTGGAAAAAAACGCGTCGAAATTTGTCGGAAGGGAGAAAAAAGGCGATTTCCGGTGGGAAATCGCCTTAGTAAGTCACAAAGCTGTCAATAAAGCTGACTCTTCAACTGCCGAATGTCCTGCCCCCAGAACTCCAACAGCCGGTACTCCCCAGCGATACGGCTGGCCACTTGAGCGGAATAGCGGAGGGCAATCTCTCGTTGGCTCAGGTTGGAGGAGATGACGGTGTGTTTGTTGGAGATGAGGCGGGTGTTGACGATCTGGTACAGGGCACTCTGCAAGAACGGCGTGGTCAGCTCACTGCCCAGGTCATCCAAGATGAGCAGATCGCAGGTCAAGTAGCGTTGGACAGCGCCGGTCTCGCTGCGCCCAAATTTTTCCTCTTCAAAGCGGCTGAAAATCTGGATGGCCGTGTCATAGACCACGGAGAAACCAGCTTCCGAGACCACCTGCGCGATACAGGCGGACAGGAAGGTTTTCCCCAAGCCAGGGTTGCCGGAGAGGAACAGGTTGCGGATGCCGATGCGGCCGAAGCGGCTGGCGTAGTTGTAGCAGATGTCCCGCACCATCTCCATGTGGGAGCGAGGGGAGACGCCGCTGGGGCCGGGGCTGGGGGAGTAGTAGTCCAGAGAAAAGGTGTCAAAGGACTGCCCCTGAAAATCCAATAGGGAGGACAGGGAGTGAATCTGCTCCTCGGCGCAGAGCTTTTTCAAGCACACGCACATGGTCGCCCCACGCCAGCCGGTGTCGTTGCAGTAGGGGCAGTCCGGTCGGTTTACTAAATCATCCTCCTGATAACCGGCCTGCACCAACAGTGTTTTCCGCTCCTGCTGGAGAGACTTGCTCTCCTCTCGCAGAGCCTGGATGGCAGCGGTGGGGTCCTCTCCGTGGCGGAGGGCGGCAGTGGCGGCTTTGGCCACACCCAAACGCAGCTGCTTATCAATCTCCTTCACCCGGGGCAGCTGCGCATAAATCTTCTCCCGCCGTGCTTCAAAAGTGGCTTGCCGCTGCTGCTGCCGCTGTTTCAGTCGTTCCGTCGCCCGACGCAGGACTTCTGGTTCGTAAGACAAGTGGATGCCCTCCTCTCCTTAGGACGATTCCTTCTTCTGATTGGTCAAAAACGCCTTCATCCAGCGTTCGTTTTCCAAAATTTGACGTTCTTTTTCCTCCTGGGCGGCTGCCGTCTGCACAGGGGCGGGGGCAGGCGCTTTGGAGACTGTTTGAGGCGTCTTCCGGCGAGGACGCTGCTCTCCGGCGGTCACTTCCTCCGGTGTGTGCCGTCCCTCGCTGTGCCAGCGCTTCAGGATGGCATTGCAGTACGCCCACTTCATGGTGCCCGTGTTGGTCACCGTCCGGTCGTAGGCCATGGCCACTGTCTCCGCAGGGAATCCCATCTCTGCCCAGGCGATGAGATATTTCCGCTCGCCCGGCGCGGCCTTTCTGCCCACGATGCCCACGGCACCCAGCAGTTCGCCCTCCTGAGAGCGGTAGTATTCCAGCTTTTTCAGATACGCCTCCGCCGCTTCCAACGTGTCCACGCCGGATTCCTTCCAGCGATAGGCGGCGGTGCGGATGACGGACATGCGAGGCTTGCGCCCTTCGCCATATTTGTCCTGGTGCTCTTGGATCTGCCAGATGACCAGCTGATAGATAACCTCCGGCGGCAGGGCCAGGTGGTCGTACAGCTCCAGCAGGATCTTGGTGTCAGCGGGAGACAGCCGCTTGCCCATGGCCACCTCCACCTCGCTGAGCAGGTCGGGGAAGGCGGAGGTCTGGTCGCCCAGCTCCTGGTTCAGGTCGTCGGCGGAGTAGGTGGGTGCCTGCTCCCGTTTGGGCACAGCCTCATTGAACTGAGGCTGAGGGACGCCGCCGGCCAGACCAAGCTCCCGCAGGTGGGTCAGGGCGCTGTCCAGCTGAAGACGGGACCAGCTCAGTTCTTTGGCGGACTGGTCTGGGTCTAGGTAGCCCTGGTGGCGGAGTAAGTACAGGTAGAGCAGCGCCGGGTCTCCCTGGCCGCGGGTGATGAGGCTGTCCGCAGCGGCGGCAGTCATGGAGATGGTGTCAGTGTCTAATGTAATGCGGTGGGAAGCCAAGCGTCTCGTTCCTCCTTCTGAAAAATCCTGTGATGTCTGAACTCTTATTTTACAATACTTTCGGCCAAACGTAAATGATCCGGCAGAAAAACCGGGAAAATTTCAAAAAAAATCTGAATCTTGTTGCATTACCTTGACGACGGAGTCGGATAAAGGTAAAATGAATACGTATGAAATTTTGTGGCCCAGTCGAGTTCGTGCTTTGACCGGGCAGTTGTCTATTTAGAGAAATGAGGAGGACTTGCACTATGTCAGTCAAACATATCTTTGTCACCGGAGGCGTGGTTTCCGGCCTGGGCAAAGGCATCACCGCTGCATCCCTAGGCCGCCTGCTGAAACAGCGGGGTCTGCGGGTTGCCCTGCAGAAGCTGGATCCCTATCTGAACGTGGACCCGGGCACCATGAACCCCATCCAGCATGGCGAAGTATTCGTGACCGACGATGGTGCGGAGACCGACCTGGATCTGGGGCACTATGAACGCTTCGTCGATGAAAACCTGACCGTCAACTCCTCCGTCACCTCCGGCAAAGTCTACACCGCTGTCCTGGACAAGGAACGAGACGGGGACTTCTTGGGGCGCACCGTACAGGTCATCCCCCACATCACCGATGAGATCAAGTCCCGCATCTACCGCATGGAAAAGGGTGAGCCCAAGGACGTCATCATCACCGAGATCGGCGGCACCGTAGGCGACATCGAATCTCTGCCCTTCTTGGAAGCCATCCGTCAGGTGGGTCGGGAGCTGCCTCCCGAGGATGTCATGTACATCCACGTGTCCCTCATCGTCACCATCCCCGGTTCCGGCGAACAGAAGAGCAAGCCCACTCAGCACTCCTGCAAGGAACTGCTGACCATCGGCATCCAGCCTGACGTCATCATGTGCCGGGCAGACCAGCCGGTGACTGAGGACATCCTGAACAAGATCAGTATGTTCTGCAACATCCCCGTGGAGAACGCCATCCCCAACCTGACCGCGCCCATCCTCTATGAAGTGCCCCTGATGCTGGAGAAGGAAGGTCTGGGCAACGTAGTCTGCAAGCATCTGAAGCTGAACGTGCCCGACCCCGACCTGACCGAGTGGACCAAGATGGTGGAACGTGCCAAGGCTACCGTGGACGGGGAAGTGGAGATCGCCCTGGTGGGCAAGTATGTGGAGCTCCACGACTCTTACCTGTCCGTGGTGGAAGCCCTGACCCACGGCGGCATTGAGAACGACGTCAAGGTGAAGATTCGCTGGGTGGACTCGGAGAACGTCACCGAAGAGAACGTGGCAGAAGTGCTGGACGGCGTCAACGGCGTCATCGTCCCCGGCGGTTTCGGCGCCCGCGGCATTGACGGCATGATCTACTCCATCCGCTGGGCCAGAGAACAGCAGGTGCCCCTGTTCGGTATCTGCCTGGGTATGCAGATGTCCGTGGTGGAACACGCCCGGCACTTGGCTGGCATGATCGGCGCACACTCCAGCGAGCTGGATCCCGAAACCCCCTATCCGGTCATCGACCTGATGCCGGAACAGCGGGATGTGGATAAGATGGGCGCGACCATGCGTCTGGGCGCTTATCCTTGCAAGATTCTGAACAAGAACTCCAAGACCTATGAAGCTTACGGCGAAGAGGTCATCTATGAACGCCACCGCCACCGCTATGAGTTCAACAACGACTACCGGGAAGCCCTGACCAACAGCGGCCTGTCCCTGGTGGGCGTGTCTCCTAACGATAAGCTGGTGGAGATCGTGGAAGATATGAACCACCCCTGGTTCGTGGGCGTTCAGTTCCATCCGGAGCTGAAGTCCCGTCCCAACAAGGCGCACCCCTTGTTCCGGGAGTTCATCCGGGCGGCAAAGGAGAACCGAGACAAGTGATAAAAATGCGATGCGGGAAACCGCATCGCATTTTTTGTATGGTCAATCTTTGTCCAACAGCATCTGATAAAATGCCGAATAGTTGGTGTCGTGTGCCTTGGTGGCCGCAATAGCGGTTCTGGGGTGTTGATCCAGCAGACCGGTGAGCAGATAGGGGATGTCATAACCCCAGACGCAGCCGGCCTTTTTCAGAGCCAGGATGTCCTTTTGGATGAACCGGAGCAGGGGGTCCAGCTGGTAGCGGGGGTTTTTCAGGAACCCGATCAGCGCTTCCAACGCACAGTTGCCTGCGCCCCGTCCCATGCCGCTGAGGGTGCCGTCCAGGTAGCTGGCGCCCATGGACAGGGCTTCGATGGTGTTGGCGAAGGCGCACTGCTGGTTGTTGTGGGCGTGGATGCCCAGACGCTTGCCTGCCGGTTCCAGCACTTCCAGATAGCGTTTGGCCATCCGGTTGATCTCTTCCGGGTACATAGCGCCGTAGCTGTCCACCAGATAAACCGCGTTCACCGGGGACTCGGTCAGAGCGGCCAGGGCAAATTGAATGTCGCTCTCCCGGCAGTTGGAGACTGCCATGATGTTGCAGGTGGTCTCATAGCCCTTCTTGGCGGCGTCCTCGATCATGGCCAGCGCTTCCGGGATGGTGTTGATGTAGGTGGCCACTCGGATCATGTCGATGGGGCTTTCGTCGCGAGGGTGGATGTCATTCACGTAGTCGCAACGTCCCACGTCCGCCATGACGGCGATCTTCAGCTGGGTGTCGTTCTCGCCCACCACGACACGGATGTCCTCGTCGTCACAGAACTTCCACTTGCCAAAGGCGTCCGGATCGAACATGGACTTGTCCGCCTTATAGCCGAACTCCATATAATCGACACCGGCCTTGATGTTGGTTTGATAGAGATCCTGGACAAATTCATCCGGGAAAAAGAAGTCATTGACCAGCCCGCCGTCTCGAATGGTGGCGTCCAAAACCCGGACGTCAGTACGCACGGAGAGCAGATTGCCTTTTCGTTCCATGTTCTTTCCTCCTTTAAAGCGACAACGATTTTTATTGTGAAACCATTATACCACAAACTGTACCGTTGTACAGAGGCGAATTTCACAATTTGTCTCCCTTTTTTCCATCCTTCCATGCTAGATTCCGCCGTAACACCGCCGGACCCCGCCAGGCGAAGGCTCGGTTGCCGAAGGCGGCGCGGAAGGTGCGGTTGGTCAGCCCCTCTAAATCCTCGGAGGACAGGGAAGCCAGATAGGACGTCTCTGCCGCCCGACCGGTCAGCTCCGGCAGTGGAGAGGGTTGGGCGTCTCGGTTGTAGGGACAGGCCAGCTGGCAGAAATCACAGCCCCAAATGAGAGGGTGCGCTTGCAGCTGTGCCTCTTGCTCTGCCGTCAGCGTCCCCTTCTTCTGGGTTAGGTCGGAGAGACAGCGTGATATGTCACAGCCTGCTTCCGTCAGCGCACCAGAGGGACAGGCGCGGATGCAGGCGTTGCAGCCGGGGCAGTCCGGCGCAGGGGTGGAGGCGGAGGGGAGCGGGAGATCGGTCAAAATGGTGCCCAGGAACACCCAGCTGCCATAGGGCGGGACGATGACCAACCCATGCCGCCCCAAAATGCCCAACCCAGCCAGTCGGGCGCACTGCCGTTCGGGCAGGGGGGAGTTGTCCGCTCCGGGCACAAAGATTTTCCCAGGAAATCGTGCCTGTAGCTCTGTAACAATCTGTCCCAGCCGACGGGACAGCGCCAGATGGTAGTCCTCCCCACGGGCGTAATAGGACAAGTTGCCCTGGGGTTGGTCAGTGCCAGCCCAGTAGGGGAAGGCGGCGATAAAGACCCCGGCGGGAGCAGGGCAGAGGGTCTGGGCTTTTTCCAGCTGGTCTGTGGATAATTCCAGATCGGCGAAGGCGCACATCCCCCATCCAGCGGCTCCGGCATGGGAAAAGAGGGGGGAAAGGGTGTGGAAATCCATAACGATGCGCCTCCTTGGAAAAAAGTCAAAAAATTTCCCCAAAGGGATTGACCTGAAACATAAGGTTAATGTTACACTGTTAGGAGAAAAAATCAAGGTCTGAGGGGGGGAAAAGTGACATGAAGACCGTTTCAACGAGGGTTGGTCTGGATGCTACAGTGCTAAAACTCATCGGCGTGGTGACCATGACAGTGGATCACATCGGGTACATCCTCTTTCCAAAGCTGGCTCTCCTGCGCATCATCGGTCGGCTGGCCTACCCCATCTTCGCCTACCTGATCGCAGAGGGCTGTACTTACTCCAGACACAAGGCGAAATACTTCCTCTCCGTCCTGGGCACCGGCCTGCTGTGCTCTGCTGCTAGCTATGGGGCAGAACGCAGTTTGTACCAGTCCATCATGATCACCTTCGCCTGTTCCATCGGCCTGATCTTCTTGCTGGAACGAGCCAGGATGCAGCGAAAACGTGTCCTCTGGAGTGGTGTTTTTCTCCTGGCGCTGACCGCCTGTTTCCTGCTCTTCCAGCTCCGTCTGGTTCCCGGTTTCACGACAGACTATGGTTTTTTGGGCATCATCACGCCCTTGCTGGTCTGGTTGGGCAAAGGAAAACGAGAGAAAATCTTGGGACTGACCGTGGGATTGTGCCTGATCGTCTTAGAGATGGGCGGGGTGCAGATATTCTCCTTGGTGGCGGTTCCCCTGTTGGTGCTGTACAACGGGGAACGGGGCAAATACCGGTGGAAGACTTTTTTCTACCTCTATTATCCCATCCACTTGGCCGTGATATATGGGATCGCACAGCTGATGTGAAAAACTGCTCGGAATGGTTCCGGGCAGTTTTTGTGTAGAGAGAAAAAATCTCGCCGCAGGCGGAATTTATTTCCGCTGAGCAAGTCAAATCCAAAAGGTTTCCCAAAAAGTCAAAGACTTTTTGGGAAAAATAAGGCAGGTAACCCGTCGAGTTACCTGCCTCAAGAAGGAAAATGAAAAAACTACTAGCACTTAAAAACCTTTGTCTCTTGCTTTCGAGTGTATGATACCAAGAGACTATTACAAAAATTCGTGAAATTATATTACAGAAGTATTAAATCAAATCTTTTTCTTTTCCACATGGGCGGAAAAAGCTGTGCAAAACTTTGGCGCACTCCGCGCCAAGCACCCCGCCATACACCTCTGGCCGGTGGTTGAACCCCTCTTGGAACAACGAGAGCACACTGCCGCAGCACCCCGCCTTGGGATTCTTGGCGCCATACCACACCTTGCCGATGCGGGCGTTGACCATAGCCCCGGCGCACATGGGACAGGGCTCTAACGTCACGTACAGCTCACACCCATCCAGTCGCCAGGAACTCAACTGAGCGCATGCGGAACGGATGGCCTCCAGCTCTGCGTGGGCGGTGGCGTCCGCTCCGGCCACGCGGCGGTTGTACCCTTGGCCGATGACCTGGCCGTCTTTCACCACCACACAGCCCACCGGGATGTCCTCTGCCGCTGCCGCCTGTCGTGCCAGCTCCAGTGCCTGTGCCATATAGCGTTCCTCTTGCGTCATGGGTCACAACCTCCTTACCTGATGCACAGTGTACAGGAGACGGTGGAAAAAAACAAGAGGGGTTTATTGCAGGTACACCTTCAAGCGGGTGATGTTGTCCTCCTCTGCCTGAATGGTGGCACGTGCCAAATCCAACGCCTGCTGCTCCGGTTGTGTGGGAGGCGCAGCGTCCTGCTGGGCGTCCGCTTGGGTGGGCGGGGCGAAGGAGTTCAGGGCTTTGGTCAGGGAGACGATGCCCATGTTGCTGCCCTGGATCATCATCTCCGCCAGGTGGCTGGTCTCCCGGTTGCACAGGGTGTTCCCCTGGAGGGACAGCCACAGCATGGTGTACTCCCCGTTGGTCACCTCTTTGGGACAGCGCCCCATGGCCTTCATCTGGTTCTCCGCGTTGGAGGCAGTGGTCTGATACTGGCGGAATTGGGTCTGTAGGTCGGAGCGGAAGCGGGCGTTGTCTACCTTGGGCAGCAGGAGGCGGATGGCGATATCCCCCATCTTGGCCCCGTGGTAGACCTCCTGTAACAGCTGGTACTGATTGTTGAAATCCATGCAAAGCGTCCTTTCCCTGTGGAGATTTCCACAGATTTGTGAGAAAACAAGGATAGCTTGCCCAGTGGATTGAAAAAAATGCGGAAATAGAGTAAAATGCTCTCAACTGTACGCAAGAGAGGATGAACACAACATGGATCAATACTGGCTGGAAGTGGCCATTGACACCACACCGGACTGCCTGGATGACGTGGCGGCTTATTTGACCGGCTGCGGCATCGTGGGGCTGTCTTTGGAAAATGAAGCGGACTTGAACGAGTTCATGGCAGAGAACAAAGCCTATTGGGATGAAGTGGACGACGACCTGAAAGCCGCCTGGAAGGGCGTCTCCCGGGTGAAATTTTACGTGACCGAGGACGAGGACGGCAAAGCCCGCCTGGCAGAGGTGGAGGGCGGATTGGAAGCCTTCCGTCAGCGGGTGGGCAAGGACGCCGGGACTCTGGCTGTCTCCACCACCTCCCTGCGGGAAGAGGACTGGTCGGAGAACTGGAAGCAGTATTATCAGCCCTTCCCCGTGGGCGAAAAGCTCTATGTCGTCCCCGAATGGATGCGGGGGGAACCCGTCCCCGAAGGACGTCAGCCGGTGTACCTGAACCCCGGCCTCATCTTCGGCACCGGCAGCCACGGCACCACCCGTCTCTGTCTGGAAGGGGTGGAGCGCTACGTAAAACCCGGCGACCGGATGCTGGACTTGGGCACCGGCAGCGGCATCCTGGCCATCGCCGCTGTGCTCTTGGGCGCAAAGGAAGCGGTGGGCTGTGACATCGACCCCAAAGCCTCCCGTGTGGCGGCGGAGAACGCCTCCTATAACGGCATCGGCACCGACCGGTTCCGCTGTTACACCGGCGATATCAACCAGGACCCGGAGCTGAAGGCCAACCTGGCGGGGAAATACGACCTGGTGGTGGCCAACATCATCGCCGACGTCATCATCCCCCTGACCGCCGTGGCAGGGGACTACCTGAAGCCGGACGGCCTGTTCCTCACCTCTGGCATCATCGAGCACCGGGCAGAGGACGTGAAGAACGCCCTGGAAGCCCACGGGTTTGTGATCTTGGAGACCCGGAGCAGAGAGGGCTGGGTCAGCTACACGGCAAAACACAACGGGTAAATCAGAAATGATGCACAAGGCACTCTCCCTTCGGTTTTTGTAATCAGCCGGAATGATTGAATGCAGGTAAATCAATCACATAGGAGGATTACACAATGGATAAGTACATCTATGATGAAAAGAATGGGCTTTGGTATGAATTGCGAGGCGACTATTACTTACCTTGTCTGAGGCTGCCAGAGACAACGGAGGTACATATCGGTATCTGGGGACAACGTCATCGCCGGTATCTGAAAGAACATCGCAAAACTGCCTATACTCGTCTGCTGACAAGCGGCAGGCTGAACAAATACCTTGCCGATATAGATCATCAAGCGGAAGAACTGTTCTCTCAGCTGGTAAGTCAGATGGCAGCAGCCGAGGGTATCACCGAAGCGCTCAAAGCGGCCGATCAGATGGAATGGGTACGTCGCACGAACAGCATTCGAAACCGTGCCAGAGAAATCGTCAATTCCGAACTGATTCACAACTGAGTAGACCCCGGAGTACAGGCCGAAAACGGCAGTCTGTACTCCGGGGTCTCTTTGGGCAAAATCGTGCGGTATCGGTCTAACAAGCAACGGATTTGCTGGGGCAAATCCAGCTTAACAGGGAAAAATCCCTATGACCCTTACAGGATTGTCTCCTTCAAACAAAATTAAAACTCCCGGAATATTCCGGGAGCTTCTACTATTATAAGGAGAAAAAGTGCAGCTGTTTTCGTTAACATAAAAGTCACCTGATGCCGGACAAGCCGGCGAGCTGAAGATACGGTCATCCGATCAGGTCTCTATTTTCTCCTCGATGCAGGAAGACAGCTCATCTTTACCGTGAGCCGCAACACAAAACAGTCTGCATTTCTCTCCCTGCACCATCAGAAGATATAACCGCTCCATCCTGTTGGCCCGCATGATTCTGCACGCCATCTGTATGTCCACGTTGGAAGGGACACAAGGACTGCACGACGGGTGACTGTGCACTACGCCGCAGAACCGCAGTGCCGGACCGCTCCAGTGCTTCCGCACAAAGTCCTGTATGGGCAGTCGGCTGGGAATATAGGTGGCATTGCCGACACCTGCATCCGCATCAAAATAGTAGTCCGCAATCCTGCCGTTTTGATCTGCTGCAAGGATGCCGCCGCATTCCGGCTTCTGCCTGCCGATCGTATCCATGATCTCAGTTAAGACCTTTAGTGAGATATACATCCGCATCCCCTCCTTGCATCAGTGCAGCAGACAGGGCAGCACCCCGCCTGGATGCTGCCCTGTGCCGGGACGGTATCACCGCCGCTTACTTGTAGTAACCGCAGGCCGTATCCGAACTGCTGGTATCACGCCTGTGGTAGTTGCAGAATGCCTTGCCGAAGCCGTACTGCTCATAGTACATACAGCTGCCGCAGGTCAAAGAGAAAAATTCGCATTCCGGCATCTCAAACATAGGTTCGCGCTGCTCTTCGCTCTGATATTCCTTCTTACTGTTCATTCTGTTACCTCCTGACTTCATTCCATTTGACAACATACCGATACAGACCGTACTGTATATAATAAATATAATACCTGTATTTGTGAGTTGTCAAGCCAATAATGCGGTGGAAGGAAAGTGCCTTGTGTTGTGATGGGATGAGGAAGTATGACGACGATACAAAAGAACGGATACGTCTTTTTGGTTGACCAGGAAAAAACGCAGCAGTATTACCGCACCCACACCCTCTGTGACTGCGTGTATTGCCGCAATTATTATGCCCAGGTGAAACAGCAATTCCCACGATTGGACGCCTTTCTGAGCGAGTTTGGGGTGGATATTGCAAGGCCGGACGAGATTATGAGTGTGGAGCTGGAGGGGCGCGTGGCGTA
Source organism: uncultured Oscillospiraceae bacterium (assembly GCA_934597165.1). GTDB lineage: Bacteria > Bacillota > Clostridia > Oscillospirales > Oscillospiraceae > Onthomonas. Next base: position 63,574 of record CAKTQP010000007.1, read on the forward strand.
TCTCAACGTGGATTATACGGTCTGCGGAAGGGTTCAGACGATGGACGAAGGGGAGATAGCGCTGCAGGATGGACAACAGTTGTATTTGGCTGTCACAGAAGGGTTCGCGTCTCCCAACGAGCAGACCGGGGACTACTTTACCATTTCCGTGACGGGACTAGAGTTGGATAAATAAAATAGGAGACACTTTATAACGTGTCTCCTATGGGTTTCGTTATAGGAAGATACTGACGCCGCTGAACATCAATCCGCCCACCAGCAGGATCCACACCCAGGGAGAGGTGAAGCAGGCGTGTGCTTTCTCCGCTCGAGAGAAGGGCAGCGGGCCCGGCTCCAGGGTGTAGTGCTTTCGGCGTACGAAGAAGAGCACCACTGAGAAGCAGATGGAGAACAGGATGACGCAGGTCAACAGGAGAGCCAGCAGGGAGGATTCCACCAGGGTGGTCAGCACGCTGATGCCGTTGATGAGCATATGAATGCCGATGGTGTAGCGCAGGCGGTTGGTGAGCAGCACGATGGCGGAGAAGACCGCACCCAACACGAAGGCATATAGGGTCTGATTCAGGTTTCCGTGGAACAGCCCAAAAGCAGCCCCACCGATGAGGATGGCAGCGCCGTCACCGAAGATGCGCACCCGATCCAGCAGCAGCCGACGGAAGATGAATTCCTCTGCCATAGGAGCCACCACCACAAAGGCCACAATGGCTACCACCGGCGGCAGGGAGGACTCCACAGCCGAGACCGTGTTGGTGGAGGACTGCCCCACCAGACCTTCCAATAGGTTGATGAGCGCCAAGGTCACGTAAGAGAACAGGTAGCCGGAGCCGAGGGAGAAGACCACAGCCAGGAAGGTCTCCTGTCCCGACAAGACGGTTGGCGGCTGTGGGGGCAGACGCGGGATGCTGCGCAAGAGCAGCGGGATGAGAACGATGCTGGGGACATATACACAGAGGTCGTTGAGGAACATCAGGATGGTGTAGTTGGCCCAGCCTGCCAGCGACATCCAGACCTGTACGGCCAGATAGGACAGGGCTTGGGAGACCACGAAGGTGACCAGCAAGGTCAGAGCGACCCGGCCGAACCACCGGCGCAGCTGACGGGGGGAGATCGTTTGCTCCATGAAACCGCCTCCTTTTTGGAAGTGAGGGGGCAGAAAGGCTGTCATTTCCAAGGAAAACGACGCTTTTTGCTCTGCCGCCTAGATAATGTTAGTATATCAGGGTTGTGCGAAATTGACAATCCGTGCTACAATAGAAAATTGGTGGAGAGTGGCTCTCCGCCGAGCACCTTTGATTTGGAAGGAGACCCTTCGTTATGAAGACCAAGGCAGATGTTGCCATCATTGGCTGCGGCGAGGCCGGGATCTTTGCCGGCTACGAACTGAAGAAGCTGCATCCGGAACTTGATATTGTCGTTGTGGAACAGGGGAAAGATATTTATTCCCGTAAATGTCCCATTGTGGCAGGCAAGGTGAAATCCTGCGTTCACTGCAAGACCTGCGACACCATGTGCGGCTTCGGCGGCGCTGGTGCATTCTCGGACGGCAAGTTTAACTTTACTACCCAATTTGGCGGCTGGCTCACCGATTATATGGAGCCGGCGGAAGTCATGAATCTCATCGAGTACGTGGACAGCATCAACGTCGCCCACGGCGCCACCATCGAGCGTTACTCCACCTCCACCCCCGAAGCGCGGGCGCTGGAGATCGAGGCGCTGAAATATGACCTGCACCTGCTCCAAGCCCAGTGCAAGCACCTGGGCACCGAGCGGAACCTGCAGATCTTGACCAACATTTATGAAAGCCAGCGGGACAAGGTGGATTATCGGTTCAACGTCTCTGTGGAAAAGATCGAGAAGCTGGACGACGGTTATCGGCTCATCACCGACCAAGGCGATGTGGACTGCACCTACCTGGTGGCTGCCCCCGGTCGTTCCGGCGCAGAGTGGTTCGCCACCCAGTGCAAGGATTTGGGCATCAAGCTCATCAACAACCAGGTGGACATCGGCGTCCGTGTGGAGCTGCCCGCCAAGGTGTTTGAGCATATCACCAACGTGGTCTATGAGTCCAAGCTCATCTACCGCACCAAGCAGTACGGCGACCAGGTGCGTACCTTCTGTATGAACCCCTACGGCCACGTGGTGGCGGAGAGCGTGGAAGGCATCAACACCGTCAACGGCCACAGCTATTCCGACCCGGCGCTGCGCAGTGAGAATACCAACTTCGCTCTGCTGGTGTCCAACCGGTTCACCGAGCCCTTCAACGAGCCCTATCGGTACGGCAAGCACATCGCCTCCCTGAGCAATATGCTGGCCGGCGGCGTCCTGGTGCAGCGGTTCGGCGACCTGGTCAAGGGCGTCCGCTCCAACGAGCACCGGATGGCCAAGTCCTTCACCCGCCCTACCCTGACCGCTGCCGTCCCCGGCGACCTGTCCCTGGCGCTGCCCAAACGGCAGCTGGATGACATCATCGAGATGATCTACGCCCTGGACAAGCTGGCGCCCGGCACGGCCAACTACGACACCCTGCTCTACGGCGCGGAAGTGAAATTCTATTCCTCCCGCATCCAGCTCTCCGGCGAACTGGAGACCCCCCTGCGCAACTTCTTCGCCATCGGCGACGGCGCAGGCACCACCCGTGGCCTGGCACAGGCCGGTGCCTCCGGCATCAAGGTGGCTCGCGTCATCGCGGAACGTCTGGATCAGGCGTAACCCAATACAACCACAGGACAAGACCTGCATCAAACGCAGGTCTTGTTTCCCAATCGGAAGAAAAGAGAGAACCATTATGATTATGCTGGGAACCCTCATCAATACCGGCGCTATCATTGCCGGCGGCGTGGTCGGCTCCTTCTTTCAAAGAGGGCTAAAGGAACGGTTCCAGGAGACCCTCATGAGCGCCATGGGACTGAGCGTCATCCTGCTGAGCATCGGCGGCGTGTGCAGCGAAATGCTCACCCTCCAAAACGGTCAGCTGGAAACCCAGGGGGTCATGATGATGATCGTGTCCTTGGCCTTGGGCGCACTGGTGGGCGAGGCCATCAACCTGGAACACCACACCCAGACCTTCGGGGCGTTTTTGCGGGAGAAGAGCGGCAACAGCGGCGACAACAAATTTGTGGACGCCTTTGTCACCGCCTCCCTCACCGTCTGCATCGGAGCCATGGCCATCGTCGGCGCCATTCAGGACGGCCTGACCGGGGACTTTTCTGTACTGGTCACCAAAGCCATCTTAGACTGTATCATCATCTTCGTCATGACCGCCTCCATGGGCAAGGGCTGTATCTTCTCCGCCATCCCGGTCTTCCTGCTCCAAGGCAGCGTGACCCTGCTGGCCGCCGCCATTGCGCCCTTCATCACCCAGGCGGCACTGGATAACATCTCCCTGGTGGGGGATGGACTCATCCTCTGCGTGGGCATCAACACCATGTTCCACCAGAAGATCAAGGTGGCGAATCTGCTGCCTGCCCTCATCTTTGCCGCTGTCTGGGCGTACCTGCCCTTTTAAGAAGATACAGAGACGCCTCCTGTTTTTGCATAAAAATCGGGAGGCGCTTTTTCTTGCAGACGGTGCAAAGATGCAGCGGGGCAGGTGGGACACTTGCGAAAAATGAAGGGTGTAAACATAATGAAGGTAGGAGAGAGGGGAAATTTGGCGGGGTGAAAACGCAGAAAACCGGATAGAACAGCCCCTTCTTTCACACTTATGCACAGTTTGCACAAGGTTATGCACAGCAATCCACAGGGTTCTCCACAGAGGGGCATGACATAATTCACAAAACCAGCCGTCAGAACCCACCGGAATCCGGCGGGGGGAAGGATTGTCAAATGGGAGCGGGGACGGTATAATAATCTTTACTGCTTTACTAGGAGAAACCTAAACAGATCGCAATAGAAAGAATTGAGGGAAAACAGATGAATTATGCAGAAGAATCCTTGAAATTACATAAAAAGTGGCACGGAAAGTTGGAGACCGTGCCCAAGATGGAGATCCACGACAAGGAGGCTCTCTCCCTGGCCTACACCCCCGGCGTCGCCCAGCCCTGCCTGGAGATCCAGGCCGACCCGGCTAAGAGCTACACCCTCACCGGCCGCGGCAACACCGTGGCTGTGGTCACTGACGGCACCGCTGTGCTGGGTCTGGGCGACATCGGCCCGGTGGCCGGGATGCCGGTCATGGAGGGCAAGTGCGTCCTGTTCAAAGCCTTCGGTGGCGTGGATGCTGTGCCCCTGTGCATCGACAGCAAGGACGTGGACGAGATCGTCAACACCGTGGCTCTGCTCCAGGGCAGCTTTGGCGGCGTGAACCTGGAGGACATCGCTGCGCCCCGTTGCTTTGAGATCGAGCGGAAGCTGAAGGAGCGCTGCTCCATCCCCATCTTCCACGACGACCAGCACGGCACCGCTGTGGTGGTCTTGGCTGCCTTGACCAACGCCCTGAAGGTGGTGGGCAAGGACATCCACGACGTGCGGGTGGTCACCTGCGGCGCCGGTGCTGCTGGCACCGCCATCATCCGCCTGCTCATCGCCCGTGGTCTCACTGACGTCATCATGTGCGACCGGAAGGGCGCTATCTACGAAGGCCGTCCCGACCTGAACCCGGCCAAGCAGGAGATCGCAGCCATCACCAACCGAGAGAAGCGTTCCGGCACCCTGGCAGAGATGCTGGTGGGGGCTGACGTGTTCATTGGCGTCTCCGCTCCTGGCATGGTGACGCCGGAAATGGTTCAGACCATGGCCAAGGACGCCATCCTGTTCCCCATGGCCAACCCCACCCCGGAGATCATGCCCGACCTGGCCAAGGAAGCGGGCGCCGCCGTGGTGGGCACCGGCCGCAGCGACTTCCCCAACCAGATCAACAACGTCCTGGCCTTCCCCGGCATTTTCCGCGG
>CAKTQP010000008.1 GCA_934597165.1 uncultured Oscillospiraceae bacterium
GCAGGTAGAGCGCATCCTTGGTAAGGATGAGGTCAGCAGTCCGAATCTGCTTAGCAGCTCCAGTTTTCCCCGAAACCGAATGGTTTCGGGGTTTTCTGTTCGTACACGCAGAATGTAAAAGACCAGCGGGAATCAATTTTCCGCTGGTCTTTTCACGTTATTTATCTTCCTGCCGTCGCTTTTCCGCACAGGGACGCCAGCAGCATAGGCTTCGTACTTGCTGCACAGATGCGCTGCACTCTCCGGCGCTTCCAGATGAATGGATTTCGCACCGCTGCGCTCCACCATCTCTGTCAGCAGACCAGGGTTCTCCAGCATGGGACAGGGCCGCAGATGATTGTGGTTGTAAGGCTGCCCTTTGCGGATACTCCAGGAACAGTGGCTGCTGCAAGCCCTCCAGGAAGCTCTTATACCGAATGTTGCCACCGGAGTAGTGGATAAAGACACAAGGCTCCACATCGCCAGCTGCGTTAATGTGGTTTGACTTGGTAGTTGGTAGAGCGTTTCCTGTGATAGAGGAACTGGAGGGTACCTTACAATTGTAAATCATGTTTTTCCTCTCTGATAAACATGATCAAAAAGCTGAATGATAAGAGCAGACAGGACAGCCAGATGCTCTGTGTGCCTAGCCGAATGGTCAGCAGACTTCCTACACCGGCGCCTATCGCGAAGAGCAAGATCACGCCGAAATAGGTCAGTGCCCTGCGCAGGATCTCCTTATCCCGGTTGTGAAAATAGGCGCATAGCGCTTCCATGCCGCTGCGCATATTGCCGATACACATCGTGCTGGCGTAGGCGTGACCACGGACCTTCCGGAAGGTCTGGACCTGCATGGCGCAGACGAAGGAGACAAGAGCGTTGGCGGTGATATTCAGAGTTTGAGGCAGAAGCCCAACGACTGCCAGCAGGACGATCTCTGCTAGGATGATCAGCTGTCGCCAGTGTACCCTTTCAAAGTGTTTGCAGCGCCGGTGGATGGATTCCGCCACAAAAGTGCCCAGCAAAAATGCCAGCAGCGGGATGAGATAGCGCACACTATGTGCCCACTCCCGTTGGAAGAGATATGTGCTGAGCAGGACGATGTTGCCTGTCTGGGCGTTGGCGAATACCTTGCCGCGGCAGGAGTAGGTGTAAGCGTCCTGTAAGCCCCCAGAGAGGATGACAAAGGAAGCGGTCAAAAGAGAGTCCGACATTTGCCCGCGAGGTCTACTGAGGAACCGTAGAATGGGATCGGGTTTTCGTTGACGTGAGATCCGCTCCATTTCGGTTCGCCTCCTTATTAGGTTATGATAGGGAGAATGTGAACTTGCCATTAGGCAAAAGAGCAACATTCCCCCTATTTCCAGTATAATCGTCTTGATTTTAGATGTAAAGTGTTATTTTTGTATGATAAATATTTTTGTTGAAAAGAGAAACAGCTGCGACAGGTCGTCAGCTGTCAGTCTTTTTGGAGAGAAACACAGCGGCGACCATGGTGACGATACACTCAGAGATAGGCAGCGCCAACCACACCCCATTGATGCCCCAGAAGATGGGCAGAACGTAAAGCAAAAGCCCGCTGACAACCAAACTGCGCAGGATACCAACGGTCATCGAGGCACGATCCCGCATGACCGACTGGAGATAGTAGGTGGACAGCACCGTGAACCCCAAAAACAGATAGAGCAGGGAGTACAGGCGCATACTGTTGGGCGCAGCGGCCAAAACCTCCGGCGTGGCGGCCATAAACAGCTTCACAATGGGCACAGGCAGACACTCCGCAATGAGTGTGAACAGAACACCCATGATGAGTACCGTTCCCACAGACATCTTCAAAAACTGCTTGACCCGTTCGTATTGCTTGGCACCGAAGTTGGAAGAGACCAACGGCTGAATGGCCTGTCCCACACCACAGTACATGGCCTGAACCAGTGCCGCGATGGTAGTCATAACGCCGTAGATGGCCAGTTCCACCTCACTGCCATAGCGCAGGATCTGGTTGTTTGTGATGGTGGACAGCACCACCGTGCCCAGATCCAGCAGGCTCGCGCCGATGCCGATGACGAAAATTTTCCGAATGGCCTTCCCCATGCGAAACGGCTTGGCCAGCTTCAGCCCGCAGGATTTGCGGAACAGGTGACTGCAAATGATGAGGCATTGCAGGGTCGTACCCAAAACGGTGGCGATGGCTGCACCTTCCATACCCATGCCCAGAGGGAAGACAAAGAACCAGTCCCCGAAGACATTGAAACAGCCGCCGCTGATGACCCCGGCCATGGCTAGCCCCGGCGCGTTGTCATTGCGGACAAAGGCGCCAAGAAAGACGGAGAAGGGGCACACGGGCCAAAACCGGATGAGCCACTTGGCGTAGCGCATGACCATAGGCAGCGACCCTTCGTTAGCACCGAAAAAGAAGAGGATGGGTTTCGAGAATACGGCAAACAGTACCCACGTGAGAACGGTAAATCCGATCATCAGCAGCAGTGCCGTGGTGAAATAGGCGTTCCCCTTTTCCTCGTTCCCCTTGCCTTTGGCGTTGTTCATGAGGACGGAACCACCGATGCCGAATAGGATGCCTAAAAAGACCAGGATGCCGAAGACGGGCGAGATGACCGCCATAGCTGCTGTGCTCGCTGGCCCTTCTGATTGTCCCACGGCGATGGTGTCCACAAAGCTGTAGATGGTGATGACCAAAGCACTCCCCAGGGAAGCGATGAGGTACTTGCGGTAGAGCGCCTTGGTGCTGCTGGTCAAGTAATCCATAAAAACCTCCTTTAGACAAAAAGAAAAACCAGATAAGAATGCACCACATAACAGGCTATTTCTCACTCTGGCATCGCCACATACGGCTGCGCTTGCCCTCCGAAATAGTTGCGTGTGACATCTTATCCGGCCTGCATTACGATTGCATAAACCTCCGATGAACAAGCACTATCATAATGGAATTGTTTTCGATTGTCAACTAAAATAGGGGAAAACCAGAACGGATTCTGCCATCTTTATGCAAAGTGTGCATGATACTTGGCTAATTTTGTCCTTGATTCCCAAGCCCCTATAGTAGTATAGTGGAGGACAATAAAGCGCATTGCCGCTCCGCTGCCAAAGCAGTGGGATGATAGGAGGTAGGATAGACATGAAATTACCCGTTCGCCTGACGCCCGCCCATGCGGTGCTGTTGGGCTTTGCCGGTATCATCCTGTTGGGGACGCTGCTCCTCATGCTCCCCGTTTCCAGCCCAGGCCCAAGCGGCGCGTCCTTTTTGACCGCCCTCTTCACCGCCACATCCTCCACCTGTGTCACCGGCCTCATCGCCGTAGACACCGCCACCGGTTGGAGCCTCTTCGGACAGGTCATCATCTTGATCCTCATCCAGATTGGCGGCATGGGGGTAGTGACCGTAGCCGTGGCGCTGAACCAGATCGCCGGCCGGAAGATCGGCCTCTCCAGTCGTTTCTTTTTGCAGGAGTCCATGGGCGCACCTCAGTTGGGCGGCATCGTCCGGATGCTCCGCTTTATCCTGCGCACCATGCTGGCCATGGAGGGCATCGGGGCGTGCCTCTTTGCCATCCGCTTTATCCCGGATTACGGCCTGCTCCGAGGCACCTGGTACAGCATCTTCCACGCCATCTCCGCCTTCTGCAACGCCGGTTTTGACTTAATGGGGTACTGGCAGCCCTATTCCTCTGTGACTAAGTACGCCAGCGACCCGCTGGTCTTGGGCACCGTCATGGCCCTCATCGTTTTGGGCGGCATCGGGTTCTTCGTCTGGGATGACATCGCCAAAAATCAGTGGCACTTCCGCAATTACACCTTGCAGACCAAGGTGGTCCTCACCACCACCGCCTTGCTGCTCTTCCTGCCCTTCCTGTGGTTCTGGCTCTGTGAGTTTGTCAACTGGCAGGGGATGACCACCGGACAGCAGGTGCTGTCCGCCCTCTTTCAGACCGTCTCCCCCCGAACGGCGGGCTTCAACAACGTGGACTTGAACCAGCTCAGCGGCGGCTCCAAAATGCTCACCATCCTGCTCATGCTGGTGGGCGGTTCCCCGTCCTCCACCGCCGGCGGCATCAAGACCACCACCTTGGCCATCCTGCTCCTGGCGCTCCGTGCGGCCTTTACCAGCGACCACCAAGTTCACTGCTTTGGCCGCCGCATTCCCGCACAGGTCATCACCCGTACCCTGGTGGTCTCCGTGCTCTACGGCACCCTGTTTTTGGCCGCCAGCATGGCGCTCATCCAGCTGGAGCCTATCACCATGGAGGAAGCCCTCTTCGAGTGCGCCTCTGCCATCGGCACCGTGGGTCTGACCCTGGGCATCACGCCAGAGCTGGGTGCAATTTCAAAGGTCATCTTGATCCTGCTCATGTACCTGGGCAGAGTGGGCGGCCTGACCTTGGTGTACGCCGTGTCAGGCACAGGAAAACGACTGCACTACACCCTGCCGGAAGAATCCATCGGCATCGGATAAGGAAGGAGAAGCGTATGGAAAAGACGATTTTGCTCATTGGCTTAGGACAGTTCGGCTATCATATGGCCGTGAAGATGAAGGAATTGAAGAGTCAGGTTCTGGGCATTGATATAGACGAGGAGCGGGTGAACAGCTGCCTGCCCTATTTGACCAGTGCCAAGATCGCGGACAGCACAGACGAGGCCTTTTTGCGCACCCTGGGCGTGCGGAATTTTGACGTGTGCGTGGTCACCATCTCCGGCAACTTCCAGGCATCCCTGGAGACCACCGCTCTGCTGAAGGACGCTGGCGCCAAGCTGGTGGTCTCCCGGGCGTCCAGCGAGTTCCACGCCAAGTTCTTGCTGCGCAACGGGGCGGATGAGGTACTCTATCCGGAGCGGGATATGGCCATCCACGGGGCGGTGAAATACGCTTCCAACCATGTCCGGGATTTTATCCAGCTTTCCGACGAGTACGCCATCTACGAGACCTCCGTGCCGCCCAAATGGGTGGGCAAGAGCATCCTGGACTTGCAGGTGCGAAAAAAGTACCACCTGAACATTTTGGCCATCAAGCGGGACGGACAGATCGACCCGGAGGTCAACCCCAACTACCAGTTTACAGGCCAGGAGACAGTGTTTTTGATGGGCAGCAAGGAGAATATGCGTCCCTTCCTGTGACATAGAACGAGAGGAGATGCCAGACCGGTGCGCTTTTTTACCTACGAGACTCAGCTCCCCAAAGACGTGGGCTTCTCCCTCTTTGGCTCCGTCCACCTGGCTTGGCTGGTGGGCATCCTAGCCTTCACCGCCATCGTCGCCCTTTGGTTCTCCCAGCGTCCCGCCTATCGCCAGCGGCGCATCTCCTGGGCTGTGGCCTGGCTGCTCTGCGCTATGATCGTGGTGGAAAAGGTGGTCTTGGCACTGACCGGGCACTTGAACGTGTACAGCCTGCCCTTCCACCTGTGTGAGCTGGCGCCCCTGCTCTACCTGCTCTTCGCCTGGCGACACTGGGATTGGCTGGGGCAGGTCATCTACACCCTCTGCCTGCCCGGCGCAGCAGCGGCGCTGCTCTTTCCCGATTGGAGCGCCTACCCACAGTGGAACTTCATGAATATCAACAGCTTTCTCGTCCACGGCTTGCTCATCCTCTTTCCCATCCTCCAGCTGGTGGAGCACACCATCCGCCCACGGCTGGGGTCGCTGTGGAAGGTCTGGCTCTTCCTGGCCGTCCTGGTGCCGCCCATGTGGCTCTTTAACCGCACCTTTGGCACCAACTATCTCTTCCTCAACGCCGCCTCCCCAAACTCCCCTCTGACCTGGATTTTGGGCTTCACAGGCCCTACCTGGTACTTGTTGGGGTACGCCCTCTTGGGTCTGGCGGTCATGGTGGTCATGCTCCTGCCGTGGGTGGGGCGAAAAGAATAATGCAAAAGCGACAGCCTTGTGGTAAGGCTGTCGCTTTTCTATTCAAATTTTACCAGATTAGTTCCACAGATTTCTCCACAAACTGAGGATAACATCCGAAGGGGAGGAATTCCGATGAAACGAGTGATGTGCGCAGTGTTGACTGCGCTGTTATTGAGCCAGGGGATACCCGCCGCCTGCGCCGCAGAGCAGACCAAACCGGCCAGCAGCGGGGTGGAGGTGTCCGCCAAGAGCGTCATCCTGATGGAGCGGGAGACTGGCACGGTCTTATACCAGCAAGCAGAGCACGAACAGCGGGAACCGGCGTCGGTGACCAAAGTCATGACCATGCTGCTGGTGGTGGAGGCCATCGAACAGGGGCAGCTGCACCTGGAGGATATGGTCACCTGTTCCGCCTACGCCGCCTCCATGGGCGGCAGCCAGGTCTTTCTGGCAGAGGGGGAGCAGATGTCCGTCCATGACCTGCTGAAATCCGTGGCGGTGGCGTCGGGGAACGACGCGGCTGTGGCACTGGCGGAGCAGATCGCAGGGAGCGAGAGCGCCTTTGTGGAAAAGATGAACCGCCGCGCCCAGGAGCTGGGCATGAAGGACACCCACTTCTGCAACTGCAACGGCCTGCCCGCCGAAGGCCACGTGACCAGCGCCTATGACATCGCCCTCATGAGCCGTCAGCTGTTGCAGTACGACTTGATCCGAGACTACGTGGGCATCTGGATGGACTCCATCCGAGAGGGCACCTTCCAGCTGGCCAACACCAACAAGCTCATCTACTACTACGACGGTGCCACTGGCCTGAAGACCGGTTCCACCGACGCCGCAGGCTATTGCATCTCCGCCTCCGCCCGCCGGGAGGGGATGGAGCTCATCGCCGTGGTGCTGGGCAGCCCCACCTCTAAGGAGCGGTTCAACACCGCCAAGGCCCTGTTAAATTACGGCTTCGGCGCGTACGCTCTGGCGGACGTGACCCCGGAACAGCCCCTGCCTGCCCTGCCCGTCCAGTTGGGTCAGGCGGAACAGGTGGAACTAGCGCTGGCGCAGACCGGCAAGCTGCTGGTGAAGAAGGAAGAGCGGAGCAAAGTGACCAGTGAGTTGCAGCTGGAAGAGACCTTGAAAGCGCCGGTGACCCAGGGGCAGGAAGTGGGCAAGCTGGTGGTGTCCGTGGACGGCAAGGAGCGGATGACCATCCCGGTGGTGACCCAGACCCAGGTGCCGCGGCTGACCTTTTCTGGGATGTTCGGCAGCCTGTGGCGACGGATGGCGACGGGAAACTGAACAAAGACAGAGGAACCGGCAGAAACTGCGCTGTCGGTTCCTTTTTTAGGCGAAAAGGGGTGGAAAAATGGGCAGAATTGCTGTTGTTTTTTCCACAGGGCAATGATAAAATTTCCATAGTATGAGTTTTCAACTTCCTTAGAAGGAGGCATGAGTATGGTAACCGTAGATCGTACATCCCTCGATTCCTTCCTCCCGCCCCATCAGCTGGACAACATGGAACCCCAGCTGCGGGCGGCCTGGGACACCCTATGGAAGGGCACCGGCGCAGGCAACGGCTTTTTGGGCTGGCGGGACCTGCCGGTGGACTATGACCGGGCGGAGTTCCAGCGCATCCAGGCGGCGGCCAAACGCATCCAGGCGGACTCCGACGTGCTGGTGGTCATCGGCATCGGCGGCAGCTACTTGGGCGCCCGAGCGGTCATCGAGCTGCTCCAAAGCCCCAACTACAATCTGAAACAGAAGACCACCCCGGACGTGTACTTTGCCGGCAACACCCTCTCCACCGATGCTGTCCTGGAGACCTTGGAGCTGATCGGCGACCGGGACTTCTCCATCAACGTCATCTCCAAATCCGGCACCACCACCGAACCGGCTGTGGCGTTCCGTATCTTCCGCGCCGCTCTGGAGGCCAAATACGGCAAGGCGGAAGCGGCCAAGCGCATTTATGCCACTACAGACCGCCACAAGGGCGCCCTCAAGACCCTGGCCGACGCAGAGGGGTATGAGACCTTCGTGGTGCCCGATGACGTAGGCGGCCGCTACTCCGTCCTCACCGCCGTGGGTCTGCTGCCCATCGCCGTCACCGGCATCGACATCCAGCAGCTCATGGAGGGCGCTGCCGACGCCAGAGCCGCCTTCCAGACGCCGGGGATGGACAACCCGGTCTGGCAGTACGCTGCTGCTCGAAATGCCCTGTATCAGGCGGGCAAAAAGATCGAGATTTTAGGCTGCTATGATTCTGCCTTCCGGTTCATGGCCGAGTGGTGGAAGCAGCTCTATGGCGAGAGCGAAGGGAAGGAGGGCAAGGGCATCTTCCCGGCCAGCGTCGAGTTCACCGCGGACCTCCATTCCATGGGGCAGTATATCCAGGAAGGGGAGCGGCTGCTCTTTGAGACCATCGTGAATTTTGAACAGCCCAGAGGTCAGGTACTGGTGCCTGGGGACAAGGACAATTTGGACGGCCTGAACTTTTTGACCGGAAAAGACTTGAAATTCCTCTGTGAACAGGCCAGACTGGGCACTCGCCTGGCGCATGTGGACGGAGGCGTGCCCAACCTGACCATCCAGGTTGCCAAGGCGGACGCCTACCACGTGGGCGGTCTGCTCTACTTCTTTGAGCTGGCCTGCGGCCTCTCCGGCTACCTCCTGGGGGTCAATCCCTTTGACCAGCCTGGGGTGGAGGCGTACAAGAAGAATATGTTCGCCCTGCTGGGCAAGCCTGGCTATGAGGCGCTGGGGGAGACCTTGCGCAAGCGACTGTAAATGTGGTGTTTACAGAAAATTTATGGATTCTGTTGTTGCGAAATCCCCTCGCTTATGGTAAAGTTAAGGATAGAATACTACACACCCCCGAACACACGGGGAAAAGCGGAAAAAGGAGTGACGAATCATGGTAAGAGTCATCATGGATGATACAGGCTCCGGCAAGACCAAGCAGCTGATCGACTTGGCGAACGCGGCAGTAAAGACCGAGCACGGCAACGTGATTTGCATTGAACCGAAAAACGAGTTGACCTATGACATCGACTATAACATTCGCCTGATCGCAGCCAATGAGTATGAACTGCCCAGCTACGAGGCATTCAAGGGCTTCCTGTCTGGTATGTACGCAGGGAATTATGATATTACCCATGTCTTTGTGGATAACTTGACCAAGATTATTCGGGACAATAACGAGGCGCAGGTGGAACGGTTCCTGGATTGGCTGGATGCGTTCAGCGAAAAGAACCGGATCAAATTCACCATCACCATGTCCGCCAAGGCGGAATGGGCAGCGGACGGCATCACCAAGTATACCTGATTCCAGCCCCCGATCTGGGATTCCGGAAAAACCGCAAAAAAGAAACCGACTTTGGACAGCGTTCCAGAGTCGGTTTTTTTCGTTCCGGCAGAGGTTTCACCTTGACAAACGGGGGAAAACAGGGTAGCATGAGGAAAAGCCGAAAGGCTGTAGAGAATCACAGGGGCGCCGCAGGCATCTGCGGCTGAGATCGAGCGAATGGCAGCTCTGAGCACCCTAGAACCTGATCCGGGTTATGCCGGCGTAGGAAGTGGATTCACGGGCGTTTGGGGTCACCCCACGCCGTAGCCGCTGAACCAGAGACGCCGTTCCACAGGAGCGGCGTTTTTTGCTCTCCCACCATTCCTGCTCCTGCCATTGCCCGCCTGCCTACACAAGGAGGTAATTTTATGGCAGCAAACGCAACACAACATCGTTCCGTCAGAGCGCTCTGTGAGGGCGCGATCATGGTGGCTCTGGCACAGATCCTGGCCTACCTGAAGCTGTACGAACTGCCCCAAGGCGGTTCCATCACCCTGGCTATGGTGCCCATCTTCTTCTTCGCCGTCCGTTGGGGCTGGAAGAAGGGGCTGGGCTGTGCCTTCGTCTTCGGCCTGCTCCAGCTGCTCCTGGACGGCGGCTTCGCCATCGGCTGGCAGTCCATGCTGGGCGATTATCTCATCGCCTTCGGCGTCCTGGGTCTGGCCGGCATCTTCACCGGAAAGCCCTACAGCATCTTCGCCGGCACCGTGGTCGGCTCTGTGGCCCGCTTCCTGGTCCATTGGGTGGTGGGCGCTACCATCTGGGCTGAATATATGCCCGACGAGTTTTTTGGCATGACCATGACCAGCCCCTGGTTCTACTCCGCTCTGTATAACGGCAGCTATATGCTCCCCGATATGATCGTCAGCCTGGTGGTCTTCGCCGTGCTCTACGTGCCGTTGAAAAAGTACCTCCTGGGTGAGGATCTGAAGCAGGCATGATTTGAATGACCGTGTAAAAAACGCTCTGAGGTTGCTCAGAGCGTTTTTTGGAACTGGAAGATAGTTGCCTTTTGTCGAGGCTTGTGATATCCTGTCTATGGCGCTGCCGATAAGCGACAAGCGGTTTTCCCCTGACTGTCAGGGGTGCTTCTTGCCCCCTGATCCTTGAGGAAAGGGGGGTTGCCCAAATGAGTACATCCGAAGTTCTCCAGCTTTGCCTTGTTATCATTGGCATTTGCGAGCTGTTCATTCAGGCGTATAAAAAGAAGTAACCGCCCGGCCTTCCCAAACCAGCGGTTACTTCTTTTGAGGTGATTATAGTAGGGGGCTAACCGTTTGTTGGCAGCGCCCTCCGTATATTCAGTATAAGCAATCCCTTGCTCGTTGTCAATAGCCAGCGGCCAAGGGATTTTTTGCACCTTCACAGTTCATGTACCTGCTCTTCCACAGCGTCCAGCCCAGCCCGCTTCCGCAGCTTCCCGTTACAGCCCAGCACATCCACAAAGGCGGTCAAGGTGTCCACCGCATTCACCAACCACGCTTCCCGACTCTTAGGACGGGCGGCGCAGAGGGGCCACATGTGGCTTGCAATGATGTTCTGCTCCTTCTCGGACAGCTCCGTCACCTCCAAAGCGTTGTGCAGTGCCGTCAGCGGGTGATTCCGGGCGTGACGTAAGTAGTTGCTGTCCTTTCCGCCGTGATACAGGTCATGGAGCAGGGCGGAACGGGCTACCGCCCGACTGTCCAGCCCCCAGGCACGGGCGATGCGGAAGGAGAGCTGCGCCACCAGCAGCACGTGTTCATAGCGGGTGACCCGGTGGTGGTGGGAGTAATATTTTAAATTCTGAACTGCTTGGGTACGGAGCAGGTCATCGATCTGGTCTGCAAATTCAGTCTGCCAATCAGGGCGACAAGGGTTCATGAAAAAATCGCCTCCTTCCTGCCAGGATAGCACAAAGGAGGCGGTTTGTCTTGTGGTAAATGTTATGATTTTGTGACGAAAAATGCCAACAGGACAGGCACTTTCCTTAAGAAGCCGTGCTCCCGGAGCTGGCAGCCTGTGCCGCAGCAGCTTCTGCCTGGGCGATGGCCTGGATGACGGCCTGGAGCTGAGTCAGCTTGTCATAGACCTTGGGCATGTCCAGATCGTCCAGTGCCTTAGTGGTCTCCGCCTTGGCATCCTTACTCCAATCCTCCATCACCTTCTGATAGGTCTCGTCCTCGTACTTGTTCTTGATGTCCTCATCGTCAATGGAGTCCATATCCGGCTCGATGCGCATGATGAGGTGATACCCATAGGAGGTCTCCACGATCTCCGGGTCGATCTCGCCCACCTTCAGGCTGGACACCGCGTCCTCAAACTCCTGCACCATCTCGCCAGGCAGGAAGGTGTAGCCGTCCGGGTTGGTGGCAAGCCCCTCGTCCTCGGACTTCTCATTCATGTACTGCTCAAAGGTGGAGGCAGGGTCCTTGTCAGCCAGGATCTTGTCCAGATACCCCTGGATGGTCTTCTTGATCTTGGCTTTCTCCTCGTCGGTCTTGCCGGTGGTCAGCAGCAGGATGTGCTTGGCAGCCATCACGTTGTCCTTCCGGTAGTCCGCCAGGGTCTCCTTGGTGATCTCATACTCGCCGCCCTTGGCGAACAGCGCCGCTTTCAGCTGGTCGTTGTAGTCCGCGTTGGTGTCCAGGAATTCCATCCCCTTCAGGGTGGTGGCGTAGTACAAACGGGTGTTCTCGTCCACAGAATCCGCCAGGTTTTCAATGGTCTTCTTAGCGTCAGCGGACAGCGTCAACTTCTGCTCCTGCCCCTTCTGCGCGCAAATAGCGGAGGCGATGAGGCTAGAACGGGTGTTGTCCCGCAGGTAGTCCTCATAAGTGGTGTCGTTGATCTTCTTGTCTAAGCTGAACGTGTCCGTGGCATCCTTTCCCTGATAGTAGTATGCCAAGTAGCCGGCATAGTAAGCCCACTGATAAAAATAGGCGCTGGCGGGGACTTCGACGCCATTGATGGTCATCACCGTCTCCTCACTGGAGATGGCGCCGTCGGTGAGATAGCTGATAATGTCCTGTTTTGCCTCTTCGGGAATGGTGGTCAACGCCCCAGCGCTGCTGCTGGCGTTGGAGGAACCACAGCCGGTGAGCATCCCAACGGCCATGACGACGGCCAGGCCACCGGCCAAAATGCGTTTCAACATGATCGATCAAATCCTTCCTTTGCTTTGAAACTGCCTCTATCCTATCAGCAATGACAGGGAAAAGCAATGCGATTGTGTGAATTACCCTTCCTTTTTTTGGCTCGCCGCGTTGGTATACTCCTCCACCAGCTTCTTCGCCCACACCAACGGGTCCTCCTTGGCCTTCAATTTCAGCGCCAGCACCGGCCGATCCTGTTTGTCCGAGGTCATGGACACCCGGCTGCGGAAGGCGGGGAAATCACTCACCTTCGTAATTTGCCGCGTGTCAAAGTCCTTCAGCGTAAACCGGAGGGACAGCCCCTTCTGCGCAATGTCCTGAATCCCGCAGTCGCTGGCCGCCGAGCGGAGCAGTGCCACGGAGATCAGGTTGTTCACTGCCCGAGGAGGATCGCCATACCGGTCGATAAGTTCATCCACCACGTCGTCTGCGTCCCGTTCGTTGCGGATTTTGGCGATGCGGCGATAGAGATCCATCCGCTGTTCCGCGGCAGGGACGTAGTAGGAGGGGATGTTGGCGGAGATGACCAGATCGGCAGTCACTTCCTCCGTCCGCACCGGCGTCTCGCCCCGTTCCTCTAACACCGCCTCTTCCAGCAGCTTTAAGTACATATCATAGCCCACGCTCATCAGATTCCCAGACTGTTCCCGTCCCAGCAGGTTGCCTGCCCCGCGGATTTCCAAATCTCGCATGGCAATCTTGAACCCCGCGCCGAAAGCGGCGAACTCTCGCACAGCGGTCAGCCGCTTGGTGGCCACTTCGCTGAGGATTTTGCCCCTCCGATAGGTCAGATACGCATAGGCGCGGCGAGAGGAACGCCCCACTCGGCCACGGATCTGATGCAGCTGCGCCAGCCCCATCCGGTCGGCGTCCTCGATGACCAGGGTGTTCACGTTGGGGATGTCGATGCCAGTCTCGATGATGGTGGTGCAGACCAAAATCTGAACTTCGCCGTCCACCATCCGCGCCATGACGCTGGAGATCTGCTCCTGGGTCATCTGCCCGTGGGCGATGTCCACCACAATGGAGTCATCGTCCAGCATGGCCCGAATCTTGCTGGCCGTCTGTTCGATGGTCTCCACCCGGTTGTGCAGATAATACACCTGCCCGCCGCGACCGATCTCCCGCCGGATGGCGTCCATGAGCACCGACCAGTTGTGCTCCAGCACGTAGGTCTGCACCGGCTGTCGGTCCTGAGGCGGTTGGTCGATGACAGACATATCCCGCAGGCCGGACAGGGCCATGTTCAGGGTCCGTGGGATGGGGGTGGCGGAGAGGGTGAGCACATCCACCTGCTTGGCCAGCTCCTTCAGCCGTTCCTTGTGGGTGACCCCGAACCGCTGCTCCTCGTCAATGACCAGCAGTCCCAAATCCTTGAACTGGATGCTCTTTTGCAGCAGCCGATGGGTGCCGATGAGGATGTCCACCTTGCCCTCGGCGGTGTCCTGGAGGATGGACTTGGAGTTTTTGCTGTTCTGATACCGAGTCAGCACGCAGATGCGCACCGGGAACCCTTGGAACCGCCGGGTGGCGGTCTGGAAGTGCTGGTTGGCAAGCACGGTGGTGGGCACCAAAATGGCCGCCTGCTTCCCTTCCAGCACGCACTTCATCACGGCGCGCAGGGCGATCTCCGTTTTACCATAACCTACATCACCGCACAGCAGCCGATCCATGGGGACAGGACGTTCCATGTCCGCCTTGATCTCCTGGACACAGCGGAGCTGGTCGTCGGTCTCCTGGAAGGGGAATTTGTCCTCAAATTCTCGCTGCCACGGGTCGTCGGAGTGGAAGGCGTACCCCGGCTGCCGCTGCCGCTGGGCGTACAGGGCGATGAGCTGCTTGGCCATCTCCTTGGTGGCCTTCTTCGCCTTGCTCTTGGCCTTAGCCCAGTCGGTGCCGCCCAGCTTGGACAGCTTGGCCTTTTGCGTCCCGTCCGGGTTCTCGCCGCCGCCGATGAACTTGCTCACCAAGTCCAGCTGGGTGGCCGGCACATACAGCGTGTCCGCCCCGGCGTAGGCCAGCTGGATGTAGTCCTTCTCCACCCCGTCCACCTGCATTTTGGACAGGGTCACAAACCGGGCGATGCCGTACTTCTCGTGTACCACCAGGTCACCCGGCACCAGGTCGTTGTAGCTCTGAATCTTCTGCCGGTTGGTGGCGGCCTTGGCCTTGGTGGTCTTCTTCTTTTGACTGCCGTGGAGCGCCGTCCCCTCGGTGATGACCGCGTACCCCTGGTATTCCATACCGCTGGACAGACCACCCACCGCCAGGGTGGCGAACCCAGGCTGAGGCAGTTCCGTCAAATCCAGGTTGAGCTGGGCAATGACCCCTTGTTCCCGCAAAAGGTCAGCCAGCGCCTTGGCACGTCCCTGGGTCTGACAGAGCACCACCGTGGCCATGCCGATGTTCTGATAATGCTTCAGGTCGGATACAGCGGTCTCCAAGCTGGAACCGAAGCCGGTGAGCTGACGGCAGGTGAAGGTGACCACCTCTTTGGGGGGCGTGGGGTAGCTGGAGGTCAGGAAGGAATCAAAATAGAAGGCGGGAAACGCGTCTGCCAGCCGCTGAGCGAACTTGCCAGGGTCAGCACAGTATTCCAGCCCAGCGGAGCGCAAAATCCCCGTCTCTGTCAGCGAAGTCACGTCCTCCGACAGCCTCCACTGATAATGCTTCCCGGATTCCATACAGCGGGCGGATTCACACCAAAACACAAAGGCGTCCTGAGGCAGATAGTCCAGCCCGCAGGCGAATTGAGGATAGATCAAATCCAAATACCGGTCAGCGGCAGAGAAAGTGGTGGACGGGTCGGCCAGCTTCCGGCTGTCCTCTTCCAACGTATTCCACAGGTCTTGCAGCCGCTGCCGGTCCTTCTCCTTGGCACGCTTGGCCGCCTTCTCCACCTTGATCTTTTCCTCTTCCAGCACGCCGCACAGACCCAGCACACCGCCCTCCGCCAGCTGCGGCAGAGTCTCGGTGGCTGGGAGGAAGACGGCGGCAGAGATGTTCTCCGTCCGTCGCTGAGTGGCCGGGTCGAACAGCCCCATGGTGTCAATTTCGTCCCCCCAGAACTCCGTTCGCACCGGCGCTTCCGCCGCCGGAGAGAACACGTCCAGCAGGTTGCCGCGCAGGGCGAACTGCCCCGGCCCTTCCACCTGGTCGCACCGGGTGTATCCGGCGGCCACCAGACGGCGGGTCAGCTGTTCCAGGTCGCAGTTATCCCCCAAAGAGAGGGTCAGCGCCGTCTGTTCCAGCAGTTCAGGCGGCAGGGTGCGTTGCAGCAGCCCCTCCACCGTAGCCACCACCAAGGGCGCCTTGTCGTGGGACATGGCGTAGAGCAGATCCAACCGACGGTGCTCCCACTGACGGGAAGCTGTGGCGTCGTAGAAGACAAACTCTCGCCCGGCCAGCAAGCGTACTGGCTCCCCAGTAAAAGCAGCCAAATCGGCCTGGAGCCGCGCGCCTTCCTTCTCGTCAGAGCAGAGCAGCACCACGCTGCACCCAGTGACCTGCCGCATGGCGGCGGCGATGTGGGCACGGTGGACGCCGGACAGGCCGGAGACGGCGACAGGGCAGTGACCGCCCTCCGCTTGTGCCAGCAATTCTTGAAATTCCGGTTGTTTGATAACGATTTCAGTGAGTTTTTTCATGCATCAGTACCTCAATCGTGTGAAAAACAGGGTAAAAATCCAACGACAACACCCCCGGAACACAAGTTACGGGGGTAAGATCGTATGGTATCCATAGCGTAAAACGGTTCGGGCGAAAAAGCCGTCGAGGTCCGTCCGCTCAGTTAAATTTGGCCATGGCCTTGTCCATGCCCTGGGAGAGCAGGCACTCGATGGCGTCACAGGCACGCTCCGCCGCCTCGTTCATAATTTTGGCGTCAGTAGGGGAGAACTTGCCCAGCACCCAGTCAGCCAGGTCGTAGTCGGGATGGGGCTTTTGTCCCACGCCCATCTTCAGACGGGGGAACTGGTCGCTGTGGAGCTGCGCGATGATGGATTTCAGGCCGTTGTGACCGCCTGCACTGCCGCTGCGGCGGAGACGGAGCTTGCCGGTGGGCAGAGAGATGTCGTCGCAGACGACCAAAATGCGTTCCGGCGGGATTTTGTAGAAGGCAGCCGCCTCCCGCACTGCCTCGCCGGACAGGTTCATGTAAGTGGTGGGCTTCATGGCCAGCACCCGGACTCCGCCGTAGTCGAAGTCGGCTACCCAAGACTTGAACTTCACCCGCTGGACGCGCTTTTTCACCCGGTCGGCCAGAACGTCACAGGTGTGGTAGCCAATGTTGTGGCGGGTGTTGTCAAACCGGTCGCCGGGGTTGCCTAAAAAGACCAGGAGCCACTGGATGGTCTGGCGGGAACGTCTGGAAAAAAACATAAGTCAGTTACCTCACCATGTCGGAATAGTCAAAGGGGGGCTGCCGGAATCCCGACAGCCCTCGTGTTGGTCATAGGTATCAAAAAAACAGAGCTTTTTCTGCCGATCAGCGGAACATAGCGGACATGGAGGTGTCGTGATAGATACGGCTGATGGCTTCGGCGAAGACCTTTGCCACGGAGATATAGTGGATCTTGTCGCTCTTCAGGCGGGCGGGGACGGGGATGGTGTCCAGGAAGACCACTTCTTCCAGCATGGATTCTTCGATCCGCTGCAGAGCGGGGCCGGACAGGACGCCGTGGCTTGCGCAGGCGACGACGCTCTTTGCGTGGCCGATCTCGATCAGTGCCTTGGCAGCGCCGCACAGGGAGCCGGCGGTATCCACCATGTCGTCCAGCAGGATGACGTGCTTGCCTTCCACGTTGCCGATGATGTTCATGACTTCGGAGGAGTTGGCCTTCTGACGGCGCTTATCCACGATGGCCATGGGCATGTTCAGCTTCTGAGCAAAGGCACGGGCGCGGGCGACGGAGCCAACGTCGGGGGAGACGACCATGGTGTCTTCATGACAGTCGGCGTACTTTTCAGCAAAATAGTCCACGAACAGGGAGTTGCCCAGCAGGTTATCCATGGGGATGTCGAAGAAGCCCTGGATCTGGTTGCAGTGGATGTCCATGGTCAGCACACGGTCAGCGCCTGCCTCGGTCAGCAGGTTGGCCACCAGCTTGGCAGAGATGGGATCGCGGGGCTTAGTCTTGCGATCCTGGCGGGCGTAGCCATAGTAGGGGATGACAGCGGTGATGCGGCCGGCGGAGGCGCGCTTCATGGCGTCGATCATGATGAGCAGTTCCATGACCTGGTCGTTGACGGAACGATAGTCGGGATCGCCCTTCACGCCGTTGGCGCAGGTGGACTGGATGATGAACACGTCGCTGCCGCGGACGGTCTCATAGATGGACACGAAGGTCTCACCGTCAGAGAAGTTGCCGCATTCGGAGTCGCCCAGAGGCAGACCCAGTTCCTTGCAGATGGCCTTGGCCAGTTCGGGATTGGAATTGCCAGAGAAAATTTTGATGTCTTTACCGTGGGAAATCATGCGCTTTATCTCTCCTGTCTTCATTTTTCTCCTAGAATTGTTTGAGGGGTTTGATATACGATATAAAAGGAAGCATCGTCAGGCGGAACAACACCGCCAGATCAACAAAGTAACATCAGGGTTTGGACTTCTTAGCGCGATGCCGTCTTGCCCAACCCGGTTTGGTGGCCGGTTCCACCCGGCCGATGGCCAGTGCGTCCGCCGGGACGCGGCCGGTGATGGTAGTGCCAGCGGCGGTGTACGCCCCATCGCCTACCTGGCAGGGGGAGACCAGATTGGTGTTGCAGCCGATGAAGGCGTTGTCTCCCACCGTGGTGCGGTACTTGTAGTTGCCGTCATAGTTGCAGGTGATGCTGCCGCAGCCGAAGTTGCAGTGGGCGCCCACGTCGGAGTCGCCTACGTAGATCAGGTGGGGCAGCTTGGTGCCCTCGCCCAGGGTGGAGTTCTTCAGCTCCACGAAATCGCCCACCTTGCAGCCGTCGCCCACCACACTGCCGGGACGGACGTAGGCGAAGGGGCCGATGTTGACATCGTTGCCGAACCGAGCCTCGTTGAGCTGGCTGGCGTTGGCCACACAGCCGTCACCCAGCACACAGTCTCGGATCATGGTGTTGGGACCGATCTCGCAGTTCTCGCCGATGACCGTCCTGCCTCGCAGGATGGTGCCGGGGAGGAGCAGCGTGCCGGAACCGATCTCCACATCGATGTCGATGTACACCGCATTCATGTCCAGGGTCTCTACACCCAAGGACAGCCAGCGACACAGGTTATCCATCCGCGCGCAGAACTGCGCCTGATTCCGCTCTGCCGGGGTGTGGAAGGGCAGGGCGATGGGGGAGGTGTCCAGGGCGGGGGCGTAGACTTCCCCTTGGAAGGCGGCGTCGATGCCGTCCCGTGCCAGGGCTTCCGGCTCCACCCGGTAAATGCCCAGGGGCGCTCCGGCAGGCGTCAGGTATTCTGCCTGTGCCAGTTCTTGAGCGGCGGTAAAGGAGAGCCAGACCGGCTGGGTGATGCTCAGCACCTTCCCTTCCGCCACCGAGACGAAAGCCTGGAGGGCGTCGTTGAGCTGGGGATGGTCAAAGGGGAGGATGTGAGCGGTCTGGGGGAAGCAGGCAGCGCAATTATCCAAAAATTCCCGTTCTGTAACGACAAAAAACCGCTCCACTCCAGACAACTGCAAGCTCCGGCACAGCCAAAGGGCGGCAGGAGAGAACAGCAGATTCTGCAGCAGAAGCGGTTGAGAAGCGCTGCCTGGTTCCCGGGCAACGAAGACAACGGCGCTGTCACAGTAATTCATTGGACTCGACCCCCTTACATCATATCTACGTTGTTCTATTATAACATCTTGACGGAGAAAATGCACATCCTTTTCTGTTTTTTTTCAGGAATTTCCCGTAAAAAATCCCCTATGGAATTGTGCAACCTGTCAAATCGGAGCAGGGAGATAGATGAAATCCTGGAAAAAGGGGGAGTTTACAACCTACCTGGCAGGCGGTATAATAGCCCTAATCCGTTTGAAATGACGATAAAACTACAAAAGAGAAAGGCAAACACACATTATGATTCAGTTTTTCACACCAGAATTGACGGATCGGAACCTGGTAGATTCCTACTTCCTCTCTTCCGGTTACCGTTGCTGTGAGTATGCGTTTACCAATATCTTCGCCTGGCGGGATGCGTTCCACGAGGAGATCGGCACCCACGCAGGCTACCTGACCGTCCGCTGTGCTGGCCCCCGCTATTTCTGGCCGGCTGGCAAGGGGGATATCCGCCCCATGCTCCAGGCGCTGGAGCTGGACGCCAAGGCACAGGGCAAGCCCCTGAGCTTCTACTCCCTGACCGAGGAGGAGAAAGACCGTCTGGAACAGCTGTACCCCGGGAAATTTGAATTCACCCTGGCACGGGACGGCTTTGACTATTGCTATGACATCGACCGCCTGGCCGACCTGACCGGCAAAAAGCTCCATGCCAAGCGCAACCACATCCACCGCTTCGAGGAGCACTACCCGGATTGGACGGTGGAGGAGATCAGCGCCGAAAACCTTCAAGAGTGCATCCGGCTCAACCAGGATTGGGAGGACGCCGCTGCCGCCGCCGGTCACGAGGACTGGAACGCCCACGAGGGCTGCGAAGCCCTCCGCCGCTGTCTCATCCACCAGCAGGAGCTGGGTCTAGAGGGGCTGTTGCTCCGGGCAGGCGGGAAGCCGGTGGCCTTCACCGCCGGCAAGAGCCTGGGCGGGGACACCTATGACGTGTTCTTTGAAAAGGCTTACAGCGAGGTTCAGGGCGCTTACCCCATGATCAACCGGGAGTTCGCCCGCTGGATTCGGAAAAATCATCCGGAGATCCGCTACCTGAACCGAGAGGACGACATGGGCGAGGAGAACCTGCGCAAGGCCAAGCTCAGCTACCACCCGGACTTGCTGCTGGAGAAATATATCGCCGAACTGAAGGAATGGGAGACCCTCCAGTGAGGGAAGCAATCACCCTCCGCCGCGCCACACCCGTCGACGCCCCTCGGATGCAGGAGCTGTGGCGGCGGTGCTTTGGGGACGAGCAGACGTACCTCGACCTGTGCTTCGACCAGGGCAACGCGGTGTCTCACGGGATGCTCTTGGAGGCAGAGGGCGTGGTGCAGTCCATGCTCCTGGCCTTTTCCCAGGAAATGACCCTGCCGGAGGGGAGCAGCGTGCCCATGTGGTACGTCTACGCCTTCTGCACCCACCCGGACGGCCAGAGCCGCGGGTACGGACGCACCCTGCTGGCCTGGACGGAAGAGGAAGGACGGAAAGCAGGCGCCAAAGCCGTGGTGATGGTGCCGGGTGAGCCGTCCCTGTTCCGGTTCTACGAAAGCCTGGGCTATGAGACCGCCTGTTTCACCTGGGAAACAGAGATTTCCCGGGAAACCAAAACACCGCCCCAGCAAAAAGCGGAGCGGTGTGACGTAAAGACCTATCAGGCGTTGCGGGAACGGTTTTTGCAGGGCACCAGCCACGTCAGCTACCCATTGGAGAGCCTGACCTGGCAAAAAATGCTCAGCGACGCCAGCGGCGGCGGACTGTTTCGCATTGGCGACGGCGTGGCCGCAGCAGAATGCTGGGGCGGCAGTGTCATCTTGAAGGAGCTGCTCTCCCACCAGCTGCCGGAAGCCGCTCAGGCCGTCCTGACCGCCCTGAATGCAGACCGCGCCCTGGTACGCACCGTCCTGCCCGAAACACCGAAACCCTTCGGGGTGGTGCAGTGGCTGGACAAGGAGACCCAGCGCCGTTGGAATGAAGGACAGAACCGCTACCTGGCATTGGCCTTTGACTAGATCACCGGTTGACCAAGATGAGACCAGCCACACAGAGCAGCATCCCCAGCACCTGGGTCAGATGCAGGGTCTCCTTGTACAGCAGCACCCCGATGACCAGCAGGACACAGCAGAGGGCGATGTTGCACACCAGCGGGCCAATGCTCACGCTCCAACCGGCACGGTAGAGTTGG
The DNA here is from genome assembly GCA_934597165.1 of uncultured Oscillospiraceae bacterium. GTDB lineage: Bacteria > Bacillota > Clostridia > Oscillospirales > Oscillospiraceae > Onthomonas. Next base: position 21,266 of record CAKTQP010000008.1, read on the forward strand.
ATGAACCCAAATTCCAGCCCCACCAGCGCCAGACCAAAGGCAAAAGCCGTCCAGTTCACCTGCTTCCAGGCCGCGAACAGGTTCTTGTCCGGGCTGGTCACGAAGAACAGCACCAGACAGCACGCTGCCGATACCAGATAGGTTACCACCAGGGTGGCAAAGGGCTGTACGTTGTCCGGCGTGCTCTTGGAGCAGATGTGATAAAAGGTGTTGGCGCCCACCACCAACAGGACGGGCCAAATGTAATTCCACATAGAAAAAACCTCCTGAAAAAAAATCCGCAGACAAGGAAGCCTTGTTTGCGGAAGGTGCTCAAACGCGTCTGAGTTTAGATGACAGTATAACAGATTTTCCCTCGTTTGACAAGCATAGAAAGGAAGGGTGCCTTGTGTACATCCGAATCGCAGAAGAAAAAGACCTGCCCGCTCTGCTGGACATCTACAACGACGAAGTCCTCCACGGCATCTCCACCCTGGACTTGACGCCCAGGATCATGGCGGAGTGGCGCGAATGGTTCGCCCACCACAACGTAGACAACCACCCCCTGTTGACCGCCGAGACGGAGAACGGCAAAGTGGCAGGCTACGCCAGCCTGTCCGAATACCGGGACAAAGAAGCCTATCGTTCCTCTGTGGAGCTGTCCATCTACGTGGCACGCGACTGCCGAGGCAAAGGAGTCGCCTCCGTCCTCATGGAGACCATCCTGGACATGGCCAGAGCGGATGACCGCACTCACCTGGTGGTCTCGGTCATCACCGACGGCAACGAGGCCAGCCAGCGGCTCCACGATAAGTTCGGCTTCACCTTCTGCGGCATCGTCCCGGAGGTGGGCATGAAATTCGACCGCTATCAGAACATCCGCAACTACGCCCTCCTGGTCTAATCACGCACATAGTTTTGCACGATACCCCCGCCCACCTGGTTCCGTGTCAGCGTCACATCCTCTATCCAAAATGTCCTGCCCCCATAGGCATCGGCAAATTGGGCGTCCCCATAGACCCCGCCTGAAATCGTGATGGCGGGTTCCGAACCGTCGGCGACCTCGATCTGATTGTCCGTCACAGACAGGTGATGGGACTGGCTCGAAAGCTGGTCAAAGGCGGGTAAATCCCATTGGGCAGGGGCGTAATACGCATCATCCGGGTGGTCGGTGAGCGCCAGCAATGTGACGCCGCCGGCCACCTGTTTCATTTTGTTGTGGGAGAGGTCAGCGTGAGCGTAGTTCAGGGCGTAAACGCCCTCCCCGGACAGGTGAGTAAAGGTGTTGTGCTGAATGGCGATATTGGTGTAGCTGCGGCCGTAGACGGCGTTGTGCCCGCCGATGCCCCGGCAGAGGTTGCGGAAGGTGCAGCCATAAATGAGGACGTCCCGGGTGATGGTGTCGTCAAAATCCGGAAACCCAGGCGCCACCCAGCGGTTGTTCACCACATCCAGTTGGATGGCCTCCTTTTTGTCCCCTTTGCCGTGATACTCCGTGTCCAGATACCCCTGAAAGGTGCTGTTCACCACCGAACAATTTTCCACCCCGCACAATTCCAAATGATGTCCATTCACACACCCGGAGACGGTCACCCCAGCCAAGAGCACATTCCGGCAGTGGCCGAACCGGAGGACGGAAAAACGGTCCTCCTCCGAGCGGGCGTCGAAATGCTCCAGCGGCACCTCCCACACCCCGCCGGTGAGCACTAGATTGGAGTTGCCTTCGCACCCGGCGTAGGCGCTTCCAGACGGCGTGTTCCGCAGCAGAGCGGAACAGTCACTGTCGCTCTTCCGCAGCGTCACCCCCTGCATGGACAGCCAAGTGTTCTGATAGAGATGCAATGGTTCCCCTTGCCCGTCCACCTCATACACCCCCGGCGGCAGAGTCAGACGGAACAGGGTATCCGCATAACGCTCCCGCTGGGTAAACCGTGCCACAAAAGACAGCGCTGATTCCAGCACCTGATAATTGGAACTCCCTTTTCCGGTTCCCTCTTGCAATCCATTCACCGACAGCTCCACCAGCCCCGTAAAGGAGAGCACTGCCCCTTGGGTCACCGCATCCGACCCGTCAAAATCACAAAAATCTTGCGCCGACAAGGTTTGGGGCTCATCATAGCAGACCGCCCCCGCGCAGACCACAGCGGCAGTGCGCACCGTCCCAGAAACTGCCTGGGCGGCTTTTTTTGTACCCGAAGCGGTCAGGATGGTGAAAAAAACCGCCGTCCCGGCAAGGACAGCGGTCAAATCCGTCAGACGACGATGGCTCATAGGCGGCAGCTCCTTTGGCGAAAACTGCTTACAGTTTGCCACCTTTCACCAGAACATATGTCTTCAAAATCCCAACTTGGGTCTTTCCGTCAGGGATATCGTTGTTGAGCACCATTTCCACAGCCTGTTCCAGGGGAACGGTCACCATTTCCAAAAACTCCCCTTCATCCAAATGCTGCTCCCCAAAGGCAGTCACCCGGCAAGCCCACAGATGGATCTGCTCCGTGCAGTAGGCGGGGGTAGCGTAGCACTTGCCCAGGGAGATGTACTCCTCCGCCTGGGTTCCCGTCTCCTCCTTCTGTTCCCGCTTAGCGGCCTCCAGAGGAATTTCTCCCGGCTCCAGCTTGCCGGCAGGCAGCTCCAGCAGGACGGAGTGGAAGGGATAACGGAACTGGCGCACCATCAGCAGCTCATCCCGTTCGTTCAGGGCGGCGATGGCTACACCGCCGGGGTGGTTGATGACTTCCCGAATGCTGTCGTGTCCGTCCGGGAGGCGGATCTGATCGACTTCCAGGTCGATGACACGACCCTTAAAAATGTGCTTGCCGCTCAGGCGTTCTTCGTGCAGGTTCATGAAATGGTTGTCTCGTCCTTTCTCTGTGGGATTTGGGCGGGTCAGGAGGGGTTGCCCTCTAGGAAATAGGTGGCCTCGCAGTCGGCTGTGCTCAAGGCAAAGGCCAGCGGATACATCTGAAAGGCTTTGCCCACGTTGCGCTTGTCTTCGTCGCCGGAGAAGCCCATGTGATAGCGGATGGCAAAGGCCTCTTCTCGTGTCAGACGCAGATAGCCGTTGACGATGTACACGCTCTTCTCCCCGTGTCCATAGGGCATGGGGTCGTCAAATTGGTAGGTGGGCACCGATTTCCACTTGCCGTCCGGGCCTTTCACGTTCCGGGTGCCCGGCTTGTAGCAGCCGATCTTGCACAGGTCGTGGAGCAGCGCCACAATGGCCACCGTCTCCGCCGAGTACTCCATCCCGTACAGCTCCTGTACCCGTTCCCGAGCCAGGTAGTCCACCAGACAGTGGTATACGTTCACGCTGTGTTCGCACAGACCGCCCTCGTAGCTACCGTGGAACCGGGCGGAGGAGGGGGCGATGAAAAAGTCGCTCTTGTGCTCCAAGTAGTCCAGCAGCTCCTCAGCGCCGGGGCGGGTGATGTTGGCTCGATAGATCTGAATGAATTCTTCTTTTGCGGACGGCATGGGGGATTCCTCCTGTTGTTCCAATTTGGTCAATACAAAGCTAAGTATAGCATATTCCACCCGCCGAGGGAACCGGTTTTGCGCGGCACTTTCACAGAATCCGCCCCCTATTCATAGTCTGACACAACGGCAATCTGCCGCAAGATGGAAGAATCGGGGGAGGAGTGCAAAATGGGCGAATGGATCTCGCTGATCTGCGTGCTGCTGACGGCCAACCTAGACACGGCTTTATTGGCCATGGGCTGGAGTCTGCGGCGCAGACGGTTTACCTTGGGAGCAGTGGTGGTCATCGGACTGGTGACCACAGCAGCTACCTGGCTGGCGCTGACATTGGGACATTGGGCGGCAGGCTGTTTGACTGTGCTGACAGCAAAAAAGGCAGGGGGCGCGCTGCTCATCGCCATGGGCGTGTGGATGATGATCGACGCTCTGCAGGAGGAAGTGCCGGAGGCGAAGCCGATGCCGGTGAAGTGGGGGGAGTGCCTGGTGCTCTCGCTGACCTTGGCTGGGAATAACATGGGCTTGGGGATCGGCGCAGGCTTGGCAGGCAGCAACGCCTGGGCGGCAGCCCTCTGCAACTGCATTATCACCGTCCTGGCCATCTTCCTAGGCAGCGCTCTGGGACGCTGCGCCCTACGTGGATGGCTGTATCAGTACGGAGCCATGCTCGCCGGCGCTATCTTAGTGCTGTTGGGGGCGGTGGCGCCGTGGATTTGAAAAACAACATGGTTTTGTAGAAAACAGGCGCTCCCGCGTCTGTTTTCTGTGTAAACGCCGATTGCAAACCCCGCCCCAAAGAGTTACAATAGCCTCGACTGGTTTCCAAACCCGGTCCAACCGGCCAGGGACAAGTACAGCCCTGTGCCGCTGTGTGGCGCGAAACAGCGCCATACTCTAAATACCAAAATGGAGGCAACTACATATGAAACAACGAAACCAGATGGCAAAACTCTGCCTGGGCGCGGTCATCGCCGCCCTCTACACCGTCCTGACGCTGGCCCTGCCCGTCCTGTCCTTTGGTCCTGTCCAGTTCCGGCTGGCGGAGGGGATGACCGTGTTGGCGTGGCTCTGTCCGGAGGCCATCCCCGGCCTGACCTTGGGCTGTTTCCTCTCCAACCTCATCGGCTCTCCCTACGCCTTGGATTGGATCATGGGTACCCTGGCTACCTTTATCGCCGCCCTGTGGACAGCGCGCGTCCCCAAACGCTGGATTGCGCCCATCCCGCCGGTGCTGTGCAACATGGTCATCGTCGGCGCGGAGATCGCCTGGTTCGAGACCAACGGCTTCGGCGCAGCATTTTGGACGGCCTGGGCGTGGAACGGGCTCACCGTGGGCATCGGCGAAGCGGCCGCCTGCGGCCTGGTGGGGACGCTGCTGCTGCGGGTGCTGCCCCGCATCCCGGCCCTGCGCGACCTGATGCGGCAGGAACGGTTGAGCGAGATCTGACCGCTGCCTGTCCGGTTTTTGACCCACCCTTTGTGATAGACTGGAGAAAATCAAAGGGCGAGGATCGGAGGAAACGGCGCGGAACCGGAAAAAATCCTTGACAAATCGCTGTTTTATGGTAAAATAGTTAGGTCTGCAAATAGATGCAGGCATCCCTTTCCTCTGCCAGAGAGCAGAGGACATATGTCCATAAGGAGGTGCAAAAACATGGCAAAACTCGGTGGTAAGTACGAAACTATTTTCGTCGTTGATTCTACTCTGACTGATGAGGCAACCGCAGCCATCGTGGAAAAGTTCAAGACCCTGGTGGAGCAGAATGCAACCCTGGGTGAAGTGAACGAATGGGGCAAGCGCCGTCTGGCTTATCCCATCAACCACAAGAACGAGGGTTACTACGTCCTGATGACCTTTGAGTCCAAGACTGATTTCCCCGCAGAACTGACCCGTATTTACAACATTACCGACGGCATTATCCGCGCCATCGTGGTCGAACAGCCCGAATAAGGAGGCGCTCTAGTGCTTAACAAGGTATTTCTGCAGGGTCGGCTGGTAGCAGACCCCGAATTGCGCCACACCCAGCAGGGGACGCCGGTGGCATCCTATCGCTTGGCTGTGGATCGGGGTTACAAGAGCAAAGACCCCAACGCCCAGAATGCAGACTTCATCAACGTCGTGTCCTGGCGCAATACAGCGGAGTTTGTCTCCCGCTACTTTACCAAAGGCCGTATGATGCTGGTGGAAGGCCGCCTGCAGATGCGTGACTACACTGACCGGGATGGCAATCGCCGGGTGGCAGCAGAGGTCGTGACGGATAACGTCTTCTTCTGCGACTCCCCCCGTCGAGACGGCCAGCCTTCCGGCGGCGCGCCCTATGGCGCTCCCCAGGGCGGCTACGATCCCTATGGCGCAGCCCCTGCCGCCCCCGCAGGCGGTTCCGGCACCTATGCGCCCCCCGCGAACTTCGGCGCTCCCGACAGCGGCGGCTTCGCGGAACTGAGCGATAATGACGGCGAACTGCCGTTCTAAACGGATCACTGTTGGGTGATCCCATCTCAATAAGGAGGTTTCTGTTATGGCTTATGATAGAGGTCCTCGCGGCCGTAAGCGCAGAAAGGTTTGTTCCTTCTGCGTGGACAAGGTCCAGCAGATCGATTATAAGGATACCGCAAAACTGCGCCGTTACATTTCCGAGCGCGGCAAGATCCTGCCCCGTCGTACCACCGGCACCTGTGCCATGCATCAGCGTCAGCTGACCGTCGCCATCAAGCGCGCCCGTCAGATCGCCCTGCTGCCCTACGTGGCTGACTAAGCAGATCGTTTTTCCGATCATCCAAAACCCGTCAATCCTTGGATTGACGGGTTTTTTGTGTCTGCTCACTCTTGCGACCCTTCGAAAAAATGCGTAAAATACAGATAACCCCATGAAACCGAGAGAGAAGTCGAGAAAGCCTATGTATTCCAACCTGAAAACCTACCTGATCCTGTTCGGCGGCGTCTTCGCCCTGTCCACCTCCGCCATCTTCGTCAAGCTGGCCGACGCCCCCTCTGGCGTCACCGCTTTTTACCGCCTCTTCCTGGCTGCCCTTGCGCTGCTCCCGTTTCTGCTGTTCCGGAGAGAGGCGAGAGCGGAGGTGCGAGGACTGAGCGGAGGACAGTGGAGAAAAATCATCGCGGCCGGACTGTTCTTGGCACTGCACTACGTGATGTGGTTCGAGTCCCTGCGCTTTACCTCCATCGCCAGCTCTACCGTGCTGGTCTGCTTGCAGCCCCTCTTTTCCCTGGCGCTGGAACGAGTCATCTTGAAAAGCAAGCTCAAGCCCACCGCTGTCTGTGGCTGTGCCATCGCCCTGCTGGGCAGCGTCATCATTGGGTTCGGCGACTTTCAGATCAGCGGCATGAGCCTGTTGGGGGACGTGCTGGCCTTTCTGGCGGCGGGGGTCATCTCCTGCTACTTCTTCATCGGCCAAACCGTCCGGCAGGAGGTCTCCGCGGTCACTTACTCCGTCTTGAGTTATCTCGCCAGCGCCGTCGCCTTGGCCGCGTATACGATACTCCAGGGAAATCCCTTTGTGGGCTACACAGAAGAGACTTGGTGGGCCTTTCTCGGCCTGGCGCTGCTGTCCACCATCGGAGGACAGTTCGTATTCAACCTCCTGCTCAAAAAACTCCCCGCCTCGGCGGTCACCATGAGCATCCTAGGCGAACCCATCGGCACCTGCATCCTAGCCTACCTGTTCCTCCACGAGTCCATCTCCCTGCGGCAACTGGTGGGGATTGCAGTCATCATCGGCGGCTTGAGCATCTATTTTGTCCTGCCGGAGCGGAAAGCTGCTTGTTGAAAAGAAAAATGACTACGCAATGCCATTGCATGATGTAGTCGTTTTTAGGGGGTAATTCGTGACCCGCAATTTGAAGGAGAAGAAGAGAAAACTGTCATGTGCCGAAGAAAGGATGGAGAAATTCGGCATGATCGTAGAAAGTGGGTATATATTTTTGGTTACTTTTACATCCCCCTAGGGGGCTTTGAAAAAAGAGGAAAGGCACTATAATGAATATATAGAGAGACGCGTTCCCTTACAACAATCAATAGAAAAGAGATTGAGGAGGAAATCAAAAATGGCTTGTTTTTTGGTTCCGGTAGCAGAGGCCGCAGTGGTAACGGCTGCTACTCAGGTGGTTAAAATGAAAGAAAAGAAACAGGAAACTGCACATACGACGGAGGAAACGGCAATCCCGCTCTCCCGTAAGCTCCAGTGGCTCTGCAATCTGCTGTGGGGTGGCGCCCTGTTGCTGGCCTTTGAACACCTGTGGCATGGCGAGGTTGTGCCCTGGTTCCCCTTCCTGACGGCGGCAAGCGACCCGGCAGAAACAGCAATCATGCTCTCGGAGATGAGCTCGGTTGGCGTCACCATGGCGGTGTTGGTCACAGCTGTGTGGGTCGGTATGCTGGTAGTTTGCAATGTGCTGTTAAAGCGGGCACGAAAGCACACGAGCATTGCGCAATAAGGAGGGCTTTTTATGACACTATTGACAACGGTATTCGCCGCAGTGATTGCAACTGTGGTCTGGTATAAAAAAGCGCCGAATGACGAGTATAAGGTGAGTGTCCTGTGCTTCTTGTATTGGGGCGCGTCCATCATGTGGCTGGTAGATGCCATCTTTGAATACGCGGAGCTTCATGCGGAATACTTCACCCCGGCTCCCATGGATATGCTCAATGACTTCTTCCTCGGACTGTCTGTTGTAGCATTGGGACTGATTGTCTGGCTGGTGGTTCTTCTGGTCAAAGATCCCAAGGGTGTTGTAAAGGCAGCACTGTTAAAGAAAAAGTAAACACGATCCAACGTACGAAACGATTGCATTGCTTCCCTCTATCACGTTGGCAAAAGGACTGCTGCAGGATGATGCTCTTGCAGCAGTCGGTTTTTCGCTTATAGCCCCGTAAAGTCAAAGTCCGGGATAAACTGATCGCTGGCCGCGCTCTGCTCCTGCACAAACCCGTCCAACCCCAGCAGCTCCATATACTCCGCCGCCTTCCGCGCCTCGCCCTTCCTGAGCCGCCGGTTGATCTCCGGATATTCCGCCGCCTTGCCCCAGGGAAGATACTGACTCATCAGGGAGAACAGCACCTGCCCCGGTTCAAAATGCTCCGCCACCCAGTCCATCACGTCCTTGGCACCAGACAGCTGACCGGGCAGCACCAAATGTCGGATGATGATCCCCTTTTTCAGGGTGCCATCCGCAGCATATTCCACCGGCCCCACCTGCCGGAACATCTCCACAATGGCGGCAGTAGCCACCTCCGGATAGTCAGGCGCGGCGGAGTACCGCTGCGCCACGTCGGCGTTCAGATATTTCAGGTCCGGCAGATAGATGTCCACCTTTCCCTCCAGTGCCCGCAGGGTCTCCAGCTTCTCATACCCGCCCGTGTTCCACACCACCGGCACCGGCAGCGGCTCCTGCAGCACGTCTAGGAGCACGTGGGTGTAGTGGGTGGGGGTGACGAAATTGATGTTGTGGGCGCCCTGGTCCATGAGCTGGAAACAGAGGGCGCGCAGACGCTCCGGCGTGATGGCCTTGCCCCGACCCTCGTGGCTGATGGGCTCGTTCTGGCAGAACACGCATTGCAAGGGACAGCCGGAGAAAAAGATGGTGCCGCTGCCCCGGGTACCGGAGATAGGCGGTTCCTCCCACTGATGCAGTGCCGCCCGTGCAGCCACCGGCAGGGCAGGCATCCCACACAAGCCACCGCCTTCCGTATCTGTGCGCAGGGCGTTGCAGTTGCGGGGACAGAGATTGCAGATCATGATAGCCCTCCTCTCCATTGGGCAAAATAAGCCTCTACCGTGGGCAAAAAGGCGGAGAACGCATTGGGGACGGCATAGGTCTCCCGCAGCGCCTGTTCGTCCGCCCATACCCAACCATCTGGCAAGGTGTCATCAGTCAGGACAAGCTGTTTTCCTGTCATATGCCACTCCCGGTGAGTGAAGATGTGCCGTCCCGCACCGCAGACCTCCGCCTGAGTCAAATCCAACCCCCAGCCGTCCGATTCAGCAGACCCGACCACTTCATTGGGAAACTCCCACAGCCCCGCCAGCAACCCCTTGGCAGGACGACGGCGGAGGGCGACTTGTCCGCCGTAGAACAACAGATACACCGTCCGTTCCTCCATCTTCCGTGGCTTTTTCGCACCCTTTACGGGGATCACATCGGTCTTCCCCTCCAAATGCGCCACACAGAACCCACAGGCCGGACAGTGCCCACAGTCCGGCGCACCGTTGGGCAGGCACACCAGGGCGCCCAGCTCCATCAACGCCTGGTTGAAGTCCCCAGGGGCTCCCAAGGGCATGACCTCCGCCAGAGCGGCACGGACGGCCTTTTTGGTGGCTGCCTGTGAGATGTCCGAAGGGTTGCCGGTGATGCGGGTGACCACCCGAAGGACGTTGCCATCCACCGCCGGTTCCGGCAGCCCGAAAGCGATGGAGGCGATGGCGCCGGCAGTGTAGTCCCCCACGCCAGCCAGGGAGAGCAGGTCGTCATAGGTGCTGGGGAATTGCCCCCCAAACTGCTCCATGACCTGGCGCGCAGCCTTTTGCAGGTTCCGCGCCCGATTGTAATAGCCCAAACCCTGCCACAGCTTCAACAGCTGATCCTCTTCCACCTCTGCCAAATCCGCCACCGTAGGCAGCGCCTCCATAAACCGCTGATAGTAACCCAGCACAGCCGCCACACGGGTCTGCTGGAGCATGATCTCAGACACCCACACATGGTATGGGGTGGGGTCGCTGCGCCAGGGCAGCGTGCGGTGGTTGTCGCGGAACCATTCCAGCAGGGGGAGGATGAGATTGGAGAGGGGGGAAATGCGTTCATTCATAAGGGAAAAAACCTCCGATTTCTATGGAGATTATTATACCGAGGAATGGGATGCTTTGCAATGTGTTTGACAGGCGGGGCAAGCTGTGGTAATATAAACCATGTTCGCGGGTAAAGCGATATGCTCCGCCTCGGTTCCCTCGCCGTGTAAAAATCAGAGGGGTACAAAAATAGCGACAGGTCGTGCTGCCGCTCATACGCGCCTGTGATGGAATTGGTAGACATGCGAGATTTAGGTTCTCGTGCAGCAATGCGTGTGGGTTCGAGTCCCTTCAGGCGTACCAGATAAAGCCACCGTGACGATGTTCTTGTCACGGTGGCTTTCCGATTAAAACGATCTATGGCTCAAAACAGCTTATTAGGCGTCTTGTTCAATGCAGTCCAAAAAACGCCCCATCAGCTCAAACCCGCGCCCGCTGACCGTTCCGATCGTGGCAATGCCCAGGATAGCTTTATTTCGCATCACGTTTGAAACGGCGTCCTCATCTTTCTGAAGCATACAGTAATAATAGCGATCGCCATCCTTGCCGATCACGATACCAACGATTCTCGCGGCAAGTGTGTCATGTTGAATCGGCATATAGCAAAGTGCGACCGCTTCCCCTGTTGAGAGCGTGAGGATGCTTGTGTTCCATTGACACACATCCGTGTCGTCCTTTTGCAGATTTACCATGGTAGGCGTAAACCCAACGATCTGCGGGTTATGGCAGAATGATAGGTATGCGTTAGCGAAAAAATCGTGGAGTAACCCTGCATCGTTCGACTGGACGAGCTGCACAAATTCGTCGTGTGCCAAGCGCGTGATGTCAAATATGGCCCCGGATGCGAAGGGTTCCGATGGAGGCTGTTCGCTCACTACTTTTTCAAAGACCATTTTGATGGCATCTTCTCTTTTGATGGCGCCTTTCATCATTTGCTCATGGGCCATTTTGATGGTGCCGTCGATGGCATCTTCTTTTTCGCTGGCAGGCTGTGTGGTTACAGGTGGTGTGTTTGCTGCTGAGGCCGGTGCTTTTTTCTTCTTGAAAAAATGAAAAAACGCCACAATTATCCCCCTCTTTTTCTCGTTTAGATGATTGCAATGGGAAAGTATATACCCAAAATATACACCAAACGACTGAAAAAGTCAATATATAGAAAAAATATGCGATTAAGCCATAGAAAGGGAGCACCTGTCACACGAAAACAAATAAAGAGCCAAAAGAAACCCTGCGGCAAGACAAACGTCTCACCGCAGGGCATTTCATTGCCTGCGCTCATACAGATGCAGACTGCTCTCACTGCGCAGCAGCCGATCCACCCGTTCCCGCCCGGCGTCCGACAGACCTGCATCCAGCAGGTCGATCTGAGCGTCCAGCAGCCCGGTGGCATGGAGCCAGCGCAGCCCCTTTAGGTTATGTTCCAGATCCCCGCCGTCTCCCTTCACCGGGAGCAGCAGGTGTACGCTGTGGGTGGGAATCAGCAGTCGTCCCAGCCCCAGCCAGAGCAGGGTGAATAGGCCGACCGCCGCCAGTGACGCAAGTAAAATGGCTGTCATATCCTTCACCTCACCCTAGCTTACGCAAAACCGGGGCAAAAGGTGCCTCAGACCACCAGCGCCGCCACGCCGTAGGACAAGATCGCCATGATGGTGCCAGCGCCCACCACCCCCAACGCAATGGGGAAGAAGGCACGGGACAGGCGCATATCCATCAGCGTCGCCAGCAGGGACGCCGTCCAAGCGCCAGTGCCCGGCAGGGGGATGGCGGTGAGGATGAACAGCCCCATGGCGGCGTATTTGTCGATCATGTCCCGGTGCTTGTAGGCTTTGGCCTCCACCTTGGAGATGAGCTTCTCAAAGGTGGCGCTCCACTTGCGCACCACGGCGAAAATCTTGCGGATGAACAGGATGATAAAGGGGATGGGGAGGATATTGGCAATGATACAGGTCAGGATGGCGATGCGCGGTTCCAGACCCAGTCTCACCGCAATGGGGATGCCAGCGCGCAGCTCCACCAGGGGGAGCATGGAGATGAAGCCGGAAGCCACGATCTTGCCGACCAGGGTGCTGGTGACCCAGACCCAGAAGGTGTGCAGGGTTGTGAGCATAAATTTGATTCCTTTCCTCCGGCCTGCTTACAGGACAGATTTCAGATACTTGCCGGTGTAGGACTGGGCGCACTGAGCCACTTCCTCCGGCGTACCGGTACAGACGATGGTGCCGCCAGCAGCGCCGCCTTCCGGCCCCAGGTCGATGAGGTAGTCCGCTGTCTTGATGACGTCCAGATTGTGCTCGATGACCAGCACCGTGTTCCCGGCCTCCACCAACAGTTGGAGCACGTCGATGAGCCGCCGCACGTCGTCGGTGTGCAGACCGGTGGTAGGCTCGTCCAGAATGTAGATGGTCTTGCCGGTGGAGCGCTTGGACAGCTCGGTGGCAAGCTTCACTCGCTGTGCCTCACCGCCGGAGAGGGTGGTGGAGGACTGCCCCAGCTTCACGTAGCCCAGACCCACGTCTGCCAGAGTGGTCAGCCGCTTGGCGATCTTGGGGATAGCCTGGAAAAATTCCGCCGCTTCTTCCACCGTCATGTCCAATACTTCCCAGATGTTCTTGCCCTTGTACTTGACCTCCAGGGTCTCCCGGTTGTACCGCTTGCCCTTGCAGACCTCGCAGGGCACATATACGTCCGGCAGGAAGTTCATTTCAATTTTAATGAGACCGTCACCGGAGCAAGCCTCGCAGCGTCCACCCCGGACGTTGAAGGAGAACCGGCCGGAGTTGTACCCTCGCGCCTTGGCGTCCGGTGTCTGGGCGAACAGTTCCCGGATGTCGTTGAACAGACCGGTGTAGGTGGCCGGGTTGGAACGGGGGGTGCGGCCGATGGGGGACTGGTCGATGTTGATGACCTTATCCAAAAACTCCTCGCCCTCCATGGCGTCATGCTTGCCCGGACGGCACTTGGCACGGTTCAGATCCACCGCCAGCTTTTTGTATAAAATTTCATTCACCAAACTGGACTTGCCGCTGCCGGAAACCCCAGTCACTGCCGTGAATGTCCCCAAAGGAACGGACACATCCAGATGCTTCAGGTTGTTCTCCGACGCACCGCGGACGGTCAGCCACTTTCCGTTGCCCTTCCGGCGGACGGCAGGCACCAAAATCTTCTTGCGCCCAGCCAGATAGTCGCCAGTGAGGCTCCCCGGTGTGTTCATCACCTCTTCCGCCGTGCCAGCTGCCACGATCTGCCCCCCGTGGACGCCGGCGCCAGGCCCCACGTCAATGAGGTAGTCCGCCGCCCGCATGGTGTCCTCGTCGTGTTCTACCACGATGAGGGTGTTGCCCAGGTCGCGGAGGTTTTTCAGGGTGGCCAGCAGCAGGTCGTTGTCCCGCTGATGCAGGCCGATGGACGGCTCGTCCAGGATATACAGCACCCCCATGAGAGAGGAGCCGATCTGGGTGGCCAGCCGGATACGCTGGCTCTCACCGCCGGACAGAGTGCCCGCCTTGCGGCTCAAGGTCAGATAGGACAGCCCTACGTTCTGTAAAAAGCCCAGGCGGGTGCGGATCTCCCGCAAAATTTGGTCGCCGATGAGCTGTTGCTGATGGGTCAGCTCCAGATGATTCACGAAGTCCAAAGACTGGTCGATAGGCAGGTCACAGAACTGGTCGATGGCCAGTCCCCCCACCGTCACCGCCAGCAGCTCCTTCCGCAGCCGCCTGCCGTGGCAGGTGGGACAGGGACACTCGGTCATCAGTTCCTCCAAATCCCGCTTGCTGCTGTCGCTGTGGGTCTCCCGGTAGCGGCGCTCCAGGTTGTTCAGAATCCCCTCAAAGGGCTGGTACAGGGTGCCCTTGCCCCGGGGCTGGTCGTAGTGGAGGGTCAGTTTCTCCCCCTTGGTGCCGTGGAGGATGATGTCCATGACCTCCGGAGAGAGCTTTTTCACCGGCGTATCCAGCCGGAAGTGGAACTTCTTGGACAGGGCGTCAAAGTACATCCGGCTGATGCCGTCTCCGCGGATGTTGTTCCACCCGCTGGCGCAGATGGCGCCGTCCAGGATGGACAGCTCCTTGTTGGGAATGACAATATCCGGGTCCACCTTCATCTGATGCCCCAACCCGGCACAGGTGGGACAGGCCCCGTAGGGGTTGTTGAAGGAGAAGGACCGGGGGGACAGCTCTTCGATAGAGATGCCGCAGTCTTCACAGGCGTAGTTCTGGCTGAACAATAAATCTTTGTCCTCCCGCACCAGATTGATGACCACAATGCCGCCGGAGAGCTTGGAGGCGATCTCGCAGCTGTCCGTCAGCCGCTGGGTGATGTCCGGACGGATGACCAGCCGGTCTACGATGACCTCAATGTTGTGCTTGATGTTCTTCTCCAAGGGGATTTTCTCGGACAGGTCGAACAGATTCCCATCCACCCGCACCCGGACATAGCCGGAGCGGCGGGCGTCCTCAAAAATCTTCTCGTGGGTGCCCTTCTTCCCCCGAATGACCGGAGCCAGCACCTGGATACGGGTGGCCTCCGGCAGCGCCAGCACCTGATCCACGATCTGATCAATGGTCTGCTGCTTGATCTCCTTCCCGCAGTTGGGACAGTGTGGGGTGCCCACCCGTGCCCAGAGCAGACGAAGGTAGTCGTAGATCTCCGTCACCGTGCCCACGGTGGAGCGGGGGTTTTTGCTGGTGGTCTTCTGGTCGATGGAGATGGCAGGGGAGAGGCCGTCGATGGAGTCCACGTCAGGCTTGTCCATCTGACCCAGGAACATCCGGGCGTAGCTGGACAGGGACTCCACGTATCGGCGCTGTCCCTCGGCGTAGATGGTGTCAAACGCCAGGGAGCTTTTCCCGCTGCCGGACAGGCCGGTGACCACCACCAGCTTGTCCCGTGGAATTTCCACGTCGATGTTTTTCAGGTTGTTGGCGCGTGCGCCTTTGACAATAATGCGATCTTGCATAATGATTCAAATTCCTTCTTTGGGAACAGCCATGCTTACGACTGCCCCTTCAGCTCGATGATCTGATCTCGCAGGGCGGCGGCCAGCTCGAACTCCAACCGGCTGGCGGCCTCCTTCATGGCCTTCTCCAGCTGGGCGATGTGAGCGGCACGCTCCTGCGCGGTGAGCTTGCCCTTCTTGTGCCCTTCCTCCGCCGGCTTGCTCAGCTCCAGCAGGTCGCGGATATCCTTCTTGATGGTCTTGGGCACGATGCCGTGAGCCTTGTTGAAGGCGTCCTGCTTGGCACGCCGCTCCTCCGTGACCGTGATGGCTCGATCCATAGACGGGGTGATCTTGTCAGCGTACAGGATGACCATGCCGTCGGCATTTCGAGCGGCGCGGCCGATGGTCTGGATAAGGGCGGTCTCACTGCGCAAAAAGCCCTCCTTGTCCGCGTCCAAAATGGCCACCAGAGACACTTCCGGCAAGTCCAACCCCTCTCGGAGCAGGTTGATGCCCACCAGCACATCAAAGACGCCCAGACGCAGGTCACGGATGATCTCCGTCCGCTCAATGGTCTTGATGGAGTGGTGCATATACTTGGCCTTCACGCCAGCCTTGATGAGATACTCGGTCAAATCCTCCGCCATCTTGATGGTCAGCGTGGTCACCAGCACCCGTTCCTTTCGAGCGGAACGTGCTTGAATCTCCGCCAGCAGGTCGTCGATCTGCCCCTGTACCGGACGCACTTCGATGAGCGGGTCCAGCAGCCCAGTGGGGCGGATGATCTGCTCCACCAGCTGGCCGGAGCGTTCCCGCTCATAGGCACCGGGGGTGGCGGAGACATAGACCACCTGGTTCAGCCGCTGCTCAAACTCCTCGAATTTCAGCGGGCGGTTGTCATAGGCACAGGGCAGTCGGAAACCGTAGTCCACTAGGGTGGTCTTTCGAGCTCGGTCGCCGTTGTACATGGCTCGCACCTGAGGCAAGGTCACGTGGGACTCGTCGATGAACAGCAAAAAATCATCGGGGAAGTAGTCCAATAGCGTCATCGGCGGAGAACCAGCCGGCCGCTCCGCAATGACCCTGGAGTAGTTCTCAATGCCCTGGCAGTACCCCAGCTCCCGGATCATCTCCATGTCATACTGGGTACGTTGGCGGATGCGCTGGGCCTCAATGGCCTTGCCCTGGCTCTGGAAAAACTCCACCTGCTTCCACATCTCGTCCTCGATCTCCGCCAGCGCCCGTGCCAGCTTATCCTTGGTGGTGACATAGTGGCTGGCGGGGTAGATGGCCACGTGGTTCAGGATGCGCACCGGCGAGCCGGTGACCACGTTGATCTCGCTGATGCGATCCACCTCGTCCCCCCAGAACTCCACCCGGATGGCGTGCTCTTTGGCGTAGACCGGGTAGATCTCCACCGTGTCTCCCCGCACCCGAAACATATTTCGGTCAAAGGCGATGTCGTTGCGCTCGTAGCGGATTTCGATGAGCTTCTTCAGCAGGGCGTCCCGGTCGTACTCCATGCCGGTGCGCAGACTGATGACCATGTTCTTGTAGTCGATGGGGTTGCCCAGGCCGTAGATGCAGCTGACGGAGGAAACTACAATGACATCCCGCCGCTCAAAGAGGGCAGAGGTGGCACTGTGCCGCAGCCGGTCGATCTCCTCGTTGATGCTGGCGTCCTTCTCAATGAAGGTGTCCGTGTGAGGAATGTACGCCTCCGGCTGGTAGTAGTCGTAGTAGGAGACGAAATATTCCACCGCGTTGTCCGGGAAAAACTCCTTGAACTCGGCGCAGAGCTGTGCAGCCAACGTCTTGTTGTGCGCCAGCACCAGCGTAGGACGCTGTACCCGCTCAATGACCTTGGCCATGGTGAAGGTCTTGCCGCTGCCGGTGACCCCCTGTAGGGTCTGTTCGTCCAGCCCTAGCTCGATGCCGTTGGCGATAGCGTCGATGGCCTCCGGCTGATCGCCAGAGGGTTCGAATGGGCTGACAACTTTGAATTCAGGCATGAGAAAACACCAGCCTTTCAAACTAGAGTAAATGCCGCACATTAAAAACGATTCAATTCCCCCGTCTGCGCCAAAGAAATATACTCGCCATCGCAGAAGATCAGATGATCCAGCAAAGTGATGTCCAGCCGATCCAGCATCTTGCGGCAAGCCAAAGTGGCCTCATGGTCTGCATAGGAGGGCTGCGTGGAGCCCACCACATGACAGTGAGCCAGCACCACCGCGGCTGCCCGATAGCGCAGAGCGATGGCCGTCACCTGGCGGGGGAGCAGGGCACAGGAGGTCAAGTCCCCTTCGTCGATCAGGTCGCAGCCTAATACTTTCCCGTTGGCGTTCATGCACAGCAGATAAGCCATCTCGTTACGAGCGCCAAAGAAGTAGGGACGGAGCCAGTCGGCGTAATCCAAGGTGTCCCGCAGCACATTGCCGGTGGAGGAGCGGTCGATGTGGTACCGTCGGGCGATCTGGGGCAGCATATGGATGAGCAGCGCAGTGTGCTCCCCCACACCGGGAACCTGCATCAGGTCGGAGACCGAGGCGTCGAACACGCCGGACAAGGAGCCGAAGTGCTCCATCAAACGGTGTGCCAACGGGTTTACATCCCCTTGCGGGATGGCGTAGAAAAGTAGAAGTTCCAACAGCTCGTGATTTTCAAATGCGATTTCGCCGTTGCGGAGGAATCGATTCTTCAGCCGCTGCCGATGTCCCACATGACAGTTCTTCTTTTCTTTCAAGTCTGCTACTCCCTTTCTCTTTCAATCAATGAACAGCGATTATTGCTCCGCGCCGTACTGACGCAAATAGGCTTCCATGCGCTCCTTCATGGCGTGGTCGATGTAGACCTTGCCGTCGATGGGGCGTTCGTAGAGGAAGTCGATGATGTCCCGCACCGTGACGATGGGGTGGACGGCGATGCCGTATTCCTGCCGCAGCTCGTCCAGGGTAGAGCAGCTGCCGCTGCCCCGTTCCATCCGATCCACCGAGACGAACAGGCTGGAGATCTTCACCGGCGCCACCTTCTCGAACAGGGCGATGGATTCCCGCACCGCCGTGCCGGCGGTGACTACATCCTCTACAATGGCGATCACGTCGCCGGCCTGAGGCTGATAGCCAACCATGAAACCGCCCTCGCCGTGGTCTTTGACCTCTTTCCGGTTGAAGCAGTAGGGCAGGTCGCGGCCATAGTTGCGGTACAGGGAGGCGGCGGCAGAGACAGCCAGGGGGATGCCCTTATAGGCGGGGCCGAACAGGGCGGTGGTGTCTGCCGGCAGATGTTCCTGGAGACAGGCTGCGTAGTAGTCGCCCAGACGGGCGGCCTGGGCGCCGGTTTTGTAATTGCCGGTGTTGATGAAATAGGGGGTTTTCCGACCGGATTTGGTGGTGAAATCTCCGAAGGTCAACACACCAGAGCGCACCATAAAGGTGATAAATTCCTCTTGATAAGTCATAAAAATACCTCTTTTCCCGTTTGAAAAAAGAGCAAACGGGTCTGTCCGTGGGTCATGTCACAGCTCATTATAGCATCATCTATTTTAATAGACAAGACAGAGCGTTAGAAATGCTTTCCTAGAAAAGGGAAAACTCCCCTGCTGGAGCAGGGGAGTTTGATGATAGATGTGATATAGGTATTACTTGTCGACCACGGGGATCTCAGTGGTGTCCACTTCATCCAGGTTGGCCAGATAATACTTGGTATCCTTTGCGATGGTGCCGGACAGAGCCAGGACAGCCACCAAGTTGGGGATCGCCATAAAGGCGTTGAGGATGTCAGCGATGTTCCAGACCAGATCCAGAGCAACAACGGGAGCGATGACGATAACTGCGATGTAGAGCAGCTTGTAGGGCAGCAGAGCCTTCTTGCCGAACAGGTATTCGGCGCAGCGTTCACCATAGTAGGACCAGCCCAGGATGGTGGAGTAAGCGAAGCAGATGATGCCGATGACCAGAATGACGGGGCCAAGGACAGGGATCTGAGAGAAGGCTGCGGTGGTCATCTGACCGCCGTTTTCGATGGTGGACATATCAATGCCGTTGTCACGCATGATGGTGGTGACCAGAACCAGACCGGTCATCAGGCAGACAACAACGGTATCCCAGAAGGTGCCGGTTGCGGAGACCAGAGCCTGACGGACAGGGTTACGGGTCTGTGCAGCGGAAGCGACCAGGGGAGCGGAGCCCAGACCAGATTCGTTGGAGAACAGGCCGCGGGCAATACCGTAACGAGCTGCCATCATGATGCCCTGACCGACCAGGCCGCCAGCGACTGCGCCGGGCTTGAATGCCAGGGTGCAGATGGTCTTGATCGCGGGGATCAAAGTATCATGGTTCATGCCCAGAATGACGATGCAGCCCAGGACATAGAAGATAGCCATGAAGGGAACCAGCTTTTCACAAACGGTAGCGATGGACTTGATGCCGCCCAGAATGACGACAGCGGTGATGACGCCAAAGACGATGCCGATGCCCAGACGGGGAGTGGGGATGAAGTTGATGTTGTTTTCGATGACTTCTGCGATGGCGTTGATCTGCGTTGCGTTACCGATGCCGAAGGAGGCGAAGGTTGCGAAGAAGGCGAACAGAATGCCCAGCCACTTCATGTTCAGACCACGTTCCAGAGCGTACATTGCGCCGCCCTGCATACGACCGTCGGCGCTCTGCACACGGTACTTAACCGCGATCAGGGATTCTGCATACTTGGTGGCGATGCCGAACACGCCGGTCAGCCAGCACCACAGGACAGCGCCAGGGCCGCCGATGAAGATCGCAGTGCCCACACCGATGATGTTGCCGGTGCCGATGGTGGAGGCCAGTGCGGTGGTCAGAGCCTGGAACTGGCTGACATCGCCGGGAGCATCAGGATCCTTGGTGAAGGAGAGCTTGATGGCGGTGCCGAGCTTTCTCTGAATGAAACCGGTTCGTGCTGTCAGGAACAGGTGAGTGCCGAACAGCAGGACGATCATGGGGATGCCCCATACCTGGCCGTCAAGCCAACTTATAAAGTTGCTAAAAGCTTCCATAGATTACATCCTTTCCTTACTTTGAAAAACTACTCTTTCTTTATGCTCTATCAATTAGACCGATTTCCCGCCGCCTCAGGACGTCCCGAGAGGGGAGCGGGGGAAGGGGGACTAACGAATAGCTTGGTTGGGTGCGCTGCGTTTGGATGAAGCGTAAAAGAAAAACGCGGCGCTGGCCTGAGGGAGCGAACGCTGCGTCGAAGGAAAAGGAAGCATGAAAAAATCCGTTGCCGTATCCATCCTGACAACAGAAAAGGGGGTTCACGCTCTGTCCTTTTGCCTGAGAGTTTGACGCGATCTCGCCTTGCACCTTCGGCCTCCGCAAGGGGGCTTGCGGACTTCTCCAGAGAGTCATCTGTTCACAGTCCACCGGCTCCTCATTGAACCGACCTGAGAGATTTTCTCCTTCGGTAGAACGGCGATATGAAATCGCGCTGTCATTCTCCTGCAAACATCAACTGACGTGTGAGTGCTTATAGTATAAACGATTGGTACGGAAAATGCAAGACGTTTTTCGATTTTTTTGCAGAACGCTAGAAAAAAGTAGGCGAATACCCGGGGGAAACTGGGGAAACGGCATGAAAATGACGGGGAAAATGAATCGCTTTTTCTAAATAAATGCAGAAAGGACATTTGTCCGCCCGGAAATTCGGCACTTTTTTTCCCACCTTCATCTTGCATAATCCGGCAAAATCCGCTATCATAGTTTCCAGTATTAAAGTGAGCGGAAAGTGAGGAATTCACCCATGAAAACACCCTTTGTAACCAAGGATCAGCTGGAAGCGATCTGCCAACAGTATCCCACTCCCTTCCACCTCTACGACGAAGCCGGCATCCGTCAGACCGCCCGGGAAGTGAATCAGGCCTTTGCTTGGAACCCTGGCTTCCGGGAATACTTCGCCGTCAAGGCCACCCCCACTCCCGGCATCCTCAAGGTGCTGAAGGAAGAGGGCTGCGGCGTGGACTGCTCCTCGCTGACCGAGCTCATCATGAGCGACAAGTGCGGCTTCACCGGCCACGAGATCATGTTCTCTTCTAATGAGACCCCGGCGGAAGAGTACGTTCAGGCGGACAAGCAGAACGCCATCATCAACCTGGATGACTTCACCCACATCGACTTCCTGAAAGAGACCATTGGCTACATCCCCGAGACCATCTCCTGCCGCTACAATCCCGGCGGCGTCTTCACCCTGGGCGAGAGCGAAGAGGGCTTCCAGGTCATGGACAACCCCGGCGAGGCTAAGTACGGCTTCACCAAGGAACAGATCATCGAGGGCTACAAGAAGCTCAAGTCCATGGGCGCAAAATACTTCGGCATCCACGCCTTCCTGGCCTCCAACACCATTTCCGACGACTACTATCCCGCCCTGGCAGGGGAGCTGTTCGAACTGGCCGTCGAGCTGAAGGAAAAGACCGGCTGCCACATCAAGTTCATCAACCTGTCCGGCGGTGTGGGCGTCCCCTATCGTCCCGAACAGCGCAAGAACGACATCGCCGCTATCGGTGCCGGCGTCAAGGAACAGTATGAGAAGATTCTGGTTCCCGCCGGCATGGACGACGTGAGCATCTACACCGAAATGGGCCGCTTCATGCTGGCGCCCCACGGCCTGCTGGTCACCCGCGCCATCCATGAGAAGCACATTTATAAGGAATACATCGGCGTAGACGCCTGCGCCGCCAACCTGATGCGTCCCGCCATCTACGGCGCATACCATCATATTACGGTCATGGGCAAGGAAACAGAACCCTGCGACCACAAGTACGACGTGGTCGGCTCCCTGTGCGAGAACAGCGACAAGTTTGCCATCGACCGGATGCTGCCCAAGATCGACAGGGGCGACCTGCTGGTCATCCACGACACCGGCGCACACGGCTTCGCCATGGGCTATAACTACAACGGCCGCCTGCGCAGCGCAGAGATCCTGCTGAAAGAGGACGGCTCCACTGAGATGATCCGCCGGGCGGAGACCATCGACGATTATTTCGCCACTCTGATTTGGGACTGAGCGAAAGAAAAACGACATCCGAAAAGCGTGTATCCCTCCGTTGGGATGCACGCTTTTTTCGCTCATCATTTCTCCACAAAAGAACCTGGTCTATTCCAATGGAAAATGAGTGAGAACGCCCACAGACAAGGGGAGAGAACGGGGGTATAATGACCCTATCATCCTGAAGAGAAAGAGAAGAACGACCATGAAACAACATCATCGCATGGCCTTGGGCTATTGCATCACCATCCTAGGCGGTATCTGCTGGGCCATCGGCGGTGCCTGCGGCCAGACCCTGTTTGAACAAAACAGCATCACCTCCGATTGGGTCGTCCCCATCCGCCTGCTGCTGGCGGGTACCCTCCTGGTGCTCTTTTCCGCCCTGTCCGGAAAACACCCCATGGCGGTGTGGCAGGACAAAAAGAACTACCCACCCCTCATCGCCTTTGGCCTCATCGGCTCCGCCCTCTGCCAGTACGGCTACTACACCTCCATCCAGTACTCCAACGCCGCTTTCGCCACGGTGCTGTCCTACACCGCACCGGTGATGATCCTGGTCTACACCGTCGTGAAGGAGCGCCGGGCGCCTAGAGTGTACGAGCTGGTGGCAGTGCTGTTGGTGGCCTTGGGTGCGTTCAGCTGTGCCACCCAGTTCAAATTGGGTGCCCTGCACATCGCCCCTCCGGCACTCATCTGGGGTCTGCTCTCCGCTGTGGCCTTTGCCTTTTACACCATCACGCCGCAAAAGCTCATCCATGAGTATTCCCTTCTGCCCATCGTGGGCTGGGGCATGATCCTGGGCGGTATCGTCCTGGCGCTCCTCTGCCGGCCGTGGACGGTTGCCGTCACTGTCAACGCCCACCTCTTTATCATGCTGGCCGGTGTCATTTTCCTAGGCACCATCTGTTCCTTCTGCTTCTACCAGGCCGGTGTCAGCATCGTGGGCGGCCTGGCTGGCAGCATCCTGTCCGCAGCGGAGCCGGTGACCTCGGTCATCATCTCCACTTTGTTGCTCCATGTCATGTTCGCCCCCTTCGACCTGGCGGGCTTCGTCATGATCTTGACCGCCATCCCCTTGATCGCCGTCGGGGAACACTGGAGCGAAAAACACGCGGCGTCCCTGAGCAAATAAAAAACATCCGGATCGGTTCAACCTGATCCGGATGTTTTCTTTTAGAAATACTGTATAACTATGCAGTATTTTTGATATTTCTGTATCTTCTCACAACAGCTCCGCCTGTACCAAACCCGTCCAATCGGTGGCCTGCTTGCCATCGCAGAACGCTGCGCAGGTCATCAGGGTCGCGCCGATGTTGGCCATGTCCACCATGTTGGCCTGCTGGATTTCTTCACTGTTGGAGGAACAGCAGTCGGTGAGGATGCCCACATTATAATCCAGGGACAGCCCGTCATAGCAGGTGGTGCGGATGCAGTTGGGGGTGGTGGTGCCGGTGAGGTAGAGGGTGCGCACCCCCAGGCGGCGGAGGATGAGATCCAGCTCCGTGTGGAAGAAGGCAGAGAACCGGGGTTTCAGCACCACATAGTCCCCCTCCTGAGGCGTGACCTCCGGCGGTGTCTCCACCGAACCGGGGCCGGTGCTGCCCGGCGCCAGGGGTTTCCCGCCAGCCTGCCAGCCAGGATAGCGGCAGGCTTCCACGTCGCTGCCGTTGGCACGATAGGCGCGGTGGATGAAAAACACCGGCACACCCGCTTCCCGTGCGTAGGCGATGGCTTTGCCGCAGGCGGGCAGGGTGGCTGCGGCACCACGGATGCACAGGGGAGAGCTTTCGTCAATAAAGCCACGCTCCAGGTCGATGACCAGCAGAGCGGCACGTTCTTCTTGTCGATTCATCGCTGATATTCAAACTCCAAGTCATACATGATAACGGTGTCGCCATCCTGAACGCCCATGGCCTCCATCTTGTCAAAGAGACCGGACTCCCGCAATTGCTTATCCAGCCAGTTCCGGGACTCGAAATCGTTCAGGTTGGTGCAGGCCAGCAGATGCTCCAGCCAGGGGGCTTCCACGAACCAGTAGTGGTCTTCCACCTCGATGGAGACCTCGGCAGAGGTGTCCACCTTGGGCATGGGCGGCACGTAGTCTGCCTCGTACACCTTCACCGGCGGCAGCTCCGCCAGTTTGGCGGCGATGGCCTGGATGAGGGGCTTCACCCCTTGATGGGTGGCGGCGGACAGGGAGAAGTAGGGGAGACCCAACCCTTCCACGTGCTCCTTCAGGGCGTCTGCACCCTCCTGGTCAAAGAGCAGGTCGGTCTTGTTGCCGCAGACGATCATAGGACGGGAGGCCAGCTCCGGAGAATACTCCTTCAGCTCGGCGCAGATGGCTTCAAAATCCTCCACTGGGTCACGCCCCTCGCTGCCGGAGGCGTCCACCAGATGCACCAGCAGACGGCACCGGTCGATGTGCCGCAAAAAGTCGTGGCCCAGGCCAGCCCCTTCGCTGGCACCCTCGATGATGCCGGGGATGTCCGCCATAACGAAGCTCACCCCTTCGTCCACATAGACCACGCCCAGGTTGGGCATGAGGGTGGTGAAGTGGTAGTTGGCGATCTTGGGATGGGCCTTGCTGACCACGCTGAGCAGGGTGCTCTTGCCCACGTTGGGGAAGCCCACCAGACCCACGTCCGCCAGCAGCTTCAGCTCCAGCACCACGTCCCGGCTCTGGCCGGGCAGGCCGGCCTTGGCGAAACGAGGCGCCTGACGGGTGGGGGTGGCGAAATGCTGGTTGCCCCAGCCGCCTCGGCCGCCCCGTGCCAGCACGTAGCGCTCACAGCCGGACATGTCCTGGATGATCTGCTGGGTCTCGGCGTCCCGGATGACCGTACCTTCCGGCACCCGGATGATGAGATCTTTGCCGTCCTTGCCGGTACGGCGTGCGCCGGAGCCGTCTGCGCCGTTCTCGGCCACGTATTTGCGTTTATAACGGAAGTCCATCAGGGTGGACAGGTTCCGGTCGGTGACCAGCACGATGCTGCCGCCCCGGCCGCCGTCACCGCCGTCCGGGCCGCCATTGGCCACGTATTTTTCCCGGTGGAAGGCCACCGCCCCATTGCCGCCGTTGCCGGCGCGGACGGTGATCCGGGCAGTATCTACAAAGGGAGCTGCCATAGTGTATCCTCCTTCTATCAGTGGTGGGGGTGGATGCGGCTCAGATCTGGATCATGTCGCTCAGCTCCAGGTAGGGCTGTTGGGTGACCAGGATGATAGAGTAGTTCACGCCCGGGTCCATCAGGATGGTCACAGGCACGCCCTGGCAGGTCCCCCGCAGGTTCACGGAGCCGTCCTCCGGCGGCAGGTTGTTGGGCACGCCGTTGGCCAGAAACTCCGCACCGGTGCAGACCATCCGACCGAAGGTCACCTCGTTGGGTTCCACTTCCTCTTCGATCTCCACGCTCTGGATGTCCATCACGTGGCTCAGGGCGCGGGCGATGTCCACGCAGTCCATGCCGTTGTCCAGCATATAGCCTTTATAGTAGTTGAGGTAACCGCCCACATTGAGCTTTTCCTCGTCGATCTTCTTCATAAACAAGCACTCCTATACGAAAAATCGGGGGGAGATGCAAGGAAAAAAGCGCCCCAAATCTCAGATTTGGGGCGCTTTTGCAGCAGTAATTACTGAGCGACCTCCACGATGGAGACCTTCTTGCGATCCTTGCCGTAGCGTTCAAACTTAACGGTACCGTCCTTCAGAGCGAACAGAGTGTCGTCCTTACCCTTGCCCACGTTGGTGCCGGGATGGATCTTGGTGCCGCGCTGACGAACCAGGATGTTGCCAGCCAGAACGAACTGGCCGTCGCCACGCTTCACGCCCAGGCGCTTGGATTCGGAATCTCGACCGTTACGGGTGGAGCCAACGCCCTTCTTATGTGCGAAAAACTGGATGGAAATCAGCATAGGTTGTTACACCTCCATTATCGTAAAGTTAGGGGGTGTGGTGACGATCTCACTCCGGGTCGTTATCCTCCGGGGAATCATCCACCACTTGGAAAAAATCGGGGTATGCCTGATGAAGCTCTGCGAAGTAGACCATCAGCCCTGCCAGCAGATTCTGACAGGTGGCCTCATCGGTCACAGAGAGTCCCCCAGGCAAATGGAAGGACAGCCAGGCGTTGTCCGGATCCACCCGCACGGCGGCGGCCAGACCCAACACATCGTTCACCGTGGCGTTGACCAGATTGACGGCGCTGGAGACAGCGGCGCAGACGATGTCCTCTCCCTCTTCGGCGTAGCCGCTGTGGCCACGGACCTCGAACGAGACGATCCGGTCTCCCTCCATGGAAAATGCGACAGTGGTCATAGCATTAAGCTACAACGATCTTACCAATGGTAACCTTGGTGTAGGGCTGACGATGGCCCTGACGCTTACGGTAACCCTTCTTAGGCTTATACTTGAAGATCCGGATCTTCTTGCCCTTGCCGTTCTTGACGACGCTGGCTTCGACCTTAGCGCCTGCTACGACGGGGGTGCCGAAAGTAGCGGTCTCGCCGTCGATGATGGCCAGAACCTGGTCAAAAGTCACGGAATCGCCGGCCTCTACGGGCAGCTTTTCGATAAACAGGGTATCACCCTCAGCTACCTTATACTGCTTGCCGCCGGTCACGATAATTGCGGTCATTGTGGTTGCACCTCTTTCCTTAAATACGGGCTCGCTCTCGTGGGTGTTGGGGCAGCTTGTCCCTCCATGAGGGCATACCTCACCTTAGGAACCCAGTCAAAGCGGCCTTTATAGTATACCAGCGGCAACCAGCCCTGTCAAGGTTAAAATTCCGTGAAAAGCTTGCGCCAGAAGGGAAAAATGAGTATAATAACAAAAAAATCACGGGGAAAGGATACGCTGATATGAAAAAACGGTTTCGGAAGCTCACAGCCCTCCTCCTGACCTTGGCGCTGGTGTGTTCCCTGCTGCCGGGGACGGTGCTGGGTGCCGATCAGACGGTCAACACCAGCATTTCAGCAGCCAGCCAGGACAAGACCCTGCGCATCTTGGCGGTGGGCAACAGCTACAGTGTGGACAGCCTGCAATATCTGTACCAGATGGCCAAAAGCGCCGGATATGAGCTGGTCATCGGCAACCTGTACCATGGCGGGCGCAGCCTAGAGGAACAGTGGAACAGCTGGCAGAAGGAAGAAAACGACTATACGTATTATAAGATCAGCGCCAAGACCGAAGGCGTTTGGAGCAGACAGACCAGTAAGACCATCCAATACGGCGTGAAAGACGAGCCGTGGGATATTATCACCCTCCAGCAGTCCAGTGGTCTGTCCGGTGTGTCCACCAGTTATTATTCTAACACCTGGAATTGCACTGGGGTAGGGGAGAGCGTCTCCCTGCCGGAACAGGGTCAGGCCTCGGTGACAAGAGCGGTCAAGCAGCTGGTGCAGGTCACCACACAGCCCAAGGCACAGACGCCGCAGCAGGCTGAGGAACCAGAGCCGGAAGCAGCCCAGACGGCGGACGGCTCCGCTGAGCCGGTAGAAGAGCCAGAGGAAACCCCAACACCGTCCGAAGGGGACGCGTCAACAGAACCTTCCGACAACGGAATCACCAGCGGGGACGGCTCCACATCCGGCTCCACCACGGAACCGGTAGAACCCACCGAGCCGACGGAACCGACGGAACCGGTGGAGCCGTCAGCAAAGCGGAGTGAGCAGACCATCACCTGCGGCATCCAAAAAGGGAACTATGGGGATACCGGCAGCGTCTCCCTGAGAGCATCGGCGGAGACGGAGCTGACCTATGCCTCCTCCAACCCAAAGGTGATGACAGTGGACGAGCGTGGACGGGTCACTTTCCTGCGCTCTGGCAAGGCAGTCATCACCATCACTGCGGCACAGAGCAAGGAATATTATGGCGCACAGTGCAAGGTCACCATGAAGTGTACGCGGTCAAATTTGACGAGCAGCTTGCAGGAGACGCTCCGAAAGGCTTGTTCCAACAAAAAGGTGAAATTTGGATGGAACATCACCTGGGCCTATGCAAAGCCCAGCGAATGGCAAAGCACCAGCAACCTCAAGAGCTTCCGGGCAAACTATGAAGCGTATTACAATTCCAATCAGATGACCATGTACCAGGCCATCACCGACAGCGTAGCCAGTGTGGTGGCGCCCATCGGCGGGTTCGTGGTGTATATCCCCACCGGTACGGCCATCCAAAACCTGCGCAGCAGCTATGTAGGGGATAACCTGAGTCGGGACGGGGTACACCTGAGCTGGGGGCTGGGACGGTACACAGCAGCCATGACCTGGGCGGCAGCGCTGGGTATCGACGTGAACCAGATCACCTATCGCCCTGGCGGCAAAGATGCTGTTTCCCCGTTGGATGTGGCCGCCGTGCGCGCCAGCGTCACCGACGCCATACAGACCCCGTTGGCACGGACTGCCTCCAGCTACACCACGGCGCCGACCCTGAACAATACGGAAAAGGTCACGCTGACCAATGAGGCTGACGGCGTGCGTCTGACGTGGAAAAAGGCCGCCAACGCCACCGGCTACCGCATCTGGCGCAAGGAGGGCGATGGGAAATACAAGGAGCTGACCAAGATCACCAAAGGAAGCACCACGACCTATGTGGATACGGCGGTGCAGAAGAAGTCCAACGTGACCTACACCTACTCCGTCCGCGCCATTTCCGGCGCGCTCTCCGGGCCCTACTATCCCTACATGGCTCCGGCCAACCAGCGCAAGACCATCCTGCGGCTCAGCTCTGCCGGGGCGTCTGCGACCAACGAGAAGACCGGCATCAAGCTCACTTGGAGCAAGGTGGCCGGTGCGGAAGGGTATCGCATCTATCGCAGCGACAGCAGCGGGGAAAAGAAGGTACTCAAGACCGTGAAGAACACGGTGACCTCCTATACGGACAAGTCAGTCGTGAGCCAGAACGGCAGCAGCTACACCTACACCGTCCAGCCCTATTCCGGCCAGTGGGATGGCCCGTCCGAGGGGCTGAAGGTGGCGCGGCTGACCGGCGTGACGCTGAAAAAGGCGGCCAAATCCGGCTCGCACATCAAATTGACCTGGACGCGGAACAGCAAGGCCAAAGGCTATGAGATCTACCGCAAGGTGGGCGGCGGCAAGTGGACAAAGGTGAAGACCATCACCAAGAACAGCACGCTGACCTACACCGACAAAGCGGTCAAGCGGGGCAAGACCTATTCCTACAAGGTCTGTGCCTACAAGGACACCAGCACCAGCCTATTCAGCAATACTAAGACCCTGAAACGATAACAAACAACGTCCCCAACGCGAAGGCGTCGGGGACGTTTTGTGTTCCGGTCACTTCACCGGTGTTCCGTTGATAAAGACCGCTTGCACTTTGGCGTTCAGCTCAAAAGGATGCCCGGAGCACAGGACAATATCCGCGTCCTTCCCCGGAGTCAGCGATCCCACCCGGTGGGCGATGCCGCCCAGCTCCGCCGCCGTCAGGGTGATGGCTTTCAGGGCGGCCTCCGCATCCATCCCCTCTCGAGCGGCCAGGGCAGCGCTCAGGGGCAGATACTGAATGGGCAGCTCCGAGTGGTCAGTGCAGATGGCCACCGGAACACCCGCCTCCACCAGCCGAGCGGCGTTGGTCACCCGCTGATGTGCCAGCTCCGGCTTGGAGCGGTCACCGATGATGGGTCCGACGATGGCACGGGCACCCTCTCGCGCCAGAATATCCGCCACCAGATACCCTTCCGTGGCGTGGACCAGCACGTAGTCCAGATGAAACTCCTTGGCGATGCGCAGCGCCGTGGCGATGTCGTCGGCGCGGTGGGCGTGGAAATGAACGGGGAGTTTTCCCTGCACCACCGGCACCAACGCTTCCAGCACGGCGTCGTAGTCGGGTGCGTCCTCGTTTTCCGGATCGGCCTCGTGCTTGGCCACCCGCTCTGCATATTCCAGCGCCTTGCGCAGCTGCTCCCGCATGAGGGCGGCGGTGGCCATCCGGGTGGCGGGGGCTTCGTTGCGGCCGCTGTAGGTCTTTTTGGGGTTCTCCCCCAGGGCGAACTTCATGGCCGCCGGCTCCAGCACCACCATGTCATCCACCCAGCGTCCCACCGTCTTGATGGCGGCGATCTGCCCGCCGATGGCGTTGGCGCTGCCGGGACTGGTCAAGACGGTGGTCACACCGGCCTTCCGCGCCTCTTGGAAGCAGTGGTCCAGCGGGTAGAGGGCGTCAATGACCCGGAGCTGCGGGGTGCAGGGGTCGGAGACCTCGTTGCAGTCGTCCTCGTCGTAGCTCAGCCCGTCCGCCAGCAGCCCCAGATGACAGTGGACGTCCACGAAGCCAGGCAGCACATACCCGCCCTGGGCGTCTACGTTCTGGCCGGACACAGGGGTGGGGCAGTGGCTCATGTCGCCCACCTGGGTGATGACGCCGTTTTCCCAGGCCACGAAACCCTGGGGGATCTGCGGCCCATCCATGGGACAGACCACTGCGTTGTAAATCATCATAACAGTTTTCTCCTCCTGCCGCATCCGAGACAGGATACGACGAAATTAGAACTTGACAATCATTGGAAAATTGAATATCCTAAAGGTACAGCTCATCCAAATCGCAAGAAAGGGTCGGACAGCCTGACCCGGAGTGCCCCTGACCGAGGCTTCTGAGATGCTCCCCTTTGCCGGTGTGACCGGCGTGAACGTCCGCTGACGGGAATCAGCGGACTTTTTTTGCGCGGTGGATGAACAGAAAACAGGCCGCACAGAACGTGCGGCCTGTCGTACGATAACGTCAGCTATTCCCACCGCTGCCCCGGCGACCCCGGCGGCTGCGGCCCCGGTCGTTGTACCGGCTGATCTCCGACAGACGGCTCTCCGACTCGGCCATATACTGCTTGAGCTTATCCTCAAAGGTCAGCGGTTCCTTGGGGGCGTTGTTGCGAGGGTTGGCGCCCTTGCTCCGGCTGTCCCGGCTGCCACCACTGCGAGGGGAAGCGCCGTTGTTGCTGCGATAACCGCCGCGGTTGTTCCGGTCACCCCGGTCGCTCCGCTCTCCACGCTCCTGGGGCGCGCTGCCGCGCCCGCCGCTGCGGGGAGGACGTGGGGACGACGAAGACTGGACGTGTTTGATGGACAGATTGATACGGTCGTTCTGGTCGATATTCATCACCTTGACCTTGACCTCCTGACCTACCGTCAGGAACTCGTTGATGTCGCTGACATAGGAATCAGAGATGTTAGAAATATGAACCAGACCGGATTTTCCACCGGGCAGCGCCACGAACGCGCCGAACTTTGTGATCCCGGTGACCTTGCCTTCCAGGATTGCTCCCACTGCGAACTCCATAAATGAACTGTTTCCTCCCGTGCTGTCTCTCTCTCGTTCGGGCGGCTCTTCTATCTCACCCGACAGCAAAAATTTTAATTTCTCTCTTTAGTTGGTCGTGTCGTAGAAAATGATCTCCCCCGACTCCACCAGACGCATCCGTTCCTTGGCGATGGCCAGCACCGTATCCGGGTCATTTCGGTTTGCGATGTCGGCGGCCAGGCTGGCGTTGGTCGCGGTCTGCTCGTCCACCTGGGTCTGGAGCGCCCGCAGGTCTGCCTCTGCGTTGCGGATCTGGGTGCGCACGCTCAGCAGCAGAATGGCCATGTAGACCCCTAGGATCAAAAGGACGAATTTTGTGATGGTGCCTACCCGCTTGAACTTCAATGCCATTGCCTCCTCTGGATGTGTGCCGGTAGATGCTACGAAGGCAATCCATTTTCCGGAACTTTTTCCTTATTGTAAACCATTCCTTTCGAGAATGGAAGTGGTTTTTGCAAATTTCAGAAAAATTTTTCCCTAATCGGCGGATTGTCGTCAAAGGGAGGAGGATGACCCCCATGGC
Source organism: uncultured Oscillospiraceae bacterium (assembly GCA_934597165.1). Taxonomy (GTDB): domain Bacteria; phylum Bacillota; class Clostridia; order Oscillospirales; family Oscillospiraceae; genus Onthomonas. The sequence continues at coordinate 53,310 of CAKTQP010000008.1, forward strand.
TTTGGTAAAAATGGTAGCCAAGCGGTAACAAATAGGAAGCAGATGGGAGGAGAGCAGGGCGAAGTAGCACCAAGCGCCGGAGAGGGCGGCGATGGCGGTGTAGATGCGCACCAGCCCGCCCACACTGTCCACCGACCAGAGAAAGAAGGTGATGGTGCAGCATAGCCAAAAGACCAGATCCAGCACCGACCCCAGCCAGCGCAGGGGGATGCGCACCCGCAGCACCCGGAACAGGTCGTAGAGCAGCCCAGCGGCCGCCCCCAGCCCGATGGCGCCCAGCAGTGCCCTGGCCTGATCCGCCACAGAGACCGCCATACTCAGCCCAGCAGCCGGGCGAAGAAGCCGCCCCGGGGCGCCTCGTCCTGGAAGGTCAGCGCCTCCACCGTCCCCTCCACCTTCAGGTCGCCGCCTCCCAAGCTCAGGGTCTCGATGTGCAGATCCTGTCCTCGAACGACCAGCTCGCCCAGGCTGGTGGACAGCACGATGGTGCTCTCATCGAACCGCTCCACCTCCTCCACCCCGGAGATGGACAGGTGTTCCCGATTCTCCAGCGTGATGTGCTGTGGGGCTTTCAGATCAAAATCCCGGTTGTCAAATGCCATGTGTCAAACCCTCCTATGTTCTTCATCAGATGTTTGTTTCATCTTATGAGAACTGGGACGAGGGTATGCCGGAAAATCTCCTTCCCTTTTGCCCCGCCGCCAGGTATAATAGAGCAACAGACCCAGAAGGAGGAACCGTGAATGAAACAAAAACTAGCCCTTGTCCTGTCCCTAGCCCTGGCCTTTGCCCTCACCGCCTGCGGAGCATCCAACCAGCCCCAGGCGTCCGCAGAACCTGACCCAGCCAAATCGGCGCCCACCCAGTCCGCTGTGTCCAGCTGCAAAGCAGAAGCGCCGGAGACCTCCCAGTCCACCGATGGCCAGGATGTGACCGACGCCTATCGGGATGTGCTCCCCGGCACCTACGTGGACGAGTACGGCGACAAATACACCATCAACCAGGACGGCACCCTGACCTGTGAAGCCACCAACGGGGAGACCGACGAAGGTACCTGGTGGGTGTGGGAAGAGGGGAGCAAGGAGTACCTCTCCATCTACATCAAGAACACGGCACACCCCACCTCTTACACTTTCGAGACCACCGAAGAGGGCGGTATCAGCCTCTTTGACGACACCACCGGCGAGCTGTCCAACCTGTTCACGCCGACCAAATAAGTTTTACAGAACGATGTGCAAAAAAACGCACACCAGAATTTTCTGGTGTGCGTTTTCTGTTCGGTCAAAGCACTTCTTTGTACATGGCCGGCGCATCGTCCTTCCGGACGTTGTCCGCCACCACCAGCACCTCGACTTTCAAGGTCTTCTGACCAAATTGGATCTCGATGATGTCCCCCACCTTCACGTCATAGGACGCCTTCACCGGCCGACCGTTGGCCATGACCCGGCCTGCGTCACAGGCTTCATTGGCCACGGTGCGCCGCTTGATGATGCGGGAGACCTTCAGATACTTATCTAAACGCATGAGCGATTTCCTCCGTCAGATGAGCGTCACTGGGACACGGCACGCTTGAGCACCTTGCCGGACTTGAACTGCACCGCTTTGGATGCGGGGATGGTCACTTCCTCCTTGGTGCGGGGATTGCGGCCGATGCGGGGGGCGCGCTCCCGGACTTCAAAGGAGCCAAAGCCCACCAGCTGGACCTTTTCCCCCTCTGCCAGGGCTTCCGTGATCAGATCCAGGGCGACGGTCAGTGCTTCTTCCGAGTGCTTCTTGGATGCGCCCAGCCGTTCGGCCATGGCGCTGACCAGTTCCGTTTTATTCATCGTTCCATTCTCCTTTGTATTTCATGGGGTTATGGGGTGAAGTTATGGGTTTGTATCGTCTAATGTGTGCTTAGCGTCTTTCCAAAGGGCCACCAGCTCGTCCACCGAGCAGGCGTCCAACGCCTGTCCCCGTGCCTGACTGAGCTGTTCCACCTGCCGGAAGCGCCGGATGAATTTCTCTGTGGCGGCGTTCAGCGCGTCCTCCGGGTCCACTCCCATGAACCGGGCGGTGTTCACCGAGGCGAAGAGCAGGTCGCCGTATTCCTCCATCATGTGCTCCGGATTGCCCTCCGCGATGGCTTCCTCCAGCTCGCCCAGCTCTTCGTGAACCTTGCCCAGGGTCTGTTCTACGTTGTCCCAGTCAAAATGAGCCTTGGACGCCTTCTTCTGCACCTTCTCCGCCCGCCACAGGGCAGGCAGAGAGCGAGCCACCGCGTCCAACGTGTCCGTGTAGCTCTCCTGATGCTTCTCCTGGCGCTTGAGGGCGTCCCAGTTCACCAGCACCTCTGAGCTGTCTGCCACGTCCACCGAGCCGAACACGTGGGGGTGGCGGAAGATGAGCTTCTTCACCGCCATATCCGCCACGTCGTCCAGGTCGAACCGACCGGCGTCCGCCTCAATGCTGGAGTGGAACAGCACCTGCATCAGCACATCTCCCAGCTCCTCCTGGAGCAGGGTGGTGTTCTCTGTGTCAATGGCCTCCGCCGCCTCGTAGGCTTCCTCCAGCAGGTTGCGCCGGATGGACTGATGGGTCTGTTCCTGATCCCAGGGACAGCCGCCGGGATGGCGGAGGATTTCAATCACCTGACGGAAATCCGCCAGGTCGTAATGTTCTTTCTGCGGAAAGGATACCATAGTTTTCCCTCTTATCTTGGTCTATAACAGTCAGTGAATGTGCAAAAGTCTTGCGATCTTATCCCCCTTGGGCATCAAGGACAGATCATCCTTGGTCAGAACCTGGAGCAGCACCAGCAGGATGGCATACAGCGCAACCGCCAGCAAAATAGCCACCAGGACCGCCAGCTTGACCCCGATGAGGTGGCTGGTCAGCCCATACACCGCCCAAGCGGCAGCGCCCATGATGATGGACGCGGCCAGGGTTTTTCCAAAGAGCTGTGCATAACTGGGGCAACCAGGCACCACACGGCGCACCAGATGCAAGTCCAGCCCACAGGTCAGGCCGAAGCACAGGCAGGTGCCCACCGGGGAGCCGTAGATGTTGAATCGCACCGTGCCCACCATGAAGTAGTCAAAGAGCACCATGACCACACCGCCAGCCAGCATGGTGAAGATGGGCAGGGAGAGGATGTTGTACGCCTGCAGCACCGAAGTCGCCACCAGCATGAGGCAGACGAAGATGTTGGCGATGCCCAGGATGGACAGGATGGTGCCGGCGATGTCCGCGTCCAGGCTGGGGAAGAGCAGCTGCACGATGGGCTTGCCCAGCACCAGCATTCCGATACCGGAGGGGAAAGCCAGCAGGGCGGCGGTCTTGAGAGAAGAGCCGACAATTTTTGCTGCCCCCGTCCGATCCTTCTGGGTGAAGCAGATGGTCACAGCGGGGATGACGGACGCGGTGATGGCTACCATCAGGGCGGCAGGGATCTGATAGACCGTCTGCACGCCGGTGTAGTTGCCCATCAGGCTCCGAGCGGCGTCCTCACTGAGCAGCAGCCCGGCGTTTTGCAGCCGACCCAGCACCAGGGCGTTGTCCACAGCAGTCATAACGGAGGTGGAGGCGGCGGTGATGGTGATGGGGATGGCCAGCAGGAGACAGGTCTTCAAGATGCGCTTGGCGCTGTCCGGCCGCTCCGAAGGGAGGGGCGAAGGGGCGTGACGCCGGGTGCGCAGATAGTCCCAGGCCATGTAGAGCAGAGCGGCAAGCTCGGAGACGGTGACGCCTGCGATGGCGCCTGCTGCGCCGATGTAGTCCGGCTTTCCCAGCACCCGGATGAAGTACCAGGCCAGGGTCAAGCCGACGATGAGCTTGAACAGCGCCTCGATGATCTGAGACACCGATGACGGGGTCATGTTGCTGTACCCCTGGGCGTATCCCCGGAACACAGACAGCCCAGACACCAGCGCCACCGACGGCGCTAATACCCGCATACACTCGGCCGCCTTGGTGTCATTCATGACGGCGGCGAAGAAGTTGGCCCCGAAGAACATGACCAGGGAACAGAAGATGCCCACCGCGCCGAAGAAGAGCATGGAGACCCGGAAAATCTTGTGGGTCTGCTTGTGTCGCTGTGAGGCGTTGGCCTCGGAGATCATCTTGGACATGGCCACCGGGATACCGGCGGTGGAGACCGTCAAGAGGATGTTGAAAATGTTGAAGGCGGCGGTGAAGTCAGCATAACCGCTGCTGCCCAGGATGTTGACCAGGGGCATTTTGTAGACGGCGCTGATGACCTTCACCACGATAATGCCAGCGGCGAGAATGGCTGCGCCGCCAAAAAAGGTATCTTTGCGTTGCTTGTTTTCAGACATAGGCGCGCGGCCCTCCCTTATGCGATTGCGTTTCCCACAGCACGTGGCCGTGTCATCTGGGCGTCAGTTGCCGAAGAGCGTCGGCAGAGCCTGTTCCAGTTCATGGTCTATTCTATCCATATCCAGAGTGGAAAAGAATCCATTCCGGTAGAGAATTTTCCCGCCGGTCATGTTCAGCACCACATCGCTGCTCTTGACGGAGTACACCAGATTTTCCATCACATCGTGACAGGGCTTCAGGTGGGGACGGTCAAAGTCCAGCGCGATCAAGTCCGCATCCCAGCCAGCGGCCAGCACACCGGCCTTCCGCCCCAGGGCCTTCGCGCCGTTGACGGTGGCCATCTTCAGCACTTCCGCCGTGGGCAGGATGGTGGCGTCCAGGTTGGCGCCCTTGTGGAGCATAGCAGCCAGCTTGATCTCGTTGAACAAGTCCAGATCGTTATTGCTGCTGGCTCCGTCGGTGCCCAGGGTCACGTTGACCCCAGCGGCCATGAGAGAGGGCACCGGAGCGATGCCGGAACCCAGCTTCAGGTTAGAGGTGGGGCAGTGGAGCACAGAGATGCCACGCTCCGCCATCAGCTTCCAGTCCTCCGGCTCCGTCCACACACAGTGAGCAGCCATGCCGCGGGTGCCCGTCCACACGCCGTGCTGATCCAGCACCTGGAGGGGGGTAAGCCCGCCGTGACGAGCCTTGCACTCCTCATGCTCCGCCTTGGTCTCGGATACATGGACGTGCATCCCAAGATGGTGTTCGCTGGCGTAGCCTGCCAGGTAGTCCCACAGGTTGGGGGAGAGGAAGGAGGTGTATTCCCCGTGAATGGAGAAGTCGATCTTAATTTGACCGTTGTTCGCGCCGTTCCACTTCTCCGCCAGAGCGATGGCCTCCTGACAGGGGACAAAGGTGGCGGGGTCATCCAACGTGGTGAACACAGTGGTGCCCCGGGACAGGTTCAGATTCAGACCAGCCTCCAGAGTCACCTCTGCCATGTCGTCACAGAAATAGTACATATCCGCAAAGGAGGTGATGCCGCTTGCGATCATCTCCGCCACGCCCAACGCCGTACCGGCACGGATGGACTGGGTGGTGAGCTTGTCCTCCACCGGGAAAATATACTGGTTCAGCCAGGTGTTCAGGTCGTGGCCGCCGCCGTACCCGCGCATGAGCACCATGGGCACATGGCAGTGGGTGTTGACCAGACCGGGCATCAGCACCTGCTTGTTCTGGCCGTCGATGACCTCGTCAAAGTCGCCAGTGGCAGCACCAGCGGCCACTTCGGTAATCTTGCCGTCTTCCACAATGAGGTGGGCGTCCTTCAGCACGTCCAGATTCTCGTTCATGGTGACGATGGTAAAGTTTTTCAGCAGTGTTTTCATGAGAAACTCCTCCTTGTTCAGGATAAGCGGCGCAGACAGCCACGGATAAGAGCGGAGAACTGTGCCTTGCCCGCCTCAGCGGCGATGAGCACTTCCTCTTCGGTCAGGGGCTGATCCAGAATGCCAGCCGCCATGTTGGTCAACATGGTCACGCCCAGCACCTGCATTCCGCAGTGGCGCGCCACGATGACCTCGGGGACGGTGGACATACCTACCGCGTCCGCACCCAGGATGTGAGCGGCACGGATTTCCGCAGGAGATTCATACTGGGGGCCGGGCATGTACATATAGACGCCCTTCCGCACCGGAATCTTCAGCTCGTCCGCCACCTCGTGTGCGATCTTGCGCAGGGCGGGGGTGTAGTTGTAGGAGCTGTCCGGGAACCGGGGGCCGAATTCCTTCAGGTTGGGGCCGCAGAGGGGGGAGTCCAGGATGAGCTTGATGTGATCCTCAATGACCATCAGCTCCCCAGCGTGCCAGTCCACATTCACACAGCCGGCGGCGTTGGTGACGAACAGAGTGTCAGCCCCCAGCAGACGGAGCACCCGCACGGCGAAGGTCACTTCCTCAAAGGAGTACCCCTCATAGTGATGGAACCGCCCCTGCATCATGGCCACGTCCTGTCCTTCCAGCTGACCGAAGACCAGTCGGCCTGCATGACCGGGTGCCGTAGACGTCATAAAGTGGGGGATGTCGCCATAGGGCACGGTGATGGGGTTTTCCACCTCGTTGGCCAGATAACCCAGCCCGGAGCCTAAGATCAATAACACCTTGGGGGTGAACGTTCCGATCTGACTGCGCAGATAGTCCGCGCTCTGCTGATACTGTTCAAATGTAAACTGCATAACAACCTCCTGTTCCGCCCATACGAGGGGCGTTGTGGGTGATGAAACCGTTGAAAAAATACAGATTCTATTGTACCTTGCGGAGCGGGAAAAAGCAACCGGGGAGCGGGAAAAAGCTGGTGTGTCAAGGAAAAACCGCCCTGTCAGATGACAGAGCGGCCTTGATATTGATAGATAAGTGTCGAGGATGATCAGCTCATCGTCGGAAACAGCATCTCCTGGGTCTCCTTCAACGCCTGCACGAAGCGGTCCACTTCCTCCTTGGTGCTCCAGTCGGAGAAGGACACCCGGAACGCCCCGTCCCGCTGTGCCTTGGTCAGACCCATCACCTCATACACATGGCTGGCCTTCCCCCGGTGGCAGGCGGAACCGGCGGAGATACAAACGCCCTTGTCCCCCATCACGCGCACCAGCACTTCGCTCTTATAACCGGGCAAGGTCAGCGCCAAAATATGAGGGGCGTCACCGGAGATGATTTCCTCCACCTTGGGCACTTCCGCATGGAGCCGCTCCAAAGTGTAGGCTTTCAGCTCGTTCATATGGGTCAGAGATTGCGCCATCTTCGCCTTACCGGTCTGACAGGCCACCGCAAAAGCGGCGATCTGCCCAGTCGGTTCCGTGCCCGAGCGGAGACCGTTCTCCTGTCCACCGCCCAGGATGAAGGGTTTCAGCGGAAGCCCCTGACGGATGTAAAGAGCGCCGATGCCCTTGGGCGCGTGGATTTTATGACCGCTGAGGGAGAGCAAATCCACCCCTAGCCCAGCAGGGGTGAAGGGCACCTTCAAAAACCCCTGCACCGCGTCCGTATGGAACAAAATCTGTTTGTCATAAGCTTTCACCAGCGCGGCCGCTTCCTTCACCGGCAGCACGCAGCCCAGTTCGTTGTTCACCAGCATCATAGACACCAGCACCGTGTCCGGCCGCAGGGCAGCCTGCAAGTCGTCCAGGGAGATCTGCCCCTGCCGGTTCGGCATCAGGTAGGTCACCTCCCACCCTTCCGCCTCCATCTCGTGACAGGTCTGCAAAATGGCAGAGTGTTCAAAGGCGGTGGTGATGATGTGCCGCCCCTTCCGGCGGTTCTTCTGCGCCCCCAGCCGCAGCGCCCAGTTGTCACTCTCGGTGCCGCAGGAGGTGAACACCACCTCAGCAGGCTTGCAGCCCAGAGCATCCGCCACCGCCTTCCGGTGGCCGTCCAGCACCTTCTTGGCCGCCTTGCCCAAGGGATACTGGGTGGAGGGGTTGCCAAAGTCGGTGGTCATGGCGTTGTAGGCTGCCTGGGCGGCCTCCGGGGAGACCGGGGTGGTGGCGGCGTTATCTAAATATGCGATCATAATGGTTCACCTGATTTTCTCATTGGATTGCGGGTCACAGGATGACCCCTTCTAAAGCCTGTCCATGCAGGCCAGTGATTTTCACGTCTTTCAACACGTTGTGCAGCTCCGCGCCGGCGGCGTACACCGCCACATAGTTGGGCGCGTGCCCTCGCCACAGCCCGTCCGCTTCCTCTTCAAAGAGCACCGGCAGGGTTTCGCCCACCCAGCTCTCCAAATAGCGCTGCTCCATCTGCGCCGCAATCGCCGCCGCCTGATGACAGCGGGCGTCCTTGACGGCGTTGGGCAGCTGGTCGGGCATCCGGTCGGCAACCGTGCCGCCACGGCGGGAGTAGGGGAAGATGTGCATGGCGGAAAAGTCGGCTTTTTCGATCATGGCCAGGGTTTCCGCAAACTCCTCCTCTGTCTCTCCCACAAAGCCACAGATCAAGTCGGTGGTGATGGCAGGCCGGTCAAAATACTGACGCAGCAGGCGGCAGCTCTCCAAAAACCGTGCCGCCGTGTACTTCCGGTTCATCCGCTTCAAGGTGGCGTCACTGCCCGACTGAAGGGACAGATGGAAATGGGGGCAGAGGTTGGGCAGGGCAGACGCCCGGCGGCAGAAATCCTCGGTGATGGTGCGAGGCTCCAGACTGCCCAGCCGCACCCGCAGGGTGGGGACGGCGTGGCAGAGGGCTTCCAGCAGGTCGATGAGGGAGGCGTCCCCCTCCAAATCCTGTCCCCAGCTGGAAATCTCAATGCCGGTGACCACAATTTCATGATACCCCGCCTCCGCCAACGCCTTGGCCTGAGTCACAGCCGCGTCAATGGACTCGCTGCGCACCGGGCCGCGGGTGAAGGGGATGATGCAGTAGGTGCAGAAGTTGCCGCACCCGTCCTCCACCTTGAGCATGGCGCGGGTGCGCCCCACCAGCCCACCGGCGGGGAGCACCTCAAAGTCGTGCCGTTTCAGTGCGTCGTCCACGGACACCCAGGCAGGGGCGGAGCGATCCAACGCGGCCTGCTCCACCTGATCCAAAAAAGCCATCCGGTCGCCGGTGCCCGCCACCAAATCCACTTCCAACCCAGCCACTTCCTCCGGCTTCGCCTGGGCGTAGCAGCCGCAGACGGCGATGAGGGCGTCCGGGTGGGTGCGCTTGGTGCGGCGGATCATGTTCCGGCACTTTTTGTCGCTGACAGCGGTGACGGAACAGGTGTTGATGATATACACATCGGCCTCTGCATCAAACTCCGTGAGGGTGTGGCCGCGGCCGGTCAAAATGGTCTCCATGGCCTGGGTCTCGTACTGATTGACCTTGCAGCCCAGGGTGTAAATGGCATAGCGCATAAAAAACTTCTCCTTGACGGGAATTGAGAACCCCTCCGGGATAAAAAGAGGGGAAAAGCAGCTCAATTTTTTATTATAACAGGAATCCGCGCTCTGTGCATTGATTTTTCCAACAAATATTGTAGAAGCTGGACATTTACAAGGCAGTTTTGCGTGTGATAAAATAGATAAAATCATTTACTGTAACAGAGAAAAAGGGGGACGCCATGGACGGTCACTTTTACGCCCTGCTGGCACGGATGCGCTACATCCAGCGCTGGGCGCTCATGCGCAATACGGAGCCGGAGAACATCCAGGAGCACTCCCACATGGTGGCCATCCTAGCCCACGCCCTGGCGCTGATTCAGAACAAGCACTTCGGCGGTCACATCGACCCCGGTCAAGCAGCCCTGTTAGCGCTCTACCACGACGCCACAGAAATCCTGACCGGCGACCTGCCCACCCCCATCAAATACTACAACCCTGCCCTCCGCGCCTCCTATAAAGAGGTGGAGGAGACAGCGGCCAACCGGCTGCTGGAGCTGCTGCCGGAGGAGCTGCGGGGGGACTACGCTCCCTACCTGCTCCATCCCGACCCAGAGCTGGAGGCGGTGGTAAAGGCGGCGGACAAGCTGGATGCCTACCTAAAATGCGTCAAGGAGCGCAAGGCGGGCAACGGCGAATTCCAGACCGCTCAGGCGCAGATCTGGGACGCCCTCCAGGCCAATCCCCTGCCTGCGCTGGGGTATTATATTGAGCGTTATCTGCCCAGCTTCGAACTGACGCTGGACGAATTGAACGGAAGTACACACACGATGTTTTAGAAAAGGAGAAAAAATTATGCGCGCCATTGTTACTGTCGTCGGCAAAGACCGAGTCGGCATCATCGCCAACGTCTGCGACCTGCTGGCCAAATATCAAGTCAACGTCCTGGATATCAGCCAGACCGTTTTACAGGGCTACTTCACCATGATCATGATGGTGGACGCCACCCACTGCGAGCTGCCCATCGCCCAGCTCATCCAGACCATGAAGGACGAAGGGGTCAAGCAGGCACTGGACATTCACATCCAGCGGGAGGACATCTTCAACGCCATGCATCGGATTTAAGTGAGGTGTCGTCATGCTCAGCAGAAATGAAATTTTACAGACCATCGACATGATCGACCAGCAGCACCTGGACATCCGTACCATCACCATGGGCATCTCCCTGCTCTCCTGCTGCAACAGCGATCCGGTGGAAGCCTGCCGGAAGATCTATGACAAGATCTGTCGCCACGCCGAACGCCTGGTGTCCACCGGCGAACAGATCGAGCTGGAATTCGGCATCCCCATCGTCAACAAGCGCATCTCCGTCACCCCCATGGCTCTGGTGGCGGCGGCCAGCGACACATCTGATTACGTCCCCTTCGCCCAGGCCATGGACCGAGCGGCCAAGACCTGCGGCGTCAACTTCATCGGCGGCTATTCCGCCCTGGTGCAGAAGGGCATGACCGACGGCGACCGGAAGCTCATCGCCTCCATCCCGGAAGCCCTGGCCACCACCGAGTACGTCTGTTCCTCCGTCAACGTCGGCTCTACCCGCGCGGGCATCAACATGGACGCCGTGCGCCTCATGGGCGAAACGGTAAAAAAGACCGCCCTGCGCACCGCTGACCAGGCCGGCTTCGGCTGCGCCAAGCTGGTGGTGTTCTGCAACGCGGTGGAGGATAACCCCTTCATGGCCGGCGCGTTCCACGGTGTGGGCGAGGCGGAGACCATCATCAACGTGGGCGTCTCCGGCCCCGGCGTGGTGCATCACGCCCTTCAGTCTGTCAAGGGTCAGCCCTTTGACGTGGTGGCCGAGACCATCAAAAAGACCGCCTTCCGGGTCACCCGTATGGGTCAGCTGGTGGCACGAGAAGCCAGCCAGCGCCTGGATGTGCCCTTCGGCATCGTAGACCTGTCCTTGGCACCCACCCCTGCCGTCGGCGACTCGGTGGCTCGTATCCTGGAAGAGATGGGCCTGGAGTGCTGCGGCACCCACGGCACCACCGCAGCCCTGGCGCTGCTGAACGACGCCGTGAAAAAGGGCGGCGTCATGGCGTCCAGCCACGTGGGTGGTCTGTCCGGCGCGTTCATCCCGGTCAGTGAGGACGAGGGCATGATCGCCGCCGCTGAATCCGGCGTCCTGACCATGGACAAGCTGGAAGCCATGACCTGCGTCTGCTCCGTGGGTCTGGACATGATCGCCGTCCCCGGCGACACCACCAGCGAGACCATCTCCGCTATCATCGCTGACGAAGCAGCCATCGGCATGATCAACAACAAGACCACCGCCGTCCGCGTCATCCCCGCCATGGGCAAACAGGTGGGCGATCGGGTGGAATTTGGCGGCCTGTTGGGTTCCGCCCCCGTCATGCCGGTGCACCAGGAGTCCTCCGCCGACTTCATCGCCCGCGGCGGCCGCATCCCGGCACCGCTCCACAGCCTGCGCAACTGATCCTATGAAGCTCTGCGTCTACGGCTCCCTGTCCGCGCCCAAGCAACCCCATTGGACAGCCCAGGCGGCACAGCTGGGACGGGAACTGGCACAGCGCGGCCACACTTTCCTCTTTGGCGGCGGTGGCACCGGCCTGTTGGGCGCCGCGGCACAAGCCGCCCTGGAAGCAGGCGGCCAGCTGCTGGCCGTCACCCGAACCGACTCCACCTGGGAGACACCCCTGCCCGGCAATTACCCCAAAGTGCCCGCCGACGGCTACCGCCAGCGGAAACAGCGGATGGAAGAGCTGGCAGACGGCTTTCTCATCCTGCCCGGCGGCATCGGCACCTTGGATGAGTGCGTGGAAACCCTCATCTTGGAGAGCCGGTGGAAGCCGGTTATCCTGTGGAATTTGGACGGGTACTATGACGGCCTCAAAGCGTTTTTCCGTCGAGCAAGAGCGGAAGGACTGTTGTCCCAGCAGTGGGACTTTGCACCCTGGTTCTGCGAGACGACGGAAGAAATTTGGACGGCCTTGGAGCGAATAGAATAGCAAAAGAAAACCAGCACGATTTCAAAATCGTGCTGGTTTTTTCATAAATCAAGTTGTGTTTCTAAGAAACGTCCGAGCGTCAGGGCAGCAGGTCAGCCAGCTTCTTGCCGATCTCCAGCAGCTGGTCGCTGACCACGTCTTCGATCTTACCGGCGTCGCAAGCGGCGGCTACAGCAGGATCCATGGGCAGCTGTGCCAGCACCTTCACTTCGTTCTCAGCGGCCACCTTGTCGATGTGGCTCTTGCCGAAGAT
>CAKTQP010000009.1 GCA_934597165.1 uncultured Oscillospiraceae bacterium
AAAAAGCTGATGACGCTGGTGATGATATAATTGGCCGCCGTGGACACCCAATAGCCGCAGCCCAACAGGTTGTACATCCCGAACATGATGCCCATGCCCAGGATGGTGTTGGCGGTGCCGATGGCGGCAAAGCGCAGCAATTTTCGATCCACCAGGTGATGATGCAGATGATTCATCCTTGTCCCCTCCCCTGCCGGAGCTGCCCATGGGCAGTCCGTTCTCTTCTCAGGTTGACCCACAAAGATCAGGGGCATTATACCATGTTTTGACTTTTCGCGCAATTTGACCGGACGAAAAAAATCCCACTCCTGCAAAAACAGACACAGGCATCCCGCCTGTGTCTGTCCTCGTTCATGCTTTTGGCCGCACCGGGATACTGATCTCCGTGACAAATTTGCCCGTATCCTTGGTGATGCCGTAGTCGATCATGGTGACCTCCCGGGCGAAATCCGCCGCCTCCAGTTGGTGCTCTGCCAGATAAGCCAACAGCTTCCGATATTGCTCCGGCGCCTCCGGATGGCTCCCACGGAAGCGGATGGCCACGCAGGTGGTCTCCGGCAGCTGAACGGTGGTGCCATCGAACTGGTCTACATCGTCCAGCAGCAAAAAGATGCCGTCGTACTGCTCAAAGTTTCCCGCGTTCAGGTTCTCCACCGAGATGCCGACCCCCACCTTCCCCAAGAAAATGGCGGTCTCCGCCTGGGACTGTTCCAGACGACGGATGGGCAGCTCCATATCAAAGAAGTCCTTGATCTTCAGTGAGTCCTCCATCCAAACCATCCGGCGGGCAGGGCTCTGCACCACCTTCACCACGTCAAACTCCGAGTGCTGGGCGTCGTAAAGCTGCCGCAGGCGGTTGTCGATCTTCCGCTCGATGCGTTGCAGCTCCCGCTGCTTCTCCATGACCACCTCTTTTTGGTGGCGGAGCTTCTCCTCGATCTTATCCACGTCCTTGTTCTGCAAAAAGTCCGCGATCTCCGCCAAGGGCATATCCAGCGCCCGCAGGTACCGGATGGTGTTCAAGGCTTCAAACTGCCGGGGGCTGTAGTAGCGATAACCGGTGTCCGGCGCAATGTACTCCGGAGTCAGCAGCCCCACATTCTCGTAGTGGCGCAGGCTGCTGACGCTCAGGTGGAAGAGCTTGGCCACGTCGCCAATCTGAAACAGCTTGGGCTTATCCATGGGCCAGTCCTCCCTCCTGTGTCCGCTTCCCGTGACGGGTGAGCACCACAAAGGCGATCACGCAGATGATGACCGACAGCAGCGACCCCGTGGCCGTAGCCAGCCCCATGGGGAATAGGGTAGTGGGGAACAGCTTGGAGGTCAGGTAAACGCCAGGGATACGCACCAGGGCAATGGCGATGATGTTGTGCAGGAAAGAGAGGATGGACTTCTCACAGGCGCAGAAATAGCCGCTGAAGCTAAAGTGGATACCGGCAAAGATGCAGTCCCAAATGTACCCGCGGAAATACTGACCGCCAGCCACCTGCACCGCGCTGTCGCTGGTGAACAGCCCCACCACCGGTTCGGCAACGACCTGCACCAGACCGGAGACGATAAGCCCAAAGCCCACCGCAATGAAGATAGCGTAACGCAACGTAGCCACCGCCCGTTCCGGCTTGTGAGCGCCAATATTCTGCGCCCCCAGTGCGGAGACAGTGGAGAGCAAGGAGGAAGGCACCAGGAAGACAAAGCTGATGATCTTCTCTACAATGCCCACCGCGGCGGCATCCGTCAGGCCACGGCGGTTGGCGATGATGGTGATGATAACGAAGGCCACCTGGATGAGCCCGTCCTGAACGGCGATGGGGATGCCGATCTTCAGGATGTTGCCCATCACCGGCTTTTTGGGCTTAAAGTGGGACTTGTCCACCGAGATACCAGACTCCCGTCTCAGGATGACCACCAGGGCAAACACCACGCTGACCGCCTGCGCCAGCGTCGTGCCCAGAGCGGCACCGGCAGGCCCCATATGCAGAGCGCCCATGAACAGGTAGTCCAGACCGATATTGGCGACGCAGGCCACAGCGATGAAGTACATGGGGCTTTTGGAGTCGCCCAGGCCGCGGAAGATGGAGCTGATGATGTTGTAGGCGGTGATAAAGGGGATGCCAATGAAGCAGATGGTCAGGTAAGCCGCCGTACCGGAGACCGCCTCGGCGGGAGTGGACATGATGTTCACGATAGGATGCACCAACAGGAGCAGCACCACCGTGAGCACCACAGACAGGGAGAGGAACAGGGTGACCGTGTTGCCGATGTGGACAGCGGCACGCTTTCTGTCGTTGGCACCCACCGACTGCCCGATGCTGACGGTGGATCCCATGGCCAGGCCTACGATCATGACAGTGAGCATATGCATGACCTGGGAGCCGATGGAGACCGCAGTAGTGCTGGCCGTCCCCTCGAACTGGCCGATGATGAACAGGTCAGCCATGCCGTATAACGTCTGTAGGAAATAAGATAGCAGATAGGGCAGGGAGAAAAACACGATATTTTTGAACACACTTCCTGTGGTTAAGTTCTTTTCCATGGGCTTGCGCCTCCTTTTGACTGGTTGCGCTTATTATAAACTCTACAACTGTTGCAAAGTCAAGGGTGTTTCCGAAAAAAGTTTCCTTCCGACCGGTCTATCCCGTCCCATTCCCGCATACATTCCAACAGCCGGGAAAAAACCGGCTCCAAAGGATGGAGTGGTTGCCATTGAAAGGGACGATCGAAGCCCGCGCCAAGGATTTGGCCTTATACATGATTGAACACCGTTCCACGGTACGCAGTGCCGCCAAAGCCTTCGGGGTATCCAAGAGCACGGTACACAAGGACCTCCAGGAGCGGCTGCCTGCCATCAATCCCGGCCTGTATCGTCAGGTGAAGGAGATTTTGGAGGAGAACAAAGCGGAACGGCATATTCGTGGCGGCATTGCCACCAGGAATAAATACCGGCGAAGATAAACGGAGCAAGGGTATCCCTGATTGGAAGGGATACCCTTGTCCTTGCTTTTTTCCCCTTTGGGAAGTATAATAAATATATCTGCCCTTTTTTCTGGCCGGGTGAGAATTTCTTCTCCGTTCTGCTCAGAATGGGCCATTTGGGCAGGCTATCCTTTGTCAAATCCACACCAACCCCCACCTGCCGGCAGGGTTTGGCTGGTGTTCTCCTGGCACGCCGGCAAGAAATTCAATCTGATCGTTTGGAGGAATTCCAATGTCTAAATACGCTTCCGAAATCAACCGCCGGCGCACCTTTGCCATCATCTCCCACCCGGACGCCGGTAAGACCACCCTGACGGAAAAGTTCCTGCTCTACGGCGGAGCCATCAACCAGGCCGGCGTGGTCAAGGGCAAGAAGAACGCCCGTGCCGCCGTGTCCGACTGGATGGAGATTGAAAAGCAGCGTGGTATCTCCGTCACCTCCTCCGTCCTCCAGTTCCAGTACGAGGGCTTCTGCATCAACATCCTGGACACCCCCGGCCATCAGGACTTCTCCGAGGACACCTACCGCACCCTCATGGCAGCAGACTCCGCCGTCATGGTCATCGATGGCGCCAAGGGCGTGGAAGCCCAGACCCGGAAGCTGTTCAAGGTCTGCGCCCTGCGGGACATCCCCATCTTCACCTTCATCAACAAGATGGACCGAGAAGCCCGTGACCCCTTCGAGCTGTGCGAAGAGATCGAGGCCGAGCTGGGCGTGGAGACCTGCCCCATGAACTGGCCCATCGGCTGCGGCAAGGAGTTCAAGGGCGTGTACGACCGGGCTGGCAAGAAGATCATCCACTTCACCAGCAACACCAACGCCAAGGCCGCCGAGGCCACCCAGGTGGAGCTGGACGACCCCAAGCTGGTGGAACTGATCGGACAAGCCCGCCGGGACCAGCTGGCCGACGAGATTGAACTGCTGGAAGGCGCTGGCGCGGAATTTGACATGGAGCGCGTCCGTCACGGCAAGCTCTCCCCTGTCTTCTTCGGTTCCGCTCTGACCAACTTCGGCGTGGAACCCTTCCTGGAGGAGTTCCTGCGCATGACCACCCCGCCTCTGTCCCGCAAGGCCGGCGACCAGGTGGTGGACGCCTTTGACGATGACTTCTCCGGCTTCGTGTTCAAAATCCAGGCCAACATGAACAAGGCCCACCGGGACCGCATCGCCTTCGTCCGTGTGTGCTCCGGCCGGTTTGACGCGGACAAGGAAGTGTATCTGGTGCAGCAGAACCGCAAGGTGAAGCTCTCCCGTCCTCAGCAGATGATGGCGGCGGATCGTGAGATCATCGAAGAAGCCTACGCCGGCGACATCATCGGCGTGTTCGACCCCGGTATGTTCTCCATCGGCGACACGCTGTGCGCCCCGGGCAAGTCCTTCCAATTTGACCCCATCCCCACCTTTGCGCCGGAGCATTTCCGCCGGGTACGTCCCAAGGACACCCTGAAGCGGAAGCAGTTCATCAAGGGCACCGAGCAGATCGCTCAGGAGGGCGGCATCCAGATCTTCAAGATCCCCTACGCCGGTATGGAAGAGGTCATCGTGGGCTGCGTGGGCACGCTGCAATTTGACGTGTTCGAGTACCGCCTGAAGAACGAGTACAAGGTGGACATCATCATGGACAACCTGCCCTACGAGTACCTCCGCTGGGTGGACGCCTTCGACGGCAACCTGGACGATGACTTGGTCATTGGCAACGGTCAGGACATCAAGCTGGTGGAGGACTACCAGGGCAACAAGCTGCTCCTGTTCTCCGCACCCTGGTCCATCAAGTGGGTGCAGGACAAGAACAAATCGTTGGTCTTGTCCGAGTTCGGCGGAGCGAAATTCTGAGATTTT
The DNA here is from genome assembly GCA_934597165.1 of uncultured Oscillospiraceae bacterium. GTDB lineage: Bacteria > Bacillota > Clostridia > Oscillospirales > Oscillospiraceae > Onthomonas. The sequence continues at coordinate 4,814 of CAKTQP010000009.1, forward strand.
TACGCACTTATCCCAACATTTTATTCTATCTAGGAGGTATGCCAATGAGACTTTATGCTTTACGACATGGTGAGACCAGCTGGAATGTCCAGCGCCGTTTTCAGGGTCAGAGTGACATACCTCTGAACGACAAGGGCATCCTGCTGGCAGAGCTGACCGGCGAGGGGTTGGCAGACATCCCCTTCGACCTGGCCTTCACGTCCCCCCTCTGCCGGGCACGCCAGACGGCGGAGCTGGTACTGGCGGGGCGGGACGTACCGCTGTACGTGGAACCGCGGCTCATCGAAATGGCGTTCGGCGTCTACGAAGGCGTCACGGCCAACTCTGGGCCGGGGGGGACGCTGAATCAGAACCTGGTGGACTTCATCTGCCACGCGGAACGCTACCAGGCACCGGAGGGCGGCGAGTCCTTTGAAGAATTGTCCAAGCGGATGGCGGACTATCTGTTCGACCTGTGCCACCGGAAAGACCTGGCGGACAAGACCATCCTGCTGGCCTCCCACGGCGGCGCCATCACCGCTATGCTCAACGCCATCGACCCGCCGGAGGGCTTTTTCTGGCGGGGTGGGGTGCCGTACAACTGCAGCTATTCCATCATCGACGTGGGCGAGGACTGTGTGCCGGTATTGGTGGCGGAAAACCAAATTTGCTACCCGCTGGAGCAGACCAAGAGCAGTTCTATCCGGCTGGACTGACAGCGAAACAACCGAAAAAAGCAAAAAACAACAGCACCACGACTCTGTGGTGCTGTTGTTTTCTCTCTTTGTCGGGAAGGGCATTCGCCGCTGAGGGACTGGAAGGCCATTCAGACGCGCGACTTACTTCTGCTTGCGCTTCATGAGGGCTGCCAGGAGGGTGATGATACCCAGAGCAGAGGCGGCCAGGAGGCAAGTCCAGAGGGTGAGGTTTGCGCTGTCACCCGTTTTGGGGGTGTTGGTCTTCTTGACCGGGGTTGCAGAGGTGGACGCAGAGCTGCTGCCGTCGGGTTCCGGTTCTTCCTCCGGGGTGTAGACGTTGGTAAAGATGACGTTCTCCATCTTCTCCGTCTCATCGTCCCGGATGGCCCAGATCTCCGCCTTCAGACCGCCGTTGTCGTCGTTCACGACCCGTACCGTCACCGTGTAGACCGTCCGGTCATAGGTGTAGAACTCCGTCTCGCCCACATCCTGGTACACCGTGTAGACGTAATCGCCCGGTTTGGTGTAGGTGATGGGGCCGAACTCGACGGTACCGTTATCGGTCACCGTCAGCTGGGTCACTTCCGGCAGGGGCGCACCGTCTTCGGCTGTCAGGACGACGGTGTAGACCTCCCCAGTGGGGATCTCAGCGTCTTCGGTCTTGGTGATGGTCTTCACTTCCACCGGCAGCTGTACCGTACAGCTGTATGCCGCAAGGGCCTGCGTGGGGAACAGCAGGACTGCAATCAGCAGTGGAAGGAGCAGCAGTTTACGGAATCTCGTTTTCTTTTGATTCATGGTGTCCTTCGGCACCTCCTTCTTGTGCTTGGATCTTATTTGTCCAGCCGCCCGAACAACACAACACGGCCATTGGTTACCGCTTCGGAACAGGTTGACAAACCGATAATCTGATCTTTCGCCGTGACTCCGATATCTCGGTACTGCACGGCCGTGCCCTGAATATGGTTCAGGAGGGTCGTCACATCCCCTGCGGGCTGTGCGTCGGGGTGGTATATGACGCTGTCAAAGGCGTCAGTACTCACGCAAGCAAAAAAGGTGATGGGTATGGCTTTGCCAGGCAGATAGAGGGTGCCTGTCTCGTGGCTGTCGAAGTAGCTCTTGTCCTGGAACTCCACCACATCCCCGAACATGGCGCCCCCATCCATATGATGGCCATATAAGAGGTTGTAGCTGTCAGAGAAATCCCGTTTGTTCAAGCAGGACAGGAAGATGGCGCCGGAGAAAGCGAACTCGCCCTGCACATCCTTGTTGATGTACTCCATGTCATCCTCCCCTTGTACCACCGGGTAGTCGATATGGGTATCGTCCACGGTGATCCAGGCGCAGACGTCGGGATTGAGTTTCAGCAGCTCTTCAAAGGTGAGGCTCTCCGGGTCGTCCGCTGAGGGCTTATACTGGAGAAGGTCACTGGAGTTGAAGGCGCCTTTGTAGAGCATGGCGGTGTCCCAGAGGGAGTAACCGCCGTAGCAGAGGAGGAGGAGGATCATGAGGACAGCGATGAGGCTGAGCACTTTGTCCGCTCCCCTTGCCAGTTTTGCCGCGAATTCCAAACCGTTTTTTCCTCTCTTCTTCGCGTGGGTCTCTCCCCTCCCCCCTCCGGCGAGGGCCAAAGGGAGGAGAGGAGGGTGGGACTGCTCCCCCACCGACCGCACCGGGCTGAGCTTGCATCAGAGCTGTGGGACCCGGTGGGGTGGTGCGTGGGGAGAGTTAGTTTAAAAGATGTACTTCACACACTTCCGTTCTATTTCCGAAACAGTCACGGAGGTGTTGTTTCATTCGTCTGAATTATTCAGCGCGGTTGCGGCGGCTCAGGAAGACCACTGCGAATGCGCCAGCCAGGACGACCATCAGAGCATAAGGAGCGATGGTCATGATGACGCCGGTAGGGGTGGAAGGAGACTTATCGTTACGGACAGTAGCAGTTTTATCAGTAGTGCCCATCTTCTCATCACTGATGGAAGCCGTATTGGTAACCGTGACGTCGCCATCAGTAATGCCAGCAGCAACACCATAAGTAGTCTTGTAACCAGCACTGTTTGCAGTAGTTTCTGTCACAGTAAAAGTATCATTTGCAGACAAGCCATAAATCGTAGCATACTGATCGCCACTCAACTCAAACTCAGCAGACGGTTTGTCAGAAGTCAAGGTCACTGTGGTAGTGCCGCCATTACCGTTGGGAATAATCATCGTGTACTGTTCGTCATTAGCACCAGTTACAGTTACCTGGAATTTGAATTTATCGCCCAGCACACCCTGAGTACCAGTGATTTTCTTGATAACCTTCAGTTTTTGGGTGGTGTAAGTATTAGTAAACACGCCGTCGCCCTTTGCTTTTTCCTTAAGGAATTCGCAACCATCAACTACCAGCTTACCATTAGTGCCGTTTACAACATAGACGTACAGAGTCTTAGTCTGCGGATTATAGCTCATGCCATCATACTTATCTTCAGGAACAACTTCACTGATAGTATAAGCATAAACACCAGGCCTGGGGAACTTGTCAGTATCAAACTTCAGATCAGCGCTTTTGCTCAGGGCACCGGCTGCATCAAATGTAATAGTACCAGTCGTCTTCCCATCCATAAATGTTACGCCGCCAGTTTTACCTTCATAAACGGGAGTACCGTCATCCAGGGTAGCTACAACGCCATTCGCACCTTCAGCATTCGCAATAGTAAAATTGAAGGAAGTTGCGGGAGCCTTTACATTATCTGTAGCATCAACGGTCTTCGTGATCTTGGGGTTCGTCACAGCTGCAGAAGCATTAACAGCAAAGACAGAGACTGCCATTGCCAGAACCATCGCCAATGCACCCAGGCGACGGATCGTCTTCTTTAACATTGTTCATTCATCCTTTCCATTCAAAATCGCAATTTTTTCCATTCAACGCGTCTCCCAACCCCATCCGCTCCCTCACGCGGTCAGGCTGGGATCACTTCTATTACCACAAGGCGTCCCCCGTCCATGATGCTTTGCACGGGCGCCTTATAATAACCTTTCTCCTGCCGCTCTCACCCTTACAGGTTGGAACGGCGCAGGACGGTGATCACTTTCCCTTTCAGCTCACTCCGACGCACCGGTCCGTAATATCTGCTGTCCTTCGCTCCCTCGCGGTAGTCGCACAGCACGAAATACTCGTCGTCCGCCAGCGTCACTGGATAGGTCACGTTTTCATCGTATCGGGGGGTACTATAATAGATGTCGTTCTCCAGCACGACACTATCATTGATCTTCAAGGTGGCTTCCTTCGTGATCTCCACCGTATCACCCGGCTGGGCGACGATACGGGCGGTATACTGGGTTCCATCCTTTTCCAGCACGGCGATGTCCTGGGTGTGCCAGGTGGAGGCCATGCGGTAGTAGAGCATCAAGTCGCCGGCGCTGAGGCGGGGGGACATATCGCCGTTTGGCATGGGGGTGAGTCCGAAGACGAAGCCAAACAGCACCCACAGCATGAGCACCATGATGACCAGCCGCTGGAGGAAGGATGTGACGTCCCTTCGGTTCCGCAGCTGCTTGCGACGGGCGGCGATGACCTGCTCTGGGGTCAGCGCCTGGGGTACTCCGTCCGTCGGGGTCTTGCGACCCCGACTGGGACGGGTTTTGGTTGGTTTGGTGTGCTTTCCGATGCCCATAGGTCACCGTTCCCCTTTCAGGCGGCGAATCTCTGCGTCGCGCTCATCCAGGAGGGCTTGGTAACGCTCGGCCTGGGCGTCGAAGGCGGATTGATACTGGGCTTGCAGTTCGTCCAGCTTGTGCCAGACGTTCGCCTCATCGACTCCGCCGAAGATGGTCTTGCGGAACTTCAGTCCCTTCAACCACTCCGCGATCTCCGCCATGCTCTTCGCTGCCATCAGCCGTTGTGTCTGCGGCGGCTGTACACGAAGTACACGCCTGCACCAGCGGCAAGGACGACCATGATTGCGTAGGGGGCGATGGTGGTGATGATGCCGTTGGGGGGGGTGATCTGCTTTTTGTTGGTGTAGGTTACGGTTACTTCGTCGGGGCGGTCTTTGGTGACCTTGCCGTAGTTATATTCGTAACCATTCGTGCTAACATCGCCAACTTTATAAGAAGTTTTATAGCCAGCAACAGAAGTTTCACTGATAGAAACATCGTCATTTTCATTTACCTTCAGCTTGAAGGTCTTGCTCTTGTTATGCTTCAACGTGAACTCGTTCTTTACTTCATTCTTACTATCGTCGTAAATCTTGACGCCATTGAAGGTAAAGTCCTGATTGGTGTCGCCCATGTTGCCGTCGACAATCTTTTTGACGGTCAGCTTCTTGACTTTTACGTGGATGCGGAAGTCCTTATCAGTTACTTTCTTACCAACAACAGAAGTGTCATCGCAACTATCGTGCGCTTGCGGATTAGATACAATCCGATTATGATCGCGGAGCAACTTAGTAATATCCTTCTCGCCAATCTTTGCAATCACATTGTAATCGCTGTCCTTGGAGGGAGTATTATTATTTTCGCCAGCCTTGAATTCAGCTTCCTTGGTAATCGTCGGCTTATCTCCAATCAAATTAGGCTTACCATGAGAGTTATCCTGGTCAGTCCAATCATTCGCAACGGTAATCAGGGTATCAGGCTTTTTCGTTTCACCCCAATAGATGAACTCATCTCTTGCGCTCACTGTGGGATAAAGGACGTGGACGGTGCCCTGTTTAGCCTTGTCACCTTCAAACGTGGTTTCTACTGCCGCATCATGGCCCGTACCAGCAACGCCCAGAGACTTTCCGTCCGACCCATTCGGCGTCACGGTGCAAGTCCAAGTGTAAGTGGTGCAATCTTCCAGAGCAGGATCCCAGGCCTGGCCTTCTGCCGGTTTCCAGGTGCCGGTGTTTTTACCACGTTTGATTTCGTAAGTACCAATTACCGTATCACCCTTTTTCAAGGTGTAGGTGATGTCAACATATTTGTTGTTGGTGCCATTGGGCTTATAGGTCTTAGAATCCTTTACTGCATAATCCAACAACTCTTGCAGGTTAGCCGGATTGGTCACATAGATGGTCTGGTTTTTTGCCGCGATCTTGTAGTCGATCGCGCGGTTGACCTTGGGAACTTCAAAGGTGCCATAGCAAGAGCCACCATTATAGATACCAGAACCAATATCGTTGGATTCAATGTCGTTGCCGCCGAACCAGGCGTCGTTCTTGTATTCGGCAGGAATTTCGATCACCAGCTTAGTGCCTTGAGGTTCATTCTTAACTGTAGCAATGTACTCATCCTTATAACTGTAACCAGTTACTGTTACTTGGTCACCTCTTACTTCGATTCCAGCATTATCAAGGTCAGTCTTGTCTTCTTCATTAAAGGTATCTACACCATTCACCCTGCCAGTGTAAGGCACAGTGTAAACCTTGATGCTATTCTTAATCTCTTCCGTCGACAGGTCACTGCGGAACTGGAAGTCCTTGCTCATTTTGTCGATGTTCTGCGTGGTTGCATCCAACTGCACCGATGTGGTAGAACCATGGATGTTCTGGGAAATCGACTGGAAAATCTGACTCAGCTCACTGCTGTTGGTTGCGGACAGATAGTAGCCGTCTTTGGCCTTGGTGCCACCGCTCGTCATGCTGGACGCGTTGGGATAGTTGGAGGAGACGTAGTGCATAAAGGTATTTTCTCGGGTTGTGCCATCTGCGCCAGCTTCCTTTGTTGCATCAGCGCCGTCAAAGATACCGATGGTATAGACGGTTGCACCGCCATTCTTCAATTCCTTTGCTTTTGTGATAGCAGCATTCGCGACATTGGGTTCAAAATCGCTCTCGCTAGTAGGCGAGCCATCGGTAAACACAATAACGACCTTATTGCGGTCTCCGCCTTCATACTGCGCTTTCCTTGCATCCGTCTGCGCAGCAAAAATATCACTTGCCATGATAATACCATGGTCGGTCTGTGTTGCGCCATCCGCCGTCAATGCATTGATTGCATTTGCAATAGAATTTTTTCCTGTATCCGTTTTGACGCTTTGTAATGCAGTTCCCTTAGCAGCGCTATAGTTACCTTTGTTCTTATAGTATTCAGCGCCATTTTTACCGTTATCAGTTAACTGCACGCCAGTCAAAATTTCTGTGTTATAGCAATAATGCTTCTGGCCAAAACTAGTGTACCATTCAGACGAGAAGCCAACAACCGCAATATTGTGGTCAATGACATTGCCCTCACCATCTTTATCATTTTCTACAGATGTGATAAAGCTCCTAGCAGCCTTTTTCAATGCTTCCAGCTTTTTCTCTTTTTCATTTGTTGGCTGTGCTTCACTATAATACAATTTTTTATCCGTAGTACCTGCAAAGAACTCCGGATGCGTTGTTTCAGTGGGAATAGTGCTATCATTCCCCTCAATCGTTACTTTCCGCTCATTTCCATCAACATCTGTGTAAGTATAAACATACTCATACACATTGTTGGTAGTTTTGCTTTCCTCATAGAGTGTCAACCTTGAGTTCTCATTATTACCAAGGTTTCTGCGCTGGACATTATCTTCATTTTTCTTTTTATATTCTAGATAGTACTGCCATTTAGAATAATCGTAATCATACTTCGTTACCTTGCAGTACTCTCCATCCACTAAGTAATAGTAATCTGTGGCGCTACTATAATACCAATCACCCAAACTATTGCTCACCTTTTTATATGTCGTAATTTCTTCCGACTTTAAAACATTTCGCTTCAAGTTTACTGCAATATGAACAGGCTGTTCACTATCTACTGTATTCGCCTTTACATAGAGACTACTATTATACTTATATGCGGTGATATTCTTAGCGCCCGCACTAAATGCCTTATCAATAAAGGTAACTTTCTTCATATTATCATCCATACTACCAGACTGATCCAGCACCAGAACAATATCGCAGGGCTTTGAAGTCTTGACGGGTGTCGTTGTCTCACTGCCGGTAGCATAGGATTCCAGCTTGATCGTATACTTCGTATCAGCAGTATCAGCAGTATCCTTTGAAATGGTCTTCTTCATGACCAAACCATCCGCCGGTTCCTTGCTCTCAGTTACCAACTGTGTTGCAGCTTCTTTTGCCGCTCTGGCCGGAGACTTCCGGAGCAAGGAGGAGCTAGAAACTGCCGCAGATTCTACCAGACCTGCTGCCTGAGTCATCGCCTTGGCACCAGCGCCACCTTCATAAGAAGTGGTAGCTTTATTGTCGCCAAAGGCCATTTTCAGAACATATGCGTTATAATCCGCCTTCTGGCTGTCGGTCAGTTCCTGCCAAGCAGCGGCGAAATTGTTGTCGTCCAGCTTGGTCAGATAAGCGTACAATTCCTCTACGCTCAGGGTGCTCAGGTAAGAGGCTGCCGGTTCTTCTTCCGGTTCCGCAGGCTCTTCCGCAGCAGGCTTTGCCTGAGACTCGTCCTTCTGCTGGCCGTTGGAATCGGCAGTGGTGTCCTTCACAGCGTCACCACTCCCCTCCCCTTCTGCCTTCTGCTCGTCCTTTTTCTCTTCCGGGACGGCTTCGGCATCCGGGTCGGCGTCTTTTTCCTCTTTTCCCCCTTCTGCGGGGGTGCTCTCTTTCACCTTCGGCTTCTCCTCAGCAGGTTCGCCTTCCGTCTCTGTTACGACAGACTCATTTTGAGCGTCATCCGCAGACACGGAAAGGCCGAGACCGCTCATCACCGACACGACAAGTGCCAATGCCAGCAGGAATGCCAAAGATTTCCTCACTTTTTTCCGCATAAGCATTCTCCATTCATAAGTGTATCTCAGACAACCTGCGGCAAACGCCGCGGGTCTGGTGATTCTGTACATTGTTATTATAGTAAATTTCCATTTTAATTGCAAGGGGTTTTGCAAATTTTGTATATCATTTCCAAGGCGATGCATCTGGTTGATACCTGTCAATGCAACCACCAGAAAAAGCGTTGATTTCAACGCTTTTCCCGTCTGACATCTGTATACTATCGTCTGCCACTCCCCTAAAAACGCCTTTTTCAGGGGAGTTTTTTCCCATCACGCAAGGAAATTCACTTTACAGTTTTTTAGCCCATCAGGCTATCCAGGTCGGTGGTGAACATATCTTCCCCGATCTGATCCAGCCCGTCATTGGTCACATCATAGAGGCCGTCGTCATTTTTCGCCACGGTCAGGGTATAGCTCTTCTCCGCGCCATACTCCTTCTTGGCCACGGCGTCCCGCATCATCTGGAAGATCTCCCCATAGAGGGCGTCCATATCGTTGATCTTGTCCGCGTCCAGGGTCTTGATCCACTCGGTGACCGCGTCGGCGATGTTCAGCTGCAAGGGCTTGATGGTCAGGGGCACTTCAAAGCTGCCGTCGTCCTGCTCGGTGGCTTCCCCCACCTCATAATACGCGCTGCCTAACAGCTCCTTCACCAAGTCCTTCACCAGGGTCAGGTTGCTCTCGCTCAATTCCATGCTGCCGGTGATGCTCTCGACCATGTCCTGCAGCTCTTTGTCGTAATCCTCTGCCGTGGTCACCACAGCCTGGCCTTTGTAGGCTTCCAGCGCTTTGGTGTCGCCCGTGGTGACCTGCTTCATGCTGGCGTCCACGTAGCCGGATGCGTCAAAGGTCTTGCTGCCGCAGCCTGCCAGGGCAAAGGTCATAGCCAGTGCCAGCAGCAGAGCGCCGAGGCGGCGCAGGGTCATTTTCTGATTGGTTTTCATGTGTTTTCCTCCTGTTCTTTCTTCGGTGTCTGTTCCAAATAGATCATCAACGCCGTCAAGTCCGCCGGGCTCACGCCGGAGATGCGTCCCGCCTGCCCCAGGTTTAGGGGTCGGATGGCCTTCAGCTTCTCCCGCGCCTCCAGGCGCAGACCTGCCAGGTTGTCGTAGTCCAAGTTTTCCGGCAGCAAGTGGGATTCCATCCGCCGGAACTCCTCCACCTGCCGCATCTGACGGGCGATATAGCCCTGATATTTCAGCTGGATTTCCACCTGCTCGGTGACCAGTCGATCCAGCTCCGGCCGCTCCGGGTCGAAGGGCGCCAGGTCAGCGTAGGAGATGCGGGGACGGCGGAGCAGGTCGGCCAGCTTCACCGCGTGCCGTGCGGCAGGTTCGCCGTGGCTGGTGAGCATCTCGTTGAGGGCGTCGGTGGCCGGGGTGCCGCTGTGCTCCAGGCGCTGGCACTCCTTTTCGACGGCCTGATATTTGGCCTGGACTGCCTCGTAACGTTCCCGGCTGACTAGGCCGATGTGATAGCCGATGGGGGTCAAGCGCCGGTCGGCGTTGTCCTGCCGCTGGAGCAGGCGGTACTCGGTGCGGCTGGTCATCATGCGGTAGGGTTCGTTGGTGCCCTTGGTCACCAGGTCGTCGATGAGCACGCCGATGTAGCCTTGATCGCGCCGCAGGATCATCGGTTCCCGCCCCAACAGCTTCAACGCAGCGTTGACGCCTGCCACAAAGCCCTGCACCGCCGCTTCCTCGTAGCCGGAGGAGCCGTTGAACTGGCCTGCGCCGTACAGGCCGGGGATTTTCTTGTGTTCCAAGGTGGGCAGCAGCTCGGTGGGGTCCACGCAGTCGTATTCGATGGCGTAGGCCACACGGGTCATCTCCGCGTGCTCCAAACCGGGGATGCTGTGGAGCATCCGCACCTGGACATCCTCCGGCATGGAGGAGGAGAAGCCCTGGATGTACAGCTCTTCCGTGTTCAGCCCCATGGGTTCCACGAAGAGCTGGTGCCGCTTTTTGTCGGCGAACCGGACGATCTTGGTCTCGATGGAGGGGCAGTACCGGGGGCCGGTGGACTCGATGGCGCCATTATACAGCGGGGAGCGATCCAAATTTGCTCGAATCACCGCATGGGTCTCCTCGTTGGTGTAGGTCAGATAGCAGACCGCCTGATTTTCCGGCGTTTTTTCCGTGGAGAAGGAGAAGGGCACCGGTTCCAGGTCGCCCTCTTGCAGCTCCATCTTGGAAAAATCCACGCTGCGGGCGTTGACACGAGGGGGCGTACCGGTCTTGAACCGGCGGATGGTGACGCCCAGCTTTTCCAGACAGCTGGTCAGCTCCAACGCCGCCTGGAGCCCGTCGGGGCCGGAGTCTCGGAACACGTCGCCTACGATGGTGCGTCCCCCCAGATAGGTGCCCGTGGCCACCACCACTGCTTTGACCTGGTAGACCGCACCGGTAGCCGTGACCACGGCGCAGACCGCGCCGCTGTCATCCACCCGCACTTCCACCACTTCCGCCTGCCGGACGAACAGGTTTTCCGTCTGTTCCAGGGTGTGCTTCATGACCTCCTGATACTTCCGCCGGTCGGCCTGAGCACGGAGGGAGTGGACGGCAGGGCCTTTGCCCCGGTTGAGCAGCCGGTACTGGATGCAGGCTTTGTCTGCCGCGCGCGCCATCTCGCCGCCCAAAGCGTCCAGCTCCCGCACCAACTGCCCCTTTCCGGTGCCGCCGATGGCGGGGTTGCAGGGCATATTGCCCACTGCGTCCAGATTGACGGTAAAACACAGGGTGCGGCAGCCCAATCGCGCCCCGGCCAACGCCGCTTCGATGCCAGCGTGACCGGCGCCGATGACTGCGATGTCAAATGTTCCGGCTTGATACTCCATGGTGTCTGATCCCTCTCTTGCAATTAGGTATACCACGTTTAGTTTATCATGTTTTCCTATCCAGCACAACAAAAAACCGCCGGAAGCGCAACACTTCCGGCGGTTTAGTCTTATTTCACTTGCATTACACGTCCAGGTGCATGGCCTTGACCACTGCGGCGCAGCGGGGGCACAGTTCGGGATGCTCTGCATCCTGACCGATGTCGGCGTGATGGAGCCAGCAGCGGGGGCACTTGGGGTCTTCATTCACCGCCACGGTGACAGCCAGACCTTCCACTGCTTCGCCGGTGACAGCGTCAGCGGGAGCGGCTTCGGTGGAGACGTCCACCTTGGAGACGATGAAGAGCTGTTCCAGGTCAGCGTCCTTGAGGGTCTCATAGACAGCCTGTGCCTTTTCGTCCAGGTACAGGGTCACCTTGGCGTCGGTAGACTTCTTGCAGACCTTTGCGGCACGAGCCTTTTCCAGTGCCAGGTTCACGACGCCGCGGAACGCCATGATGTTGGCCCAATAGGCGGCCTTTTCTTCGCTGAGCTTCCATTCCGGATTGACTTCGGGAATGTCGTTGAGCAGGACGCTCTCGGCATTGTCGGAAGCCTCGTGAGGCATGACCTGCCAGATCTCGTCGCTGGTGAACACCAGGATGGGGCTGATGACCCGCACCAGGGTATCCAGGATGCGATAGATGGCGGTCTGAGCGCTGCGGCGTTCATAGGAGCCGACGGCGGAGCAGTACAGGCGATCCTTGATGATGTCCAGATAGAAGTTGGACATATCCACCACGCAGAAGTTGTACACGGCACGATAGACGTTGTGGAAGTCGTAGTTATCATAACCGGCACGGGCAGCTTCCACCAGGCGGTTGGTGGCATCCAATGCCCACTGATCCAGTTCCATCAGATCCTTGTACTCCACCAGGTCGGCAGCCAGGTCGAACCCGGTCAGGTTGCCCAGGATATAACGGCAGGTGTTGCGGATCTTCAGGTAGGCGTCAGACAGCTGCTTCAGGATGGGCTTGGAGATGCGCATATCCTGAGTGTAGTCGCTGGAGGAAACCCACAGACGGAGGATGTCAGCGCCGTAGTCCTTGATGATGTCCTGCGGGGCGACGGTGTTGCCCAAGGACTTGTGCATTGCCTTGCCCTGGCCGTCAACGGTCCAGCCGTGGGTGATGATGTGCTTATAGGGTGCCACACCACGGGCGGCAATAGAGGTGAGCATAGAGGACTGGAACCAGCCGCGATACTGGTCGCCGCCTTCCAGGTACAGGTCGGTGGGATAGACCAGTTCAGGATGTTCCGGATTGTGGTCGCAGACGGCAGCCCAGGTGGAGCCGGAATCGAACCAGACGTCCATGATGTCGGTCTCCTTGGTGAATTCCTTGCAGCCACATTCGCAGGCAGCGCCTTCCGGCATCAGTTCCTCCGCTTCCTTCGCCCACCAGGCGTTGGAGCCTTCAGCGCCGAAGATCTCAGAAATCTTTTCGATGGATTCCGGCGTGCAGTAGGGCTTGCCGCAGTCCTTGCAGAAGAAGATGGGGATGGGCACGCCCCAAGTACGCTGACGGGAGATGCACCAATCGGAACGTTCGCGGATCATGGAGATCATCCGTTCCTTGCCCCATTCGGGCTTCCAAGTGATGTCGTCGCAGGCTTCCACAGCGGCATCCTTGATGGCATCCACGCTGGCGAACCACTGCTGGGTGGCACGGAAGATGATGGGCTTCTTGCAGCGCCAGCAGTGGGGATAGCTATGAACGATATCCGCACTGGACAGGATGGCACCCATGTCCACCAGATCCTTGAAGATGACCGGATGTGCCTTGGTCACATGCAGCCCTTCATAGGGGCCGGCAAACTGGTTCAGGAACCCCTGTGCGTTGACGGAGACTTCCATCTCCACGCCGGTGGGGATCTCGTCATAGCGCTGGCACACATAGAAGTCGTCCAGGCCGAAGGAGGGAGCGGTGTGAACGCAGCCGGAACCGGCGTCCAGGGTGACGTGGTCACCCAGGATGATGAGGGAATCCCGGTTCATGAAGGGGTGATAAGCGCTCATGTATTCGAACTCGTCACCGAACAGGGTGCCGACGGTCTCGTACTCGGTGATGCCGGCGTCCTTCATGACGCTGCCCACCAGGTCGGTGGCCATGATGAGGATCTCGCCGTTGGCCTTGACCAGGGAGTACTCCAGCTGGGGATTCAGGCAGATGGCCATGTTGCCGGGCAGGGTCCAAGTGGTGGTGGTCCAGATGACGAAGTACATCTTATCCAGGTCACCGTACTGTGCCAGCTTGCCCTTGTCGTCATGGACCTTGAACTTGACATAGATGGTGGTGACGGGGTCGTCTGCGTATTCCACTTCTGCTTCTGCCAGAGCGGTCTCGCAGGTGGGGCACCAGTAGACGGGCTTCAGACCCTGGTAGATATAGCCCTTTTCGGCCATGGCGCCGAACACCTTGATCTGCTGTGCTTCAAACTCAGGCTTCAGGGTGATATAGGGGTGCTCCCAATCGCCGATGCCGCCCAGGCGGCGGAACTGCTCCCGCTGACGGTTGAGGAAATCCAGGGCGAAGTTCCGGCACTTGTCGCGGAATTCGGGCACGGACATGGTGTTGCGCTTGACGCCCTTCTTCTGAATGGCGGTCTCGATGGGCATACCGTGGGTATCCCAGCCGGGAACATAAGGAGCATAGCAGCCAGTCATGTTCTTGTAGCGGATGATCATATCCTTGAGGATCTTGTTCATGGCGGTGCCAATGTGAATGTCGCCGTTGGCATAGGGAGGGCCGTCATGGAGAATGAACGGAGTCTTATCCTTGTTCCGTTCCATCACCTTACGGTACAGATCCTTGCGGTTCATCTCTTCCAGCATACCCGGTTCCCGCTGTGCCAGCTTGGCACGCATGGGGAAGTCGGTCTTGGGCAGATTGATGGTCTTGTTGTAATCAGCCATGGTTACTATAGTCCCCTCTTTTCTGTGTCTTTCTGGGGCGTACCTTTCACAGGATGCGCCCATGTAATAAGCTGTAAACAATCATGAGCCTGTCAGCCCAGATAGGCCGACAGGCTTCGAAAAAATGAATAAAACTGACATTTTCCCGATGTTAGGTCATTTGATTTCGTAATCTTTCCCGAACTGCAGGTTGCTGAAGTCGATCCGATGTCCTTCGGTCTCCTCCATCTCCGCCACTACCTCGCCAGCAGCTACCGCTGCCGGTTCCTGTTCGGCGCCAGCCTCCTCCTGGAGGATCTGGTCGATGCAGTCGTCGCTCTTGGTCTCAACCTGCTCTGCTTTGTCCGCTGCCGGTTCCACAGGCGCGGGGGCAGGCTCTGCCTTCTTGGGGTGGATGGGTTCGGCCTTGATGGCGGGCAGCTGATCCAGGAAGGAAGCCTCCTGCTTCACCAGCTCCCGCATATGTTCTACGAACTGAGCGGTGGCGTTCTTGGCCATCTTCAGCTGGTACTCAGCATCTGCCACTTCCTGTTCCACTTCCGCTTTCCGCTGGAGGGCAGCACGTTCTGCCTCCGCGATCATCCGCTTCTTCTCTTCCTCCGCCTGCACGACCATGGAGTTTGCCATCTTCTGTGCCGTAAGGAGGGTGGTGCGCATGGCGTCCTCGGTCTCACGGTATTCGGAGATCTTCTCCGCCAATACTTTGATCTTCCCTTTCAACACGGAGTTTTCTTTGTACAGCTCACTGAAGTCAGCGGTCAGTTCATCCAGAAAATCGTCCACTTCCTTCATGTTGTATCCGCCCATACGGGATTTAGAAAAGCCGTGTTCTGCTACTTCCTGCGGCGTCAGCATGGATAATCCCCCTTTATTCTCGGCGCTCCGGGGGTCTTTCTCTTCCCCTTCGCCGTTCTATATTTCTTTCCAAAAGGTTTGTTCTGCTTCGTTTTATGCGGTCGATGCACTATTAGAAGTACATCCCGTTGTTTTCCAGTTCGTCGATCAGGTCGCCGATGATGTCCACATTGTAGGGCGTGATGATGTAGGTCGCCACAGCCACTTTTTTGATCTTGCCTTCCTGGGCATAGGCAGCGCCGGACAGGAAGTCCACCATACGACGGGCAACGTCCTTGTTGGCGGACTCCAGGTTGAGCACCACGGTGCGCTTATCCCGAAGGTGATCGGCGATGGCAGAGGCGTCCTGGAATTTCTCCGGCTTGACCAGCACGACCTGCAGCTGGGTGGTGGTGTTGATGTTCACCACTTTATCCCGACTGGTATCTGCGTAATCCCGTTCCATGTCGTCCTCCTCCCGCTTCTTGCCGCGGGGCTTGCGTTCTTCTTTTGTCTCCACAAAGGGCTCTTCCAGGTCGAAATCTTCCTCGTATTCTTCCTCGTCTTCATAAGGGCGTGCCAGACGTCTCAGTTCATCCATTAAACTCATTGTGGTGTGTCCTCCTTTTTTATCTCTGAGCAGGGGGCGCCCTCTTATCCGTTCACCCGATTGGCGGGTCGAGCACCGAACAACGCTGTGCCCACACGAACCTGTGTAGCCCCTTCCGCAATGGCATCTTCAAAATCGCCGCTCATTCCCATAGATAGGCAGTCGATATTGACTTTATTATTATACGTTTTCCCCTTTATGTCAATAAAAAGCTGTCGCATTGCGGCAAAAACGGCTCGATTGGCCCCTGGCTCGTGCGCCACGGGGGGGATTGCCATCAAGCCTCTGGGTTCCACGCCGGGCAAAGAGGCCGCCAAAACCACCAGCGCCTCCACCTCCTCCGGCTTCACGCCGGATTTGCTGGCCTCGCCGCCGATGTTGACTTCAATGAGGATATCCTGGACAATGCCCAGGTTCTGGGCCCGTTTGTCGATCAGGCGGATGAGCTCCTCCGAGTCCACCGACTCGATCATGTCCACTTTGCCCACCAGGTATTTGAGCTTGTTCTTCTGCAGGTGCCCGATGAAGTGGACCTTCGCCCCTTCATAGGCACCGTCCTGCCAGTGCTGGGTAAATTCCTGGGCACGATTTTCCCCACAGACCGTGATGCCTGCGGCGATGGCCGCCCGGATGGTCTCCGAGGTCTGCACCTTGGTGGCCGCCACCAGGGTCACTTCGGACGGGTCCCGCCCGGCTTTTTCCGCCGCGGCGGCAATGCGTGCCTGTACTTCTTGGATGTGTTCCGCTAACGTCATAGCTGATTCGCCGCCTTTCTCTTTATGTCTTTGCACGGCTGCCCACCACTTTTCCGTCGTACAGGTTCATCCCCCGCACCACGATGGTGTCGCCGTCTCGAATCTGCTTTGCTTTCTCCAGTGCGCTCTGCTGCACCGAATTGCCGTCCTTGTCCACGGACTTGCCCTGCCAGACCACATAGTAGTCGTCCAGCTGGCACAGGATCTCCACCTCTACCTTCCGCAGCTGTGCGCCGCTGACCCGGTAGAGGTAGTACTTGTCCTCTTCCATCCGCAGCGCTTCCTTGGGCACCCGGAAGCCGCGGTAGCTCTCGTAGATGACTGCCGCCGACTGCTGCCGCAACAGGGAGGTCTCCGTCAGGTGGCGGGTGGAGGAGAAGACCACGGTGACCTGCTTCTGGTCGCCCTTGGTGTCCCCGATGGTCTCCACCTTCATGGTCTGCTCGCCGGCCACGTTGTCAAAGCGCACAGTCACGGTCATGTCCTCATGCATCCGCTCCACATCCGCCACATTCATGGTCACCGCGTAGTACCACTTGCCGCCGGTGATGATCTTACCCAGATACTTGCCTTCCTTGACCTCCTGCCGATCCTTGACCAGCTCATCCAGCTTCGCCGGAGTCAGGCCGGACAATTTGGAGGGGTTCAGCACTGTCTCATAGCCATCCACCATGGCGGAGAACGTCCCCGCCTGCTCGGCTTTGATGGTAGAGACTGTGCTGCCTGCCTCCTTCTCCAGCTTCTTGATCTCCTTGCTCAGCTGGTTGATCTCCTTGGTCACCGCTTCGCTGCCCTTGTAAGTATAATCCTGCCGGTAGATCATGTTCTTCACCGACTGGATCTGGTCGGATAGGTCGGACAGATCCTCATGAAACACGGTAGATCGAATGGATTCCAAGGAGGCGATGACCCGCTTGCTCAGCTCCGCCGTGTCCGAGGACTCAGTGGAGTGGCTCAGCACGTATTGCAGCGCTTCCCGCTCGGTCTGTTTGGCCTTCAGGGTCTGATGCTGCTCCAGTGCTGCCTGATCCTTGTAGATCCGGGCGATGACCTCGCCTTTGGCCACCGATTCCCCCTCTGCCGGCAGCACCTCCATCCGCTCGCCGCTGCCTTCCAGCAACGTCTCCTGCCGAACCACCAAGCCTGTGGTGTCCACGGAGTCCTCCACACCGGTCTCATAGACGGTGACGGTGGTGATGTCGTTGCGGAAGGTCTGTACGGCATAGCCGACGAAATAGAGGATGGCGCCGATAAAGAAGGCGACCATGACGATCTTCGGAATCCATTTACTCGGTTTCAACCTTGTCTCATTCCTTTCCTAGGTCACGGACGGATACGAGGCCCTCCACCGACTTCATAATCCTTCAGATCCACCGGACGTTCCGCCACAATGGTGGAGATAGCGTGCTTGTAGATCACCTGCTGCCGCCCGTCGCTGTTGAGCACCACGGTAAAGGCGTCGAATCCGGTGATGACCCCGCGCAGCTGATACCCGTTCATCAGGAACATGGTCACATTCAGCCGGTTCTTGCTCACGTTGGTCAGATAAACGTCCTGTAGATTGCTGTTCTTTTGCATAATTGGCACTTCCTTCTCTATTCGTATTCAGGACAATGCCGTTTCTCTCTATGACAGACGGAAGGGCTTGTCCTCGCGTCTATCATAACCCATATTCCTCCAATTTTTCTGTCGAAAATTGTCGACAGTCCGCAAAATTTGGCTCTGACCCCCACAGATACCAGTGGGTCGCCTTGTTCCGGCGGAACCAAGTCAGCTGCCGCTTGGCATATTGCCGGGTCCGCAGCTTCACTTCCTCCACCGCCGCCGCCAGGTCGCCCTGACCGCTCACTGCCGCCGCCAGCTCCTTGTAGCCGATGGCCTGCATGGCCGTGCAATCCCGGCTGACGCCGCTTGCTAAGAGGTTTTTCACTTCCTCCGCCAGCCCCAACTCCATCATCTCATCCACCCGCTGGTCGATGCGCCGCCACAGCTGGGGACGCTCCTGGAAATTCAGACCGATGGTCACCGCCTGGTAGCGGGGTGGCTGCTGCTGGGTCTCCAGGTTGTGTTGGGTGATGGTCTTGCCGGTCTCGTACCAGACCTCCAGCGCTCGGATGATGCGTTTTTCATCTGCCGGCTGGATGCGCTCATAGGCCGCTGGGTCTACCTGCTTCAGGGTCTCCCGGAGGGGTTCGATACCCTCCGTTGCCGCTTGCGCCTGCAATTTCTGCCGCCAGCCAGTGCTTTGAACGGCAAAGCCTCGTCCGGAGACCAGGGAGTCGATGTACAAGCCGGTGCCGCCCACGATGATGGGGCGCTTCCCCCGGCGGAAGATGTCCTCTACGCACTGGGTGGCCGCTTCCACATACCGGGCCGCAGACCAGTTTTCCTCCGGCTCTGCCACGTCGATCATATGGTGGGGCACCCCCTCCATCTCCTCTTCCGTAGGCTTGGCCGTGCCGATGTCCATCCGGCGATAGATCTGCATGGAGTCCGCGGAGACCACTTCTCCATCCAATGCGTGTGCCAACGCCACCCCCAGCCGGGTCTTCCCCGACGCGGTGGGACCGACCACACAGACCACCGTGTTCTGCAATGGCTCCGCCTCCTCTCGTCAACTTCGTTTGAACTGTTTTTCTAACTGCTGCTTGCTCAGCTCAATGGCCACCGGACGGCCGTGGGGGCAGTACTTCACCTGCCCGCTCATCACCGCGCGCACCACCACTTCCAGCTCCGCCCGGTCGCTCTTCCAGCCGCCCTTGATGGCAGCCTTGCAGGCCATGGTGTGGAGCACTTCATCCCGGACAGCCGCCGGGTCAGCGGTGCCGGTGAGCAGCAGTTTGGAGACGATCTCCTCCAACGCCGGCTCGATCTGATCGGCGTTCAGGTCGTTGGGCGCCTCTCGCACCAGTACTTCGTCCCCGCCAAAGGGTTCCACTGCGAAGCCGAACTGCTCCAGCAGTTCCGTCTGCTCCAGCAGCACACCGCATTCCTCCGGCGCCAAATGCAGCACCTGCGGGGTCAGCAGCAACTGACACATGGGCTTCCAATCCGCCGCCCGCATCCGGTCAAAATTGAGCCGCTCGTGGGCTGCATGCTTGTCGATCAGGAAGGTCTTGTCCCCCTGTTCTACGATCACATAAGTATCAAACACTTCCCCCACCAGCCGCCAAGCCGCCGTATCCGGCGTCTCTTCCGGCAGCTCCATTGGGGGTTGTTCCGCCGGTGGAATGGGTGGCTCTTCCGGTTCTTGTATCGGCAGTTCCACCGGCTCTGGCTTGGGAACGCCCGGATTGTGCAAAGGGTTTTCCACAGTTTCCACAGACTTTTCCACGTAGTTATCCACGTGTTTTTCCACCGGCGTATGTTCCTCTCTCTCCGGCAATACAACCGCCTGGGGAACCTCAGGCACAGGAACCGGTTCCGGCACGGGAACCGCTGGCCGCACCTCCTGCCGGCGCTGCCGCATCGCAGTTTCAAAGGGGGTCGCCTGGGTTTGAATGGGAACGCGCCGGTCACTGCGCAGCATCTGGCCGCCCTTCCGGTACTCGTCCGCGGTCATGGTGCGGAAGAAGGTCTGGTTGGGCGTCACTTGATCCTGCTTGGGCGGTGCCTTAGGTTTCAGCTCCACCTGAGGATGTCCCTGTTCCCCCTCCAATGTCTCCTTTACCGTATAGTATACCGCATCAAAGAGCTTTCGTTCACTGGTAAATTTTACTTCCGTTTTCGCCGGATGCACATTCACATCCACGGCGTTGAGCTTGCACTCCACCCGCAGGACGCAGCCGGGGAACTTGCCCACCATCTTCTGATTCTGGTACGCCTGTTCCAACGCAGCGGACATGGTGCGGGATTTCACATAGCGGCCGTTGACAAAGAAATGCTGTCCGCTCCGGTTCCCCCGGCAGCAGGTGGGACGGGAGACAAAGCCCTCCACCGACAGCTCCTCATCCTTCCGCTTGCAGGGCAGCATCCCTAACGCCACCTCGCGTCCCAGCACCGCGTAGACCGTGGAACGCAGATTCCCGTCCCCCGGCGTCAGCAGCTCCTCCTTGCCCTCTCGGACAAAGCGGAAGGACACCTCCGGATGACTCAGGGCCACGTGCTGCACCACCGCATACACCGCCGCTCCCTCTGCCGCGTCCCGTTTCATGAATTTCAGCCGGGCAGGGGTGTTGTAAAAGAGGCTGCGGACGATGATGGTCGTACCCTCTGGGCAGCCCACCACTTCCCGATCTACCACTTTGCCCCCTTCCAGGGACAGGCCAGTGCCGAACTCGCTGCCGGTGGTGCGGGTCATCAGCTCTATCTGAGACACAGCGGCGATGGCCGCCAGAGCTTCTCCTCGGAAACCCAGGGTGCCGATGGCCTCCAGGTCGAAGGCGTTTTGGATCTTGCTGGTGGCGTGGCGCAGAAAAGCGGTTTCTGCATCCTCCGGCTCCATGCCGCAGCCGTTGTCGGTGACCCGGATATAGCCCATGCCGCCCCGCTGGATCTCCACCACCACCGCAGTGGCACCGGCGTCGATGGCATTCTCCGTCAGCTCCTTCACCACACTGGCCGGACGCTCTACCACCTCACCGGCGGCGATCAAATTGGCCACATGGCGTTCCAAACAGTGAATTTTGGGCATTTTCGGTCACCTCCCGTCGTCATTTATCCTTCTAACTTGGCTTTCCAGCCGTAGAGCAGGTTCATAGCTTCGATTGGCGTCAGCGTGTTCAGCTCCACCTTGCGCAGCTCTTCCAGCACCGCCTGTCCCGCCAGGTCGGCAAGCCCCACCTGTTCCTCCGGCTCTTCCTTGGATTGGACTGGCGCAGGTCGTTCGCCCGCTTCCAACTCCTTCAAAATCTCTCGCCCACGGCGGATGATCCAGGCAGGCACCCCAGCCAGCTGCGCCACCTCGATGCCGTAGCTCTGATCTGCCCCGCCGGACACCAGCTTGCGCAGGAAGATGACATCATCCTGCCGCTTCTTGGCCGCCATATGGTAGTTGCGGACGCCGGGAATGGCGCCCTCCAGGGCGCTCAATTCGTGGTAATGGGTGGCAAAGAGGGTCTTCGCCCCCAGTTTCTTCTTGTCAGCACAGTGTTCCAGCACAGCGCGGGCGATGCTCATGCCGTCATAGGTGCTGGTGCCCCGTCCAATTTCGTCCAAAATCAGCAGGGAACGGTTGGTGGCATTCTTCAAAATCTCCGCCACCTCGCTCATCTCCACCATAAAGGTGGACTGCCCCGCCGCCAGGTCGTCGCTGGCGCCGATGCGGGTGAACACCCGGTCTACCACGCCCAGATGGGCGGATTTGGCCGGGACAAAGCTGCCGATCTGCGCCATGAGGCAGATGAGCGCCACCTGACGCATATAGGTGGACTTGCCCGCCATATTGGGGCCGGTGATGATGGCCAGCAGGTTGCTGCCGCCGTTCATGTGGGTGTCGTTGGGGACGAACATATTCCCCTTGAGCACCTGTTCCACCACCGGGTGGCGGCCATCTATGATGTCGATGACGTCGCTCTCGTCCACCTCCGGCATACAATAGTGGTTGTTCATCGCTACCGTGGCCAAGCTGTTGAGCACGTCCACCTGCGCCACCGCGGCAGCGGTCTGCTGGATGGTCTCCACCTGGTCGGCAGCCGCCTGTCGCACCTGACAGAACAGGTCGTATTCCAAATCGGTGATGCGATCCTTGGCGGACAGAATGGTGTGCTCCAGCTCCTTCAGCTCCTGGTTGATGTACCGTTCGGAGTTGACAGTGGTCTGCTTGCGCACCCAATCTGCCGGCACCAGGTCGGTCTGAGACTTGGCCACCTCAATGTAGTAGCCAAACACCTTGTTGTATTTCACCCGGATGTTCTTGATGCCGCACTCCTCTTTGGTGCGGTTTTCAATCTCCACCAACAGATCCTTGCTGTTGGTCATCACATTCCGGAGCTGATCCACTTCCTTGCTGTACCCTTCTCGGATGATGCCCCCGTCCCGAACGGAAAAGGGCGGTTCGTCCACCAGGGCATTGTCGATGCGCTGGCACAGGCCGGACAGCTCGTCCAGCTGCTTTCTCAGCCGCTGGAACAGGGCGGCAGGCAGGGTGGTCAGCAGATCGCGGACCTTGGGGATGCGGCGCAGCCCTGCCGAGAGAGCCACCAAGTCCCGTCCCCCGGCAGTGCCGTAGACGATACGGCCGATGAGCCGCTCCAGGTCGGTGATTTCCTTCAGGCACAGTGCCAGCTCTTCCCGGGTCACCATGTCTTCCGTCAGATCCCGCACCGCCATCAGCCGACCACGGATCTCCACCGGGTCCAACAGAGGCTTCTCCAGCCACCGCCGGAGCAGGCGGCCGCCCATGGCGGTCTTGGTCTTATCCAGCACCCACAGCAGACTCCCCCGCTTCTCCTTGCTCCGCAGGGTCTCGGTCAGCTCCAGATTGCGCCGGGCAGTCAAATCCAGTTCCATGAACCGGCCGCTGGCATAGTATTGCAGCTGACGCAGATGTCCCAGCTTGTTCTTCTGGGTCTCATATAAGTAGGACAGCAGGCCGCCCACCGCCCGCAGGGACTCTGGCCGGTCGGCAGGGATGACCTGATAATTTTCAAACTGATTGCTGGCCGCTGTGCCAGCCACCACATAGTCAAAGCGCTTGACGGAACCGAACTCCCTCCGGCAGTCCAGCTTCAACTCCATGGCCTGCGCCAGCGCCGTGTTCTCCCAAGCCTCCGGAGACAGCACCACTTCCCGCGGCTCGAATCGCCCCAACTCATTCATCAGGTGGTTCAAGCACCCGTCCCCACTGCAGGAGGTGGCGTACACCTCCCCGGTGGACAGGTCGCAGAAGCACACGCCGCACCGCTCCCCTTCCAGGTAGACGGCGGCGATGTAGTTGTTCCGGCTCTCCTCCAGCATGGAGGCGTCCACCGCCGTGCCGGGGGTGACGATGCGGATGATGTCCCGTTCCACGATGCCGGTGGCAGCAGCCGGATCCTGGGTCTGCTCGCAGATGGCCACCTTGTAGCCCTTGGCCACCAGACGCGCCAGGTAGGACTGGTAGGAGTGATAGGGCACGCCGCACATGGGGATTTTCTCCTCCTGGGGGATGTCCTTGTTGCGATCCCGGGTGGTGAGGGTCAAGTCCAGCACCTTAGAGGCGATGCGGGCATCTTCGTCGAACATTTCATAAAAGTCCCCCAGCCGGAAAAAGAGCAGGCAGTCGGGGCACTTCTCTTTCATCTCTAAATACTGTTTGCGCATGGGGGTGATCTTTTGCGCCATGACCTATCTCCTTCTCTATCTTTCAAAACGTATGGGTTACTCCTCCACAAACTCCCCAAAGAGGCTCCAAGTGGAACAGTCGGTGATCTTCACCTTTTTCCGCTGCCCCAGCAGACTCACGTCGCCGGGCACGTGAACCAGCCGCCAGCCGTCGGTACGGCAGTTCAGGTTGTTCACCTCATCAGCCGGGTTCTCTTCTTCCACCAGCACCGGCAGGACGCGGCCAATGTACTCCTTGTGCTTCTCCACGGAAATCCGGTTCTGGGTGTCCAACAGCCGCTGGAACCACTTCTTTTTCTCCGTCATCGGCACCGGGTCGTCCATCTTAGCCGCCGGCGTGCCCACTCTGGGGGAGAAGATGAAGGTGAACAGGGAGTCGAACCGCACTTCTTCCAGCAAGGACAGGGTTTCCTCGAACTCCTCCTCCGTCTCGCCGGGGAAACCGACGATGATGTCACTGGTGAGCACGATGTCCGGAATCAACTCTTTCAGCCGCCGCACCTCGTCCAGGTAGGTCTCCCGGTCATAATGGCGGTTCATGGCCTTCAAGACCCGGCTGGAACCGGACTGCACCGGCAGGTGCAGCTGGGGTGCCACCTTATCACAGCGTGCCATGGTCTCAAAGAGCTTCTGGGAGGCGTCTCTGGGGTGGCTGGTCATGAACCGCACCAGGAAGTCGCCGGAGATGTCGTTGATCTGTGCCAACAGGTCGGCAAAGTCCACGTCGCTGTCCAAATCCTTGCCGTAGCTGTTCACGTTCTGTCCCAGCAGGGTGATGTCCTTGTACCCCTCGGCCACCAAGCCACGGACTTCCTCCAAAATCTGTTCCGGCTCTCGGGAGCGCTCCCGACCGCGGACGTAGGGGACGATGCAGTAGGTGCAGAAGTTGTTGCATCCGTACATGATGGACACCCACGCCTTGATCTTCCCCCGGCGCACCACCGGCAGACCCTCCGCAATGCGGCCGTCAGACTGCTCAGTAGCGAACACCCGTTCCTTCTTCAGCAGCACCTGCTGGAGCAGCTCCGGGAACCGCCAAAGGGCGTGGGGGCCGAAGACCAAATCCACGTGACGGAAGGATTTGCGAATTTTTTCTGCCATGTGGGGTTCCTGCATGGAGCAGCCGCAGAGGCAGATGACCTGGTTGGGCTTGCGGCGCTTGGTGTGAGTCAGCGCGCCCACGTTGCCCAGCACCCGCAGTTCGGCGTGCTCACGGATGGCACAGGTGTTGATGACGATGACATCCGCCACGCTGGTGTCCTCAGTGAAGGCGTAGCCCATCTCCCGGAGCATCCCCCGGATCTGTTCGCTGTCCGCCTCGTTCTGCTGACAGCCGTAGGTGTCCACCAGAGCCAAGGGCTGTACTCCTGCCTCGGCGTTGCACTGTGCCAACTGGCGGCAGATCTCCATCTGACGCTGAACCTCTCCCGTGGGGATCAAAACTTCCTGACGCTTCATTGTTATGCTTCCTCCCAAACAGCGCCAGGCATTTTCGTGGTGCAGGACGCCATGTGTCAAATCGTTGTGTAGTAATCCAGTATACCATTTCACCCCTTGAAATACAAGGAAAAGCTCCCCCGCTCTCGCTGGTTTCCTCTTGTCAAAAGTGCCAAAACGGGTTATAATGGTTATTATTTTCTATTACTTATTTCTCGACAGAAAGTTGTGGTATTGCCGTGAAACAATTGGTTTTTGAACGCTCCGCCATCAAGCACAACACCGCCATCATCCAGGAACGGGCGGGTTCTGCCGTCATATTTGCCGTTCTGGTGGGCGACGCCTACGGCGCCGGTCTCATCGAGCTGGCCAAGCTCCTGCGGGAGGAGGGCATTGACCATTTCGCCGTGGAAGAGGCGGAGGATGTCACCCGCCTGCGTCAGGCCGGGTTCGCTCAGGAACCGATCCTGATGCTCCGCTCCACCACCAACCGGGACGAACTGGTGGAGCTGCTGAACCAGCGTGCCATCTGCACCATCGGTTCCTACGAGACCGGCACTGCCCTCAACGCCGTAGCGGAAGAACTGGGCGTGAAAGCGGAAGCCCACGTGCTCATCGACACTGGCATGGGCTTTGGCGGCTTCCTGTCCAGCGAGCCTCAAAAACTGCTGTCCATCTACCACTACCTGCCCAACGTGGCCATCACCGGCACCTACACCCACCTGTGTGCCTGTGCCGGGGACACCACTCGTCAGATGGCCGTGTTCCAGAGCGTTCTGGACACCATCGAGTCCGCCCATCTCAACCCCGGTCTCGTCCACGCCGCCGGTTCCTCCGCCCTTATGAACGGCACCGACACCTGCCTGGGCGCGGTGCGGGTAGGTTCCGCCTTTTTGGGCGCTTGCCGCACTCAGAAGCGCGGCAGCCAGCTCAAGCCGGTCTATCACGGGGAGGCCATTTTGGATACCGTCCGTTGGCTGCCCAAGGGACACACCGTGGGCAATGAGGTCATCACCATCCTCCACCGTCCCACCCGCGTGGGCATCATCCCGGTGGGGTATCACCACGGCTTCGGCATCCAGCGCGCCCGCAAGAGCGGGTTCTGGGCGTTCTTCAAAGCCTGGCGAGATCGCCGGAATCGGTTCGTCACCATCAACGGTCAGAAGGCCAAGGTCATCGGCCGGGTTGGCGCTCTGGAGACCGCTATCGACGTGACCGACCTGCACTGCGGCGAGGGCGACCTGGCGGTGTTCCAGATGGACGCCATCTTCGCCCACGGCATCCCCAGAGTCTATCAGTGAGGATCCGCCATGGTACAGAGAGAACCTATGACCCCGTCCTCCGCCCTGGAACTGTTCCTGGACGCCTTTGACGGGATGCCCATTCAGGGCTGTCATGAGCTGCGCCTGTCTTCCCAAGAGCTGGCGGAGCTGACCGGTCTGTTCCCCTCCGCTGTGTTTCAACCGCTGGAGGAGCTGGCAGACGGAAAACGGTGGTACGAGGTTTCCATCGCATAAGTTACATAGAAAAAGGCTGTGGTGTTCCACAGCCTTTTGTTTTTAATATTCTACCCCTTTGCGCGCCTGGACGCCTCGTTCATAGGGGTGCTTCCGTGCGCACAATTCGGTCACATAATCCGCCTGTTCCCGCCATTTGGAGGGCGGAT
Organism: uncultured Oscillospiraceae bacterium; assembly: GCA_934597165.1. Taxonomy (GTDB): domain Bacteria; phylum Bacillota; class Clostridia; order Oscillospirales; family Oscillospiraceae; genus Onthomonas. The sequence goes on from CAKTQP010000009.1 coordinate 31,571, forward strand.
TTCGTCCTGTCATGACCACTTCCGCCCCTTGCGGCAGCTGGCTCAAGTATCGGTCAGCCATCTCCACCGGAATCAGACCGGTCTCCACCGCCCCGCACAGCTCGTCCAGCACCAACAGGGTACGTTCGTCCGTCAAGGCGCAGCTGCGTCGGAGCATATCTTGCGCTGTTTCCGCCGCCTGTTCCCGTTCCTCCGGGGGCATGTTCCACAGAAAGGGCATCCTCTCCGGCACCGGCAGCAGAGTCACGTTGGGAAACGCCTGCAGCGCCACCCGTTCCCCGGAGTCCGCCCCCTTCAGGAACTGAGCCACCACCGCTCGACCGCCTCGCCCGACCCAGCGGAGCACCAGCCCCATGGCCGCCGTGGTCTTGCCCTTGCCGTCGCCATAGTATAGATGGGTCATCTGTCCTTCCCCTCCAGCAGCGCAAAGGCAGGGGCGTACTTCTTCCGCAGCCGTTCCTCCTGGTCAGCCGTGACCGCGCTGAGCCGGGTGAAGTCGCTGTTGTGGCGCAGGTCAGCCAACTTGATCTTCACCGCGATGGGGTTATGCTGGAGCCGGGCGATGTAGTCCATATAAGGCTCCTCCTTGGGGTGGGTCAGCAGCTGCAGCACCTCCAAGGACTCCGCCGGGAACCCTTCCGCCGCCAGCGCCTCCAACGTCCAATCGGTGTCCTCCACCACGTCGTGGAGCAGCGCCGCCACGGTGGAAATTTCATCGTCCATCTGTTCCGCCAAGTGGAACGGATGGAACACATAGGGCATCCCGCCCTTGTCCACCTGCCCGTGGTGGGCTTCGTAGGCCAGCTTCATGGCTTTTTTCGTCCAGTCGGTATAGATCATCCCGTATCCCTCCCATGTTTTTCTCTATTGTATCGGCTCGGTGTGGGGATTGCAAGGAACAGGGTTCGGAAAAGTTGAAAATCTTAATGAATTCTAAAACATTTGTTACCACTTTGTTATAGAAAGACACTTGCATTCCACCCAGAAACAAGATATGATATTTTTGGAAGTGATTCCAAAATAACAAGTTCTTCTACAAAATCAGGAAACCATTTCACCCATCCCGACAGGAGGTCTGTCCACCATGCCATTTTACAAAAATATCTGGTTCTGGGTCTGCATGGCCTTAGGTGTCCTGTGGTTTGCGCTCTTCCTACAGGGAAACGGCCTGCTCCTGTCCACAGACGAACCACACACCACCAACTTCTGGATGTTCCTGCTGGCGCTGCTCTGCCTGCTGGCCATCTACCTGCTCAGCAAGAGAAAGTTGGAAAAGCCGCTCGGGGTGAACACCTTTGTCATCATGACCGTGTTCGTCTATGTGTACCATACGTTTTTCTATCCTGCGCAATAGAATGGAGGTGTTTTCATGTTAGAACGCCTGAAAAACATCTGGACTTGGGTCTCCATCGTCCTCCTCATCCTCTACCTGCTGGCCAACCCAGTCCTATGGGTCTCCGAAGCGCCGCGCACCTCCAATCCCTGGCTCACCCTCTTAGCCCTGGTCTGCCTGGCATTTCAGACCGCCATCCAGTGGAAAAAGCTCCGTGAGCCTGTGTGGAGCTGCAACTGGGAGTGGTTTGCTATCATCATCGGCACCTATCTGCTTTTCACTTTTTATCCTGGATAATCTTTCATAAGGAGGGAACAACATGATACGAAAAGACTGGAAAAGCCCTTGGTACTGGCTATGCGTTGCGTTTATCTGTGTTTGGGGTGTCTTTTTCGCTCTAGGCTCTGGGCTATCCGCTCGTCCCATCGTCACAAACATTTGGTATATGCTCCTGGCATTGCTTGCGCTCATTCCTGTTCATTTCTCCGGGAAAAAGCTAGACCCGCCTATTCCGGTTGGCAGTCAAGTGGTTCTGACCATCGGTGTCTACCTCATCTGTACCATCCTGCCCCGCTTTGCCAATCAAAGTTGACCCAATCATAGAATCGCTCTATCAATATAGCTGTTCTATATCATTTTGCGTCAGAAAGGAGTCGCTTCATGCGAAAAGACTGGAAAAGCCCTTGGTTTTGGATGAACCTTGTGCTGCTCGTTATTTGGGCTACCTTTTATACGTTAGCCTGTGGCCTATACGCCCGTCCTATCGTTACGAATATTTGGTATATGCTTCTAGCACTTCTCACGCTCATCCCCTCTTATTTCTGCGGGAAAAAGCTAGACCCGCCCATTCCTGTCGGAGGTCAGGTGTTTCTGACCATCGGCGCTTACCTCGTCTGCACTTTTTTACCCCGCTTTGTCAACAAGAGCTGAGCCAATATTAGACCCCGTTCCTTGACAATCTATCACTCTATGCCGTAAAATGGGCTGTATGACGATTCTCATCCCCCAGGGAGGGAGATACGATAGATCACAAAGGAAAAGAGTTGATTGCGCACTATGGCAAAACAGGATAAGAAACAGGTCAAAGAGATCACCTCCATGGAGGAAAACTTTACCCAATGGTATACGGACATCTGCCTGAAGGCGGAGATGGTGGATTACGCCAGCGTCAAGGGCTTCATGATTATGCGCCCCTATGGCTACGCCATCTGGGAAAACATGGTCAACATCATGGACGGTATGTTCAAGAAGACCGGCCACGTGAACGTAGCCATGCCCCTGCTCATCCCCGAAAGCCTGCTGAAAAAGGAAGGCGAGCTGGTCAACGGCTTCGCTCCCGAAGTGGCTTGGGTCACCTCCGGCGGTTCCGATCCTCTGGAAGAACGGCTGGCCATCCGCCCCACTTCCGAGACCATGTTCTGTGACCACTGGGCACACGTGCTCCACTCCTGGCGTCAGCTGCCCATGCTGTACAACCAGTGGTGCAGCGTTGTCCGCTGGGAAAAGACCACCCGCCCCTTCCTCCGCAGCCGTGAATTCTGGTGGCAGGAAGGCCACACCATCCACGAGACCGCGGAAGAAGCCATCGCCGAGACCGAACAGCAGCTGTACTGCTACGTGGACTTCTGCCGGGACGCTCTGGCCATCCCCGTGGTCACCGGCCGCAAGACCGAGAAGGAAAAGTTCGCCGGCGCCGAAGCCACCTACACCATCGAAGCCATGATGAAGGACGGCAAGACCCTCCAGTCCGGCACCAGCCACTACTTTGGCGACAAGTTCTCCCGTGCCTATGACGTGACCTTCACCGGCCGGGACAACAAGCTGCAGTACCCCCATCAGACCTCTTGGGGCTCCACCACCCGCCTCATCGGCGCCGTCATCATGACTCACGGCGACGACAACGGCCTCATCCTGCCCCCGCCCATCGCCCCCATCCAGGTGGTGGTCATCCCGGTGGCACAGCACAAGGAAGGCGTGCTGGACGCCGCTTACGCCCTGGAAGCCCGCCTGAAGGACATCGGCCTGCGCTGCAAGTGCGACGACTCCGACCAGTCCAACGGCTGGAAGTACGCAGAGTACGAGATGAAGGGTGTGCCCCTCCGCGTGGAGATCGGCCCCAAGGACATCGAGAAGGAACAGTGCGTCATCGTCCGCCGTGACACTGGCGAGAAGACCTTCGTGCCTCTGGCAGAGCTGGAAGAGAAGGTGCAAGAGCTGCTGAAGGCACTGCACACCAACCTGTACGAGAGCGCCAAGAAGCGTCTGGAAGAAAACACCTACGCCTGCACCACCGTGGAAGAAGTCAAGGCCAACATGGAAAAGCGCAAGGGCTTTGCCAAGACCATGTGGTGTGGCAACCTGGCCTGCGAGCTGGCCATGAAGGAACTGGCTGGCGTCAGCAGCCGCTGCATCCCCTTCGATCAGGAGAAGATCAGCGACGTCTGCCCGGTCTGCGGCAAGCCGGCAAAGCATATGGTTTACTGGGGCGTTGCATACTAATTCACACAATGACACGTTCGGGCGGTCTGTACAGACCGCCCGTTTTCGTTAAAAGGAGGCTTTCCCATGGGCATCACAGAACGGATGCAGAGCAGAACCCCCATGCTGATGGAAGCAGCGTTGGGCGAACGTCTCAAAAGTGAATACCACCTAGTGCCTGATGAGCAGGTTGCATTAGCCGGTATCCTCTATCAGCCCGGCGGCCGTGAGGCACTAAAACGTCTCTGGCAAGCGTACATCGACATCGCCGCCGCCCACCACCTCCCCATCCTGCTCACCACTCCCACCCGCCGCGTCAACCGGGAACGGGCGGAGCACTTTCCCCACCGAAACACGGTGATTTCCGACCACGTGGCGTTGCTGCGGGAGCTGCAAAAAGATGGGTCCGGGGAAGTGTACATCGGTGGCCTGATGGGCTGTCGCGGAGATGCTTACACGGGAAAAGGTTGTCTTTCCACGGAAGAATCCTTGAAATTTCACCGCTGGCAGGCGGAACAGTTCCGAAACAGCCCAGTGGATTTCCTCATGGCCGGCATCCTGCCCACCCTGCCGGAGGCCATGGGACTGGCGCAGGCCATGTACGAGACCGGTTTCCCCTACCTCATCAGCTTCACCATTCAAAAGGATGGCTGCCTCATCGACGGAACCACCATTTCTGACGCCATCGAGACCATTGAACAATTTGTAAGCCGTCCACCCCTGGGCTACATGACCAACTGCGTCCACCCGTCCATTTTGGCCCAGGCACTGGCGCAGCCCTGCAATCAAACAGCAACTGTCAGAGACCGGTTCCTAGGCATCCAGGCCAACACGGTGGCGGACAGCTACGTGAACTTGGAACGGGGCGTCAACCTGAAGCCCACCGGCCCCAAAGGGCTGGCGCGGGAGATGATGCGCCTGCGGGAACGGTACGGTCTCTCTCTGTTTGGCGGTTGCTGCGGCACTGACGGGCGTTATCTGGAGGCCATGGCGCAGGGGTTAGATGGAGCCATCTGAAAACGCAGAAAAGCGGTCGTTCTCTTGGAACGACCGCTCTTTTGCGATACAAATCATGTGTTCAGTTTGTCCTCAGATCAGGTTCAGGACCAGAACTGCTGCCATGAAGATGAAGGAGACCCACTTGGTGATGCGCGCGAGCTTTGCGTCCCAGGTGTTCTTCTTGTGGTTGGACAGGAAGGTGTCGCTGCCGCCGCTGAGGGCGCCCGCCACGCCGGAATTCTTGCCGGACTGGAGCAGGACCACGCAGATGAGGAACAGGCAGGCGATGAAGATGATGATGGTCAGAACCAGTTGTGCAGTAGACATAGGTCGATACTTCCTTTCGAGCATTTCAAAAACCGTTCCGGTAGAGGAAACGTCATACATTCAGATACATTCATGATTTTAACACAACCGTGTGAAAAACGCAAGGGGATTTTTCCAGCCTCACCGGTAAATTTGCAGCTTCTGCCGCCCATCCACCTTGTATTCCACAGGAATATTTGGTATAATAAAAAATCAAAATGTCACATTATCCCTTTGATTTTTAAGGTAGGATTTTCGCTATGAATCAACTGCTAAATCGGTTGCCAGAAGCTCAGACCAAGCTGTTTTTCGGCGTCCTCATCCTCTTCGCCGCCATCACAGTCTACTTCTCCCCCCTGCTGGCTGCCATCGAAATTCTCATCACGGCGCTCCTGCTGGTCTACCACCTGCTCACCCGCCGTTCCCGAGAACAGAAAGTAACCGGTTTCATCGACACCCTCAGCCGGAACATCACCCAAGCCGGCAAGGACACCATGACCAACTCCCCCTTCCCCATGGTCATCTTCCGACCGGAAAACGGGGAGGTCATCTGGAGCAACGACCGGTTCCTGGACCTGTGCAGCGACCGGGACCACATCTTCGACACCCACATCACCACGGCAGTGCCCAAGTTCTCCGCCCAGTGGCTCTTTGACGGAAAGACACAGTGCCCGGACGAGTACGTCATCCAGGGACGGCGCTATCAGGTCTTCGGCCAGTTGGTCAGCGTGGGCAGCGAAGAGCACCCCAGCTATGTGGCCACCACCTACTGGCTGGACGTGACCGACTTCAGCAACATCCGGGATCGCTACTACGCCACCCGTCCGGTGGTCTCCATCATCACCATCGACAACTACGAGGAGCTCATCCGCAACTCCACCGACAGCCGCCGGGCAAAAGTCCGCACCGGCATCGAACGGGAGATCTCCAAGTGGATCGCTCCCACCAACGGTCTCGTCTGCCGGTACGACCGAGACCGCTACCTGTTCATCTTTGAAGAACAGCACCTGGCCGCCTATCGTCAGAGCAAATTCGCTCTGCTGGAGGCCGTGCAGAAGATCACCGGCCCCTACGGCCTCACCGCCACCCTCTCCATCGGCATCGGCGTGGGGAGCACCTTTGAAGAGATGTTCCAGTTCGCCACCCTGGCACTGGAAATGGCGCTCAGCCGCGGCGGCGACCAGGTGGTCATCAAGAATCCGGAGACTTTTGAATTCTACGGCGGCCGCTCCAAGGAGACAGAACGACGCACCAAGGTCAAGAGCCGGGTCATGGCCAGCGCCCTGGACAAGCTCATTTCCGCCTCCTCCCAGGTCATTGTCATGGGACACAAATTCTCCGACCTGGACTCGGTGGGCGCTGCCGCTGGCATCTGCGCCATCTCCCGCGCCCGGAACATCCCCGCCTATATCGTCCGGGAGGACACCCCTGTCCCCGGCACCATTATGATGAAGCGCCTGGCCGCTCTGCCGGAGTACACCGGTGTGTTCCTGACCAAATCGGAAGCAGAGGCGAAATTGGACTCCCGCACCCTGGTAGTGGTAGTGGACACCAACCGCCCCGATCAGGTGGTCTGCACCAACCTGCTCAACGCCGCCCGACGCATCGCGGTCATCGACCACCACCGCCGTGCGGTGGATTATATCGCCAACGCGGCGCTGAATTACCACGAACCCTACGCCTCCTCCGCAGCTGAGCTGACGGCGGAGCTGATGCAGTATATCATCGAACCCACCGACCTGCTCCGCACCGAAGCGGAAGCGCTGCTGGCGGGCATCGTGCTGGACACCAAAAACTTCACCCTGCGCACCGGCGGACGCACCTTCGAGGCCGCCGCCTTCCTCCGCCGCTGCGGCGGGGACACCAGTGAAGTCCACAAGCTGTTCCAGAACAACCTGACCGATATGGTCCACAAATTCGAGATCATCAAAAACGCCACCCTCTGCCACGACTGCGTGGTCGTGGCCGCCTCCAACCTGCCGGTGAACCGCATCATTGCCGCACAGGCGGCAGACGAGCTCATCAACGTCCAGGGCATCAAAGCCTCCTTTGTCCTCTTCCCGGAAGAGGATAAAGTGGTCATCTCTGGCCGCAGCGGCAGCGACATCAACGTGCAAGGCATCCTGGAGACCCTGGGCGGCGGCGGCAACGGCGCGGCAGCTGGCGCACAGCTGTCGGATACCACGGTGGAGGCCGCGTACACCCGTTTGATGGTCGCCATTGACGATTACTTCAGCGACGAGCCGGAGACCACCTGACTTGACGCTGTTGCAAATACCCTTGGGAGCACCCCTCCCAACACTACATCTCTTAACAGGAGGTATTCATCATGAAAGTTATCTTACAGGAAGACGTAAAGGGCAAGGGCAAGAAAGGCCAGTTGATCGATGTTTCTGACGGCTACGCCCGGAATTTCCTGCTGCCGAAGAAGCTGGCGGTCACCGCCACTGCGGACAACATCAACACCCAGAAACTGATGGACAAGGCACGCCGGGAACGGGAAGCCGCGGAAAAGGAAGCCGCTATGGAGCTGTCCAAGAAGCTGAAGGACTGCCCGGTCATCGTCACCGCCAAGGCTGGCGCCGGCGAAAAGCTGTTCGGCAGCGTCACCACCAAGGAGATCTCCGACGCCATCAAGGAACAGTATGGCTTCGACATTGCCAAGACCAAGCTGGTCAGCGAGCCCATCAAGGCATTTGGCACCTATGACGTCAAGTGCAAGCTGGGTTACGAGATCACCGGCGTGGTCAAAGTCACCGTCAAAGAAGGTTAAAAATCCCCCCTGCCGCCTGGCAGGGATACTCTGGCAGGGTCTCCCCTGCCCCACCTCATAGGCCGCGGCGTCTCTTCCGGTCCGCGCAGCAGACCATCGGACGCCTGCGGCCTATGTGCCGTTCCTTGCGCTCTGTTGCCGGGGCGCGTCCGATCCCTTTAGAAGTTAGAAGCAGGTGAACCCCATGGAGGAAGAACTTCTCTACCGACAGCCTCCCCATTCACTGGAGGCAGAATACTCTGTATTGGGCAGTATGCTCATCGACAGTCACTGCATCCCCCAGGTCATTGAGGCGCTGAAGGCAGAGGACTTCTACCAGGAGCAGAATCAAGCCCTTTTCCGCACCATCCACACCATGTTCAGCCACGCCAAGGTCATCGACCCGGTGACGGTGCTGGAACAGATGCGGCTGGAGAGCGACCTGGACGAGGCCACCTCTCGGAACTACGTGCTGCAGCTGGTGGACGTGACCCCCACGGCGGCCAATGTGAAGGAGTACATTGAAATTGTCCGAGACCGCTCCCTCATGCGCAAGGTCGCCCAGACCATGGACGACGTTCTGGGGATGATCCAGCGGAAGGAAGGCTCCGGCCAGGAGATTTTGGAGGCAGCGGAACAGCGCATCTATGCCATCCGACAGGGACGTGCCGCTCAAGGGCTCATCCCCATCTCCCAGGTCATCCAGGACGTCTACGGCCGCCTGGAAGAGCTGGCCGCCAACGACGACCACCTGCCCGGCCTGTCCACCGGCTTGACCGACCTGGACCGAGCCATCTCCGGTCTGAACAACTCCGACCTGATCCTGCTGGCCGCCCGTCCCGGCATGGGCAAGACCTCTATGGCGCTGAATCTGCTGCTGAACGTGGGGAAATCCTCCGGGAAGAGCGCCGTCTTCTTCTCCTTGGAAATGAGCCGGGAACAGCTGGCCATGCGCCTGCTGTCCAACGAGGCATTCATCGACAACAAAAAGCTCACCACCGGCAACCTGGACGATGAGGACTGGGGCAAGATCGCCCTGGCCTGCGCCGCCCTGAACCAGACCAACATTTTGATCGACGACAACCCCATGCTGACGGTGGCGGATATGCTGGCCAAGTGCCGACGGGTGGAAAACCTGGGGCTGATCTGCATCGACTACCTCCAGCTCATGCAGTCCTCCGGCGGCAAGAGCTATGCCGGCGAGAACCGCCAGCAGGCGGTCAGTGACATCTCCCGTTCGTTGAAGATCATGGCCAAAGAGCTGAATGTCCCCGTGCTCTGCCTGAGCCAGCTCTCCCGTGCTAACGAGTCCCGTTCAGATAAGCGCCCTATGCTGTCCGACCTGCGTGAATCGGGCGCCATCGAACAGGATGCGGATATTGTCATGTTCCTCTACCGGGACGACTATTATAATCCTGAGAGCGAGTACCGCAACCAGGCCGAGTGCATCATCGCCAAAAACCGCCACGGCGAGACCGGCAAGGTCATGCTCCAGTGGCTGCCCGAGTTCACCACCTTCTCCGGTCTGGACTGGCAGCATCAGGAGTAAGCCATGGCCGAACAACTGGAACGAAAACTGCTCCGCCTGGCGGCAGACTATCAGATGTTCCCCCCCGGCAGCCACGTCCTCGTGGCCTGCTCCGGGGGCAGGGACTCTATGTGCCTGCTCACTCTGCTGTGGAACCTGCGTCAAACCTTGGGCATCACCCTTTCCGTTGCCCATTTCAACCACCAACTACGGCCGGAAGCGGCGGACGAGGCGGAATTTGTCCACAACTGGTGTGCAAAACAGGGCATCCCCTGTGTCATCGGCAGGGAAAACGTGGCCGCGCAGGCCGCCCAGACCGGTCGTGGCCTGGAGGAGACCGCACGGGCGCTGCGGTACGCCTTCTTGGAACGCACACGCCACGACCTAGCCGCCCACCGCATCGCCACCGCTCACCACGCCCAGGACAACAGCGAGACGCTACTGCTCCACCTGATGCGAGGCAGCGGTCTCCGTGGATTGGGCGGTATCCCGCCGGTGCGCGGGAATATCGTCCGACCACTGCTCACCGCCCAGCGGTGGGAAATCCAATCCTACTTGACCCGCCACCACATTCCCTATGTGGAGGACGCCTCCAACCAGGACGTCCGCTACACCCGGAATTTCATCCGACACGAGATCCTGCCCCTGTTGGAGCAGCGCAACCCCAACCTGAACGCCCGCCTGTGGGAGAGCGCCTGCCAGTTCCGGCAGGAGGACGCTTTTTTGGAAGAGCAGGCGCGAACGTTGTTGTCCGACCTGCACGAGACGCCGAATGGAGTAGCCTTGCCCTGTGCTGCGCTGACCCAAGGACCGGAGGTGCTGGCCCTCCGTGCCGTGCAGCAGCTGGCGCAGGTGTTGGAACCGGAACTGGTGCTTTCCGCCGCCCATCGAAGGGGCATCCTGGCACTGTGTCAGGGGAACCGCCCCTCTGGACAGCTGGCGCTGCCTTTGGGCGTTATCGCACGGCGGAACTACGACCGATTAGAGCTGGTGCGTGGAGAACGTCCGCCCTTTGTGCCGGTCACCCTGCGCCTGCCCTTTGAACGGGACGTGGCCGGATGGTACCTCACCTGTGAAAGAACCCTTTGTCCCACCGGGAAGTTCAACCAACCCCGGTGCTTTTACCTGGCTCTGCCTGAAGACGCGCAAGTGCTGCTGCGTCCCCGCCAGACGGGCGACGCCATCACCCTGCCAGCGCGGAGCCAGAAGACCATCAAAAAACTACTCATCGACGCCAAACTCCCCCGTCAGCGTCGGGACTTCCTCCCGGTCTGGGAGTGGAACGGTCAGGTCTGCGCTTTGACCGAGTTTGGAGCCGATCAAGCCTTTTTACCACAGCCAGGCCAGCCTGCCTGGCGCATCACTGCGGCACCTGCCGCAAATTCCATTCATGCGAGATAGAGAGGGAAATGAACCATGAATATGTCTGACAGCATCAAGGAAGTCCTGTACACCGAAGAACAGTTGCAGGCGCGTGTGAAAGAACTGGGCGCACAGATCACCAAGGATTATGCCGACAAGGATAAGATCCTGCTGGTCAGCGTCCTCCGCGGCTCCTACATCTTTATGGCCGACCTGAGCCGTGCCATCGACCTGCCCTGCCTCATCGACTTTATGGTGGTCTCCTCCTATGGCGCCGGCACCTCCAGCAGCGGTCAGGTGGAGATCAAGAAGGACATCTCCTCCTCCATCGAGGGCTATCACGTCATCATCGTGGAGGACATCCTGGACTCCGGCAACACCCTGTACTATCTGCTGGATATGCTCAAGGTGCGCAAGGCCGCTTCCATCCGCATCTGCACCCTGCTGGATAAGCCGGAACGCCGGGCGAAGCCCATCCAGGCGGACTATGCCGGGTTTGTGGTGCCCGATGCCTTTGTGGTGGGCTACGGCCTGGACTACAACCAGCAGTACCGCAACCTGCCCTACATCGGCGTGCTGAAAGAAGAAGTTTATAGCTGATTTGATTTTGTGGACGTCGTTCCACCCTGAAAAGGAAGTGATCTCTCTTTGAGACAGAAAAGCAACCACCGAGATTATGTATTCTATCTGATCCTCCTGTTGGCTCTGCTGGGGTTCTTCTGGTTCTTCACCAACCAGCACAGCACCGCCAGCGTCCCCTACAGCCAGATGGTGGAGCTGTTCCAGTCGGAACAGGTGTCCTCCTTCACGGTGCAGAACAATGTGGTGACCATGGAGCTGAAGTCGGAAGTGGATGGCAAGAAGGAGGCTTCCTGCGCCATCTCGGACTTTACGGCCTTTTATGAGGATCTCAATCCCCTGGTGCAGGCGCAGAAAAAGAGCGGCGTCCTGACCAGCTACGACTATAAAAAGGACACCCAGTCCGTCAACTGGGTCACCCTCCTCCCCTCCCTGCTCTCTGTGGCCATGGTCTTCCTGCTGCTCATGATGATGGTGCGGCAGAACAACGCCAACGGCGGCGGTGGCGGCCTGTCCCAGTTCGGCAAGGCCAAATTCACCTCCGCGGAACAGATGAAGAAGAAGGTCAGCTTCCGTGACGTGGCTGGCGCACAGGAGGAAAAGGCGGAACTGGAGGAGGTCGTAGACTTCCTAAAAGACCCGGAAAAGTACACCGCTCTGGGCGCACACATCCCCAAAGGCATCCTGCTGGTAGGCCCTCCGGGCACCGGCAAGACCCTGCTGGCCAAAGCGGTAGCTGGGGAAGCGGGTGTGCCCTTCCTGTCCATCTCCGGCTCCGACTTTGTGGAGCTGTACGTGGGCGTAGGCGCAAGCCGTGTCCGTGACCTCTTTGAAGAGGCCACCAAGACTGCACCCTCCATCGTGTTCATCGACGAGATCGACGCCGTTGGCCGTCAGCGCGGCGCTGGCCTGGGCGGCGGGCACGATGAGCGGGAACAGACCCTGAACCAGCTGCTGGTGGAAATGGACGGTTTTGAAGGCAACTCCGGCGTCATCGTCTTAGCTGCCACCAACCGTGTGGACATTCTCGACCCGGCGCTCCTCCGTCCCGGTCGCTTTGACCGACAGGTCTATGTGGGTCTGCCGGACATCCAGGGGCGCAAGGAAGTGCTCCAAGTCCACTCCCGCACCAAGCCACTGGCTGAGGACGTGAACCTGGAGACCCTAGCCAAATCCACCAGCGGCTTCACCGGCGCGGACCTGGAGAACCTGATGAACGAGGGCGCGCTGCTGGCCGCGCGGAAGAACCGGCAGTTCATCACCATGTCCGACCTGCAGGAGTCCATCATCAAGGTCATCGCAGGCCCGGAAAAGAAGAGCCACGTGGTGACCCCTCACGCCCGGAAGCTCACCGCTTACCACGAGGCCGGTCACGCCATCGCCATGCACGCCCTGCCCACCCATGACCCGGTACATCAGATCACCATCGTCCCCCGTGGTCAGGCCGGCGGCATGACCATCTCCCTGCCCCAAGAAGACCGCTCCTTCCGCTCTCGGAACGAGCTGTTCGAGGACATCGTCGCCCTGCTGGGCGGCCGTGTGGCAGAGGAGCAGTTCCTGGGCGACATCTCCACCGGCGCCTCCAGTGACCTGGAGCGTGCCACTGCCATCGCCCACGCTATGGTGGCCAAGTACGGCATGAGCGACGCTCTGGGCGCTGTGGTCTACGACGACGGCAAGGGCGAGGTGTTCATCGGCCGTTCCATGGCACAGACCAAGCCTTATTCCGAGACCATCGCCGCCTCCATCGACCAGGAGGTCAAGGCGCTCATCGACAAGGCTTACACCCAGTGCCGGAAGATCCTGTCCGACTACGCACCCCAGTTGGAGACCACTGCACAGTATCTACTGGAGCATGAAACTATGTCCAGCGAAGCCTTTGAAGCAGTGTTCACCGCAACAGAACAGGACGCATAACGCTTTTGCGGCTCCCAATCCGGGAGCCGCTTTTTCCCCCTGTCCGAAAACGAGAAAAACGCCTGACCACATTGGCCAGGCGCTTTTCATCATTCGAAAAAAAGAGAGAGAAGAGAGAGAATCAACCAATCAAAAACGAGGTTCTTTCTTGGTACGGGTATAGAATACCGGGTAATTACGGCAAAATCATGACGGCTTTGTAAACCGTTTGTAAACTCAGGATAGAAGCAATTCTAGGTCCGCCAGCGCCAACCCTTCCTGCAAGGCCAGGCTGATGGCGCACCCGGTCACCCGGCCAATATCCGCCACCAAGGTGTCCACCTCCCGGGGCGTGACCATCATCCGTTCCAGCTCCTCCTGTCCCGTCCGTTCCTGACCGGTCAGCTCCGCCACCAGCGTCCCCGCATCCACCACCGTGGGCACTCCCATAGCGATGACGGGGATGCCCAAGGTCTCCTGATTCAACGCCGCCCGGGCATTGCCCACGCCGGAGCCGGGGATGATGCCTGTGTCGGCGATCTGGATGGTCTTCCCCAGCCGAGCAGCAGAACGGGCGGCCAGGGCGTCCACCGCGATGACCACCGCCGGTTTGATCTCCCGTGCCAGGGCTTGGATCAGCTCAGCGCTCTCCACGCCGGTGCTGCCCACAACCCCCGTATGCACCGCCGCCACCGGACGCCACTGGCCAAAGTACTCCGGTGCTTGGGTGATGAGATGCCGGGTGGCTAAGGTGTGGTCGATGGCGATGGGGCCGACGGCGTCCGGGGTGATATTCCGATTGCCCAGGCCGATGACCAAGGCGGGGAGGGTGTCCCCTTTGGGCAGCAAGCCCATGAGAGTCTCTGTGACCGCCTGCACTGTCCGTTCAAAGGTGTCCCCTGTCCGTCCCGGCAGCTCGCCTAGGGTCAGGGTCAGGTAGTGGCCGATGGGCTTGCCCAAGCGCCGGGCGGCGTTGTCGTCCAAAATCTCCACTTCGGTGACGGGAATGCCGCAGCGTTCAAAGTCCCGGTGGCGCATCCCAGGCAAATCCTGCGTCTCTGTCCCCTCACCCAGCTCCAGCGCTTCCACAGCCAAGTCCGTCCGGACTCCTTTTTTCCACTCCATCTTGTGCTCCCTCCTGTTCTTTCTGCCTAGTTTGGGCGACGGGGACAAAAGTTATCCACAGGCCGGGAAAAAATTTGAGAAAAGAGTTGCAATCTGACCGTTCGGATGCTATAATTAGGACTTGCACGGGTCTTTTTTACCCCTGCTACTTTTTCAATAGAGGAGGTTTTTGGTTTGCCCAATATCAAGTCCGCTAAAAAGCGCGTGCTGGTTAACCAGACCAAGGCCGCTCGTAACAAGGCTGCTGTCTCCGCTGTGAAGACTGCACTGAAGAAGTTTGATGCCGCTGTCGCTGAAGGCACCAAGGATGAAGCCGCTGTGGCTTACAAGGTTGCTGTGAAGCACGTGGACAAGGCTGCTGCCAATGGCCTGATGCATAAGAACAAGGCCGCTCGCAAGAAGCATCAGCTGACCATCAAGCTCAACGCCATCGAGGGCTAATTAAACACGAATGTGATGCACTAAGCCGTCTGTCTACTACACAGACGGTTTTTTGCTGGCTTTTTTTCCGTTTATCGCTTATAATAACCTCATGTCTTCATAGAATCTTAAAAGATCGGGACAAAATCGGGAGGTGATATGGCCTTGGAAGAAAAACTCTATCAGTACCTGGATCGGCTCAAAGCCCGCTACCCCCTGGTGGCCTTTATCGTGGACGTCATCGAGGTCTACCTGGATCGCCGGGTCTCCCGCAGCTCCGCAGAGCTGGCCTATTACCTGCTGCTGAGCGTCTTCCCCATGCTCATCATGGTCATCTCCGCCCTCGGCTGGCTGCACCTAGAGGCCAACGCGGTCATCAGCTTCCTCAAGACCGTCCTCCCTGCCCAGATCATGGAGCTGTTCTCCGACTATATCACCTACGTCCTCACCCACCAATCCAGCGGCCTCTTCCTGGCCGGACTCCTCATGTCCATCACCGCCTCTTCCGCTGGCTTCCGCAGTCTCATGTCCATCTCCGCCGAGATCTACGGACGGCGCACCTTCCGCGGGGTCTGGTACCTGCTGACCTCCCTCATCTTCTCCGTCCTGCTGCTGGTCATGGTCTACGGCTCCATCGCGGTCGTCCTGACGGGCAATTGGTTCTTCAAATGGTTTCGGATGCGGTTCTCCATGCTGCCGCTGCCCAAGAACCTGCGGTGGATGCGCCTGATGATCCTCTTCGGCGTGGCTCTGCTGGTTCTGGCGCTGCTCTATCGGGTCACCGCCCCTTGGAGTCACCAGCGTCCGCCGGTGCTCAAAGGCGCCTTCCTCATCTCCATCCTGCTGGCCGCTGCATCCGGTCTGTTCTCTATGTTCATCAGCCTGTCCACCCGGTATTCCACCGTCTACGGCTCCTTGGCTTCGGTCATCATCCTCATGCTCTGGCTCTACCTGTGCGGCAACATCGTCAACCTGGGCAATGTGCTCAACTACGTGTGGTGGCGACGAAAACAGGGGCTGCCGGTGCGCTTCTTATTAGAAAAGCAATTGTAACATTTCCTCCGCTCCGTTGCGCTTGTCACGGAGCGGATTTTCATTTT
The DNA here is from genome assembly GCA_934597165.1 of uncultured Oscillospiraceae bacterium. GTDB lineage: Bacteria > Bacillota > Clostridia > Oscillospirales > Oscillospiraceae > Onthomonas. Next base: position 47,449 of record CAKTQP010000009.1, read on the forward strand.
TAGGGAATTTCGCCCAGCATCTCCCTGTGAAATGAGGCAAATCCGTCGTTTTCCGCTATTTTTGTTTCCATTTGTCAATAAATCCTGCAAGTTGTAACGGGATTGTTGTTGTACCGGCGGGCAAATTCCGTTACACTGTTCATATATAAAGTGAACTTTGTTACGAAAGGAGGGTTTTGCGTGAAGCTCTTTCCCGCCATTCTGCTGAGCGGTCTGCTGGCGCTCACCTTAGTCGGCTGCACTGCACAGAGCACCTCTGGCGGCGTCTCTGCTGCCGCATCTGCCCTTGACGCAACCGCAAACGCTTCCCCCATTCAGATCAAACTCAACCGGGTGAAGGATGAGCTCAAGGCGGAGGACGGCCATGTGCTGGTCTCCTACGCCTATGACCGTCCCACGGTGATCATTTCCGGCAACGCTGCCGCTCAGTCCGCCATCCAAACCAGCTTGAACGCCCTGGTGGACAAAGACCTGACCTATGTAAAAGGAGACCTCTACGCCATTGCCCAAGGAAACTATCAGGCGCTGGGCAAGGACGCGACCCCCTGTACCTCCGAGCTGAACCTGACCATCACCCGCAGCGATGACACGGTCATCAGCCTGGTGGCCGACGAGATCCAAGACGCCGGCGGCGCCCATGGCAGCGACTGGCGCAGCGGCTGGAACTACGACACCCAGACCGGTCAGCTGCTGACCTTCCCTGACCTGGGCAACGGGTTCCGGGAAAAGGCCACCGAGCTGGTGTCCGAGCAGGCTGCGTTGGAGGTGGATTCTCTCTTTGACGGCTATCAGGAAAACCTGAGTCACGTGGTGCTGGACGGCACCGAGGACGCTCAGAGTCTGTACGGCTTTGACGCCACCATCGCCCCTACTTATTATATGACTGACGAATCCATCACCTTTATCTCTCGGGAGTACGAATTGCAGCCCTACGCCATGGGTGTGCTGGAGTTCCCCACCCCCTATTCGGATTACGGTTCCATCCTGAAGGAACACTACCTGCCCAAGGGCTACACTGCCAAGGAAAACGCCAAGCAGGACGCCGACCTGGCCGCCAGCTCGGACGATGGCGATACTACCAGCAACGACGCCTCCACGGATTCCAATGGGCAGGCTCTGGCCAAATCAGGAAAGCTCCAGGGAAAGGGCTGGACGTTGACCATCCCCACCAACTGGAACAAGCAGATCTATGTGGCCAGTACCGCTCATTCGGTCTCTTTCTACGAGAAAGGGTGCCATGATGCCATGGGCGGCGGCTGGCTGTTCTCCATCCAGTCCTATCAAGACAACTCCTATCAGCAGCTGCCGGACTATGAGCTGCTGAGCATCGACCGGAACACCACCTATGTGGTGGTCTACCCCACTGACGTACAGTTCGAGGGCGCTGACCAAAAGAGCGCCCAGCGCTACAGCGCTTTTTCCGGACAGATCGAAAAGGTTCTGAAAACCTTCGCCCTGTCCAGCTAACTTCTCCCATTCCCTCCGCCTTTTGACGTGGAACATAAAATTTTATGTAGAAATGAGGTTATGATGATGAAACGACTGTTCACCCTCTGTCTTGCCATGGTCATGGCCCTCTCCCTGGCCGCCTGCGGCAACAGCAAGACCCCGACCACTTCCAGCACCCCTGCCGACGCCTCCGTGGAGCCTACGTCCTCCGGACACCCCGCCTTCCATACCGGCAGCAACAGCAAGCAGGATCTGACGGCAAAGGACGGCACGAAAGTGCTGGTCTCTAAGAGCACTGCCTATGATATTGTCTACCCGGAGGCTTCCGACGCCCAGAAGGCCATCCAGAAGGATCTGGAACAGGTCGTGACGGACTTCCACAAAGACGCCAACAAACAAGAAGAGGACGCCCAGACCTACTACCAGGAATTCCTGAAGAGCGGCGGCAAGAAGGAAGAATTCATCCCTTACACCTTTGAACTGACCTGCAAGCCCCTGCGGGCAGACAACAACGTCGTGAGCATCCTGTTCTACAGCTACGCTTACTGCGGCGGCGCTCACGGCAGTCTGACCACCTTCGCTCGGAACTATTCCGCCAAGACCGGCAAGGTTCTGACCATGGAGGACTTTGGGGAAGAGGTCAGCAGTCTGGTGACAGACAACGCCGTCAAGTTCATCAACGCCATCCAGGACACCGACGACGCCTTCTTCTATGACAAGGTGAAGGCAACAGACGAATCCGTCCAGTCCATGCTGGAGACCGGTAACTTCTACCTGTCCAAGGACGGCCTGGTGCTCATCGACGGTCAGTACCTGCTCCAGCCCTATGCCGCTGGTATCGTGGAATTCACCACCAGCTACGATGACCTGCGGGGCAAGCTCAACGACGAGTACACCCTGCCCGGCGGCGTGACCAACTGCGTCAGCGCCATGGGCACCTATACCTTCGACCAGGACGGCAAGCTGACCAAGACGGAAAGCAGCTACGACCCGGCCGAGATGCCCAAGGGCGACGATATGCCGGAAGCGACCAGCAGTGCTGACACCTCCACTTCCAGCAACTGACGTCCTACGTTCTCTTGTTTGTTCCGTCTTCTGGACGGCAAAATAACGCATCTTGCTTGCAAAAAGAGGTAATCAAAATGAAACGACTGTTTGCACTTTCCCTGGCTCTGGCCATGGCTCTGTCCCTGACCGCCTGCGGCGGCAAGACCCCGGCAGCAGGTTCCTCCAGCACCCCTAGCACTACCAGCACCACCACCAGCACCGGCGCTGCCTCCAGCGCTCCCACTCCCACAAAGCCCGTTGACAGTGCCCCTGTCCTGACCCGCGGCGATCAGGTCAGCGAGGACATCAAGGCGGACGACGGCACCGTGATCCTCTCCATCCGGTACACGCCCCTCTCCATCTCCTATCCGGCAAAACCCGAAGTAGAGAAGACCATCCAGAAGGATCTGGACAAGGAAGTGGCTGACTTCCTGAAGGGCGCAAAGGACTATGAGGAAGAGGCGAAGCTCTACTACAAGGACTACCTCCAGAACGACGGTCAGTCAAGAGATTTCACCCCCTACGTCTGCTCTCTGGACGGCAAGGCTACCCGCCAGGACACCGGCGTTATCAGCATCCTGTTCACTGATTACGCCTTCACCGGCGGCGCGCATGGCGGTGGTGTCACCATCGCCCGGAACTATGACGCCCAGACCGGCAAAGTCCTGACCATGAAGGATCTGGGCGACGGCGTCAGCACCCTGGCCATCGACAATGTGGTCAAGTTCGTGGACGCCATCCAGGATCACGGCGACGCCTTCTTCTTCGAGAAGGTGAAGGCCACTGACGAAACCGTCCAGTCCATGCTGTCAGACAGCACCTTCTATCTGTCCGAGGACGGCCTGGTGCTCATCGACGGTGAATACCTGCTCCAGCCCTATGCCGCTGGCATTGTGGAGTTCACCACCAGCTATGACGACCTGAAGGGCAAACTGAAGGAAGCATACGCCCTGACCGGTGGTTCCACCAACTGCACCGGTTCCAGCTCGGTCTACACCTTCGACAAGGACGGCAACCTGGTCACCACCAAGATTGACTATGACATCGCAGCCTCTGACGACGGCGCAGGCAACACTGCACAGGATGCGGCGGACGGTTCTGTTTCCACATCCTACTGATCTAATCTCTAAGAGGCAGCTTCAGCTGCCTCTCTTTTCCACCGCCCACGCAGGTCAAAAATTTTTCTTGCAATAGATTCCTATATGTGGTATCATCCAAGTAGGCAATGAATGTCTGTACTATCACAATGGTAAACGAAACGCCCCAGAGAATGCGACTCTCTAGGGCGTTTCTACCTGTTACCGGCAGGCTAGACCGTTGCGGCTGGCTGCCTTAGTCTCTGTTTCTGTTCAGCCATTTGCGAATGCATCGGTCTAGGCACTTAATTAAGTAGTACGCAAGAACATCCGCCACAACAGAAATGACAATACCTTGTACTGTCTGCACTACCACAATGGATCACCTCCTTCCACTCAAAAAGTGATAGAGGCGAAAGGCAACGCCATTATGATAGCACGAACCTCCAATGCCTGCCCAGATTTTTCCGCATTCTACGACAATTCCACTTCCGTAAAGACCGCATCCATCGCCACATCCCAAGGCTCTGCCTCCAGCTCGTCCACCCGCTGCAACTTATAGGCCACAGCAGCGACGACAGCCCTCTCACAGCGGGGCAAAAACCGGTCATAGTAGCCGCCGCCCATGCCCAGGCGATGTCCTTGCCGGTCAAAGGCAGTACAGGGGCAGAGCACCAATTCCAGCTGGTCGGGTGGGATGACATGGGAGCGGGACGGGATGGGCGCCCAGATGCCATAGCGGCCTTTTTCCCAGCTCTCCGGCCCCAGCGGCTCCAGGGCGATCATCTCGGTGCCGCTGGTGCAATAGGGAAAGGCCACCCGTTTTCCCTGTTCATACGCCAACTGGTGGAGGGCTTGCAAGTCTACTTCGCCCCCCATGGCGCAGTAGCTCATGAGGATTTTGGCGTTCTGATACGTCGGATTTTCCACAATGTTGTGGACGATTTGGCTGTTCCACAACGCCCGCTGCTCCTGCCCGATGGCCTTGCGCGCCTGTTTTTTGGCCGTTCGGATTGCACATTTCTCCCACTTTTCCACGGAGATCCCCTCCTTTTTTCTCAGGATAACACAGAAGTGCGCCGGTCACAACGACTTTTCCCTTCCACGCCTTGACATTGGACGGAAAAGGTGATAGGATTTCCACAATACCAAATGGCACTGACGGGGAGGAGTACCCGTGTTTCCGGCATCAGAGAGCGGTCGTCTGGTGAAAGACCGTGGATGGAACACAGGGAAGGCGTCCCGGAGCCGCGGCAGGAACGGGCCAATCGCCTCAGTAAACGCCGCCGGTACCCACCGTTACCGGGTTGTGAGTGTCCGGCTTGGCCGGGAATTCAGGTGGCACCACGGACTTTCGTTCGCCCTGAGCATTTGTTTGCTCGGAGCGGATTTTTTATTGCCCGCGTGCCGACAGCATCATATCAATTCCCGCCGCAGTGACCTGGGAGCAACATCGGTCACACAGCCAGCGGCGGTAAAAGAAGGAGAAACGATTATGGATAACAAGCAGAAAACCATGGATAAGGTCATTGCCCTGTGCAAAGGCCGTGGCTTCATCTTCTCTGGCAGCGAAATTTACGGCGGCCTGGCCAACACCTGGGACTACGGCCCTCTGGGTGTGGAGCTGAAGAACAACGTCAAGAAGGCTTGGTGGAAGAAGTTCGTCCAGGAGAATCCCTACAACGTGGGTCTGGACTCCGCCATCCTCATGAACCCCCAGACCTGGGTCGCTTCCGGCCATCTGGGCGGCTTCTCTGACCCCCTCATGGACTGCAAGGAATGTAAGGAACGTTTCCGCGCCGACAAGCTCATCGAGCAGTGGTGCGAAGAACACAGCTTCGAGCTGCCCAAGCCCATCGACGCCTTTAGCCAGGAAGAGATGGCCGCTTTCGTGGCAGAGCATGAGATCCCCTGCCCCACCTGCGGCAAGCACAACTTCACCGACATCCGTCAGTTCAACCTGATGTTCAAGACCTTCCAGGGTGTCACCGAGGACGCAAAGAACACCGTCTACCTCCGTCCGGAGACCGCACAGGGCATCTTTGTCAACTTCCAGAACATCCAGCGCACCACCCGGAAAAAGCTGCCCTTCGGCGTCTGCCAGATCGGCAAGAGCTTCCGCAACGAGATCACCCCGGGCAACTTCACCTTCCGTACCCGCGAGTTCGAGCAGATGGAACTGGAATTCTTCTGCGAACCCGGCTCCGACCTGGAATGGTTCACCTATTGGCGCACCTTCTGCCACAACTGGCTGCTGAACCTGAACATGAAGGATGACAACCTGCGCCTGCGCGACCATGACCCCGAAGAGCTGTGCTTCTACTCCAAGGCGACCACCGACTTCGAGTACCTGTTCCCCTTCGGCTGGGGCGAACTGTGGGGTGTGGCAGACCGTACCGACTACGACCTGACCCAGCATCAGAACACCTCCGGCAAGGACATGACCTATTTCGACCAGGCCAAGAACGAGCACTATATCCCCTACGTCATCGAACCCTCCCTGGGTGCTGACCGTGTGGTGCTGGCCTTCCTGGTGGAAGCCTATGATGAAGAAGTGGTGGGTCAGGACAAGAAGGGCAACGACGACGTCCGCGTGGTCATGCACTTCCATCCCGCTCTGGCTCCCTTCAAGGCTGCTGTCCTGCCTCTGTCCAAGAAGCTGGGCGACAAGGG
>CAKTQP010000010.1 GCA_934597165.1 uncultured Oscillospiraceae bacterium
CGCCGAAGATTTCGACCTCGTTCCTCAACAAATAATATAATGTAAAACGGTGTGACCGCGTGTGTCACACCGTTTTTGTTTTATCGAAGCGCGTCTTTCATGCTCTTCACATATTCACCTACGTACTTCGGCGCATCCTTCCCATACTGCGCCAAAATCTTCACGATAGCCGACCCGACAATCGCCCCATCGGACAAGTCCGCCATCTTCTTAGCCTGCTCCGGCGTGGAGATGCCGAACCCGATGGCGCAGGGCACGTCGGTGTTCTCCCGCACCACCTCCACGATGGAACCAAGGTCAGTTTTAATTTCACTCCGGGTGCCTGTGACGCCCAGGCTGGAGACCAGGTACAGGAACCCTTCCGCCTCCTTGGCGATTATGGCGATGCGGTTGGCGGAAGTGGGGGCGATGAGGGAGATGAGATCGACCCCGTACTGGTGGCAGAGGGGCAGAAACTCCTCCTTCTCCTCAAAGGGCAGGTCGGGCAAGATCAACCCATCCATGCCGATGTCCCGACAGGTGGAGATGAACTGTTCCGCACCGTAGGAAAAGACCACGTTGGCGTAGGTCATGAACACCATGGGCACGGTGACGTCCTGGCGCAGCTCCCGCACGAAGTCGAAAATCTGATCGGTGGTCACGCCCCCCTGCAAGGCCCGCAGGTTGGCCCCCTGGATGACCGGCCCCTCGGCCGTGGGGTCGGAGAACGGGATGCCCAGCTCGATGAGGTCGGCACCGTTCTGGACGGCAGCACGGACGGCGGCGGCGGTGGTGGCTAAATCCGGGTCGCCGCAGGTGAGAAAGGCGATGAAGGCTTTGCCATTTGCAAAGGCTTTGGCGATGTTACTCATGAAGATCCTCCCCTCTGTACCGGGCGATGGCGGCGCAGTCCTTGTCGCCTCGGCCGGAAATGGTGATGACGATGATCTGATCCTTGTCCAAGGTGGGCGCCAGCTTCTGCGCATAGGCCACCGCATGGGCAGACTCGATGGCGGGGATGATGCCCTCGGTCTTGGCCAGGTACTCAAAGGCGCACACCGCCTCCTCGTCCGTGATGGGCACGTATTCCGCTCGCCCGATGTCGTGCAGGTGTGCGTGCTCCGGCCCCACGCCGGGGTAGTCCAGACCGGCGGAGATGGAGTAGACCGGGGCGATCTGGCCGTATTTGTCCTGGCAGAAGTAGGATTTCATGCCGTGGAAGATGCCCAGCCGACCGGTGGCGATGGTGGCCGCCGTCTCGAAGGTGTCCACGCCACGACCTGCCGCCTCACAGCCGATGAGCCGCACGCCGGGGTCGTCGATGAAGTGGTAAAAGCTTCCGATGGCGTTGGAGCCGCCGCCCACACAGGCGATGACCGCATCGGGCAGGCGTCCCTCCTTTTCCAGCATCTGCGCCTTGATCTCCTTGGAAATGACCGCCTGGAAGTCCCGCACGATGGTGGGGAACGGGTGGGGCCCCATGACGGAGCCGAGACAATAGTGGGTGTCGTCGATGCGGGACGTCCACTCCCGCATGGCTTCGGACACCGCGTCCTTCAAGGTAGCCGTGCCGCTGGTCACCGGGATGACCTCCGCCCCCAGCAGGCGCATCCGGTACACGTTCAGCGCCTGGCGGATGGTGTCCTCCTCGCCCATGAACACCACGCACTCCATGCCCATCAGGGCGGCGGCGGTGGCGGTGGCGACGCCGTGCTGACCGGCGCCGGTCTCGGCGATGAGGCGGGTCTTGCCCATCTTCTTGGCCAGCAGCGCCTGCCCCAGCACATTGTTGATCTTGTGGGCGCCGGTGTGGTTCAGGTCCTCTCGTTTCAGATAAATCTTCGCGCCGCCCAGGTCATGGGTCATCTTCTCCGCGTAGTACAGCCGGGAGGGGCGACCGGCGTATTCGTTAAACAGCTCGGTCAGCTCCCGGTTGAATTCCGGGTCGTTTTTGTAGTAGTTGTACGCCTCCTCCAGCTCGATGACTGCGTTCATCAGCGTCTCCGGGATATACTGTCCGCCGTGTATCCCGAACCGTCCCTTGGGATTGGTCATAGCATTTCTTCCTTTCTCACCGCAGCCACAAACTGCGCCATTTTCTCTTGGTCTTTTCGCCCGTCCGACTCGATGCCCGAGCTGACGTCCACCCCATAGGGGTGCGCCTGCCGGAGGGCGTCGGTGACGTTGGACGCGTCCAGCCCGCCTGCCAGAAAATAGGGGCGGTGGATATACTGAAGCAGCTCCCAATCGAACACCTTCCCCGTCCCCGCGCCGGAATCCAGCAGGATGCAGTCCGCCGTGCTGGTTTGCGCGGTCGCCAGGTCGCCCACGTGCGCCACCCGGAACGCCTGCCAGATGGGACGCCCGGTCTGCTGCCGCAAAGCCTGGATGTAACCGTCATCCTCGTGCCCGTGGAGCTGCGCCACGTCGATGACGCCGCGGTTCAGCAGGCTCGCCACCTGTTCCAGCGGCGCGTCCACGAAGACACCCACCGCGCGGATGCCCTCGTCCAGCGCTCCTTTCAGCGCCCGCGCCTCTGGCGGGGTCACGTAACGGCGGCTCTTGGGGGCGAACACAAACCCCACATAGTCCGGTCTCAGCCGGTTGGCGGCCTGGATGTCCTCCGGACGGGACAGACCGCACAATTTTATCTTGGTCATCACACGCCTCGCAGTTCTGCCAGCTTGGCGTGCTTGTCCGCCGCTCGCATGAGGGTTTCGCCGATGAGCACCGCGTCCGCACCCACCGCCCGCAGCTCCGCCACGTCCTGGGCGCTGCCCACGCCGCTTTCAGACACGAACAATACGTCCGGCGGGATGAGCGCCCGCAGGCGCTTGCTGTTCTCCGTGTCCACCGAGAAATTTTTCAGGTTCCGGTTGTTCACCCCGATGACCCGCGCGCCAGCGTTCAGCGCCATCTTCACCTCGTCCTCGTCGTGGGCTTCCACCAACGCCGACAGACCCAGGGTGTCACAGAGGGCGATGTAGTCTTTGATTTCCGCCTCGCGCAAAAGAGAGCAGATGAGCAGCACCGCCGAAGCGCCCAGCACCTTCGCCTGGTAGATCATGTACGCGTCCACCGTGAAATCCTTCCGCAGACAGGGGATGTCCACGGCGGCGGCGATGTCGCTGAGATACTGGTCGCTGCCCAGGAACCACTTGGGCTCCGTGAGCACCGAGATGGCGTCCGCCCCGGCAAATTCGTAAGCGCGAGCGATGTCCAGATAGGGGAACTCCGGCGCGATGAGCCCTTTCGAAGGCGACGCCTTCTTGCACTCGCAGATGAAGGACAGGTCGGGCTTGGCCAGCGCCTGCTCAAAGGCAAACTCCCCCACCGGCAGCGCCAGCGCCTGGGCTTTCAAAGTCTCCAATGACACCCGCGCCTTGTCCCGCGCCACCCGTTCCCGGGCGTAGTCCGCCAGCTGGTCTAAGATGTTCATGCCTCTGCCTCCGGACGGTTGCTGACCTCGATGAGCCGTTCCAGGGTCTGGAGGGCCTTGCCAGAGTCGATGAGCTCCGCCGCCAGGGCGACGCCCTCCTTCATGGTCTCCGCCTTGCCGCCGATGTAGAGGGCAGCGCCGGCGTTCATCAGGACGGCGTTGCGCTTGTGGCCCTGCTCGCCCTTCAAAATGTTCAACGTGATCTGCGCGTTCTCCGCCGGAGTGCCGCCCCGCAGATCTTCCTTGGTGCAGCGCTGGAACCCGAAGTCCTCCGGCGTGATGACCTCGGTCTTGAACCAGCCGTCCCGCATCTCACAGATGGTGGTGGGGGCGCTCAACGAAATCTCATCCAGCTTGTCCTGCCCGTAGACCACCATGCCCCGCTTGACGCCCAGGTTGATGAGCACCTGCGCCAGCGGTTCCACCAGGTATTCGTCATAAACGCCCAGCAGCTGCATGGTGGGGCTGCCCGGGTTGGTCAGGGGGCCCAGGATGTTGAAGACGGTGCGGATGCCCAGCTCTTTGCGGATGGGGCCCACGTATTTCATGGAGGTGTGGTATTTCTGGGCGAAGAAGAAGCACATCCCCACCTCGTTGAGCAGCTCCACGCATTTCGCCGGGCTCTGCTCGATGTTCACCCCCAGCGCCTCCAGGCAGTCCGCCGTGCCGCATTTGGAAGATGCCGCCCGGTTGCCGTGCTTGGCCACCTTCATGCCGCCGGCTGCCGCCACCAGGGCGGAGGTGGTGGAGATGTTGAAGCTGTGGGCGCCGTCGCCGCCGGTGCCGACAATTTCAAATAAGTCCATATCCGTCTTCACCGGAATGGCGTGATCCCGCATGGCGGCAGCGCAGCCGGCGATCTCGTCGGTGGTCTCCGCCCGGGCGCTCTTGGTGGACAGTGCGGCTAAAAAAGCGGCGTTCTGGGTGGGGGTGGTCTCGCCGCTCATGATCTCGTTCATGACGGTGTAGGCTTCGTCATAGGTCAAATCCTGCTTATCGACAATCTTTACAATGGCTTCCTGAATCATGGTTCAAACCTCCTGGATGAAATTTCGTAACATGGTCTTCCCGTCCGGCGTCAAAATGGACTCCGGGTGGAACTGCACCCCAAAGATGGGGTACTCCTTGTGCTGCACCGCCATCACTTCCCCGTCGGTGGTGCGGCCGGTGACGGTCAGGCAGTCGGGGATGGTGGCTGCGTCTGCCGCCAGGGAGTGGTATCGCGCCACCGGTGCGATTTCCGGACACCCGCGGAACAAGGGACAATCCCCATCGAACTGCACCTGAGACTGCTTCCCGTGCATGAGCTGCTTGGCGTAGGTGACGGTGGCGCCGAAGGCGGCGCAGATGGCCTGGTGTCCCAGGCAGACGCCCAAAATGGGAATTTCTTTTCCCAGGGTCTTGGCCACTTCCATGGTCACGCCAGCGTCCTCCGGCCGACCGGGGCCGGGGGACAGGATGATGCGGTCGGGGTGGAGCGCGCGAATCTCCTCCACCGTCATGGCGTCGTTGCGGATGACTTTGATATCCGGTTCCAGCTCTCCCACCAGCTGATAGAGGTTATAGGAGAAGCTGTCGTAATTGTCGATGAGTAAGATCATAGCGTTTCCTCCTGTGCCAGCTCCAGCGCCTTCAGGGACGCTCTGGCCTTGTTCAAGCACTCCTGATACTCGGTCTCCGGCACCGAATCCGCCACGATGCCCGCCCCGGAGCGGACGAAGACCTTGCCGTTCTTCTTGTAGGCGATGCGGATGGCGATGCAGGTGTCCAGGTTGCCGGTGAAGTCGATGTAGCCGATGGCGCCGCCGTAGATGCCCCGCTTGTTGTTCTCCAGCGCGCCGATGAGCTGGCAGGCGCGGATTTTGGGTGCGCCGGACAGGGTGCCGGCCGGTAAGACCGCTTCCACTGCGTCCAAGGCGTCCTTGTTGGGGCGTATCTCACCGCGAACGGTGGAGCCGATGTGCATGACGTGGGAGAAGCGCTCGATGGTGTGGAACTTCTCCACCTGGACGGTGCCGAATTTGCTAATTTTACCCAGGTCGTTCCGCCCCAAATCCACCAGCATATTGTGCTCCGCCAGCTCCTTTTCGTCCGCCAGCAGCTCCTGTTCCAGCGCCAGGTCTTCCGCCTCGGTCTTGCCTCTGGGACGGGTACCGGCCAAAGGGAAGGTGTGCAAAATCCCGTTCTCCAGCTTCACCAGAGTCTCCGGCGACGCGCCAGCTACTTCCACGTCGGTGCCGGAGAAGTAGAACATATAGGGGGAGGGGTTGATGGTGCGCAGGACCCGGTAGGTGTTCAAGAGGCTGCCCTCGAAGGGGGCGCTGAGCCGGTTGGAGAGGACGATTTGGAAGATGTCCCCCTCCCGGATGTGCGCCTTGGCACGCTCCACCATGGCGCAGAACTGCTTCTCATCGAACAGGGGCGTCACCGCCCCCAGCAGCTTCCCGCCAGGCTCCTCCTTCTTCTCCCCGTGCCGCAGCAGCTCCGCCAGCTGGTGCAGCTCCAGCACCGCCTTGTTGTAGCCCACCTCCACGTCGTCCAGGGACATATTGACGATGAGCACAATTTTCTGCCGGGCGTGGTCGAAGGCGATGACCTTGTCGAAGAGCATCAAGTCCACGTCCTGGAACGCCTCGCTGTCCTCCACCGGGCACTTCACGGACGGCTCGCTGTAGGCCAGGTAGTCGTAGGAGAAGTAGCCCACCAGACCGCCGGTGAAGGAGGGCAGGTAGTCGAAGCGGGGGCTTTTGTAGTCCGCCAAAATCTGGCGGAGGTAGTCGGACGGGTTGTCGGTGTGGATCTTGAAGTTCCCCGCCCGCAGCTCGCCGTCGATGCACTTGACCTCCAACTTGGGGTCGAACCCCAGGAAGGTGTACCGCCCCCACTTCTCGTTGGCCAAAGCGGACTCCAGCAGGTAGCAGTGGGTGGATACGTTCTTGAGAATCTTCATGGTCTCGATGGGGGTGGTGAAATCGGACAGCAGCTCGCAGCTGACCGGCAGGACGTCATACTGCCCGGTGGCGGCGATGCGCTGGACTTCGGCAAATTCAGGTAAACATTTCATGGCTCTCTGCCTCCTTGTGACGAAAAAAACTCCTCTGACGCTGCCGTCAAAGGAGTTTCAAAAAGGAAACAAAAAACGCCCCTGACAGCAGAAAATCGCTTGTCAAGGACGAATAATCCAACATTATCCGCGGTACCACCTTGCTTCACAGGTTTCATGACCCTGTGCCCTCAGCAGGATACGAACATATCCCCGGCAAATCACGTCTGCCTCCAACGTCGCAGCATACTCCGGCCCGCAAAAGCCGTTTTCCCTGCGCCCTCCGCGGTCCATTTGACAAGTCGTGTCTCACCTGGTTCTCAGCATCCCAAGCTCTCTGTAAAGGCGTCCTTGCCGTTATCTCCGCTTCAACGGTTTGAAGTATTGAATTGCCCAAAGTATACCACACCCCTCCCCCGCTGTCAACCGGCTGAGCAGGTCGGCGGCGAACATTTTTCACCAAAAAATCACACCCCGTCCGCCCCCATTTTTAGGGATTCGGACAGGGCGTTTTTGCCTCGCAGAGTTCCGGCAGGATGCCGGAATAAATTGTAATCTATTTTTTCCGGCGGCGTGTACGTCGGAAAAAATACTTCTCAGACGGGTAAGTGTGCGAGCGCAGCGAGTGCATGCACCCGGCTGCAACCTCGACAAAATGCTTGCATTTTGTCAAAATCATTCGTGCTCCGTCTGATTGAGATATTCTTCCAAGCAGATACCCCGGTCATGAATCTCCGCCGCCACCTTCTTCCCCACATACCGATAGTGCCAAGGCTCATTGGCCACCCCCGTGATGTCCGTCTTGGACTCGGGGAAGCGGCGGATGAACCCGTACTCGTGGGCGTGCTTGTCCAGCCAGTCGTAGACCTCGTACCCGGCGGAGTTGACCCCGTCGGCGTTGATGTCCACCGCCAGACCCAACTGGTGTTCGCTGGTGCCGGGGATGGCCACCCACTTCTCCGCCTCGGTCTTGGCCTTTTCCGCGCTGTAGCCGCTGGCCTGGTACTCGGCAATTTTTTCGTCCATGATGCTCTGCTGCTTCTCCGCCGTCCGGTACGCCGACGCCACGATGGGATAGACCCCTTCGGAACGGGCTTTGTCGAACATCTTCTGCAAGGACGGGTAGATGCGCTCGTCCACCTCCTTGCCGTTGGAGAGGGTCATCAGCTGGGGTTCGTAACCCTCGGGCAGGGGGTGCCAGCGGTTGACCAGGATGAGGTTCCAGGGGGTGTCCGGCTCCTGGGTAGGCTCCTCGGTGGTCTGGCTGGTAGATGCGTCCGGCTGGGTCGGCTGGGCAGCCGGTGTGGACGTGTCCGGCTGGGCGCTGGTGATGCTGCTGGATGGGGTCGGGTCGGACGTCTGCCCTGGGAAGGGCAGCATACCGGTCTGCCACAACGCCAGCAGGGCGATGGCCAGGATGCAGCAGGTCAGGAACATCCGCCGAACGCCCCTCCGGCTGGGCTGCTGCTCCTTCTTCACCCGCTTGCCGCCCTTGGCGTCTTTTTGGGATCGACTCATGGTCTGTTTCCTCCTTGTACGACAGGATGTCAGACACCTGTCGGTCTTTTCGATGTTTGCCTCTATTTTAGCAGGAAAAACCGAACTTTTTCAATGGATTTCCCTTAAGATTTCCGAAAATCACGCCCGCTCCCACAGCAGTCGGTTCTGGTCGAACCCATAGGTCACCTGCCCGCCGTCCACCAGCCAAGCCAGGTAGGAACGCACCGTGCTGCCCACCAACACGTACTGCTCCAAGTTCAGCTCCAGTCCGTACCCGGTGAACAGCTCCTGCAAAATGGCCTCAAACTGCACCGGCTCCCGGCACAGCCCCAAAATGTCCTCCGCCACCTGATGCACCTGGTCGATGTTGTACTGCGCCAGGGGCGCAATGTCCTCGGTGGCGTCGGCGTGAGCGGGGACGAAGGTGCGAGCGGTCATCTGTTTCACCTGCTCCAAGGTATCCAAATAGGCCGCCACGTCATAAATGACGCCGATGCGGTACTTGTCCAGCGTCTCCTTGCTGGACAGGCAGTCCGCCAGGTACACCACATCCTCCTGGGTGCGGAAGCCCACCATGTCGAAGAAGTGCCCAGGCAGGGGGATGCTCGCCCACCCCTCCGGCAGGCATTCCGGCGTGAGATACTGGGCATCGCTGGGCTGAGCCATCAAAAACTTGTGCCGCAGGGCCTTGGGCGGGAAGCCGCCGTAGAGGTAGGACGGCTCCAGGACGGGGTGACGGGTGAAGGCGCAGTCGATGCCGGGGGCGTAGATGGCGCAGCCGGTCTGGCGCTGGAGGTACTGGTTTCCGCCGATGTGGTCGGCGTTGGAATGGGTGTTGTAGATGGCCCGGAGCTTCCAGCCGTTGGCGTCCAGCACCTTGCGCACCCGTCGCCCGGCGTCCTTGTCGTTGCCGCTGTCGATCAGGCACACTTCCCCCTCGCCCACCTCCACCAGGCCGATCTTGGCAGGGCTTTGGATGTAATAGCAGTGTGGGGTGACTGGGATCAATTCGTACATAAAACCACTCCTTTGGCGCAATTTTCTTCATTATACCATATTTTGCACCCCCTTGTCTCCCCCTCTTCCCATCCGGAAATATTTCTCGCCGCCCCACTACAAAATTCCACTCGACTGTGCTAAAATAAGGGCAGAACATTACAACGGAGGTAATTCCCATGGTAAAACCCATCGTCAAGGACATCTACACCCTCGTGCAGCCCTGTGAGCCTGCCACCCTCATGGACGTCAACGGCGCCGCCAAGGACCTGCTGGACACCTTCCTGGACAACGGCAAGGTCACCGGCATGGCCGCCAACATGATCGGCTACACCAAGCGCATCATCGTCATCAAAGATATCGACAACGGGGACACCGTCAAGCTCATGTTCAACCCGGAAGTCATCGAGAAGAACGACCTGTATCCCGCCGAGGAATACTGCATCTGCCTGGAACGCCGTCACACCGCCAAGCGCTATGAGACCATCGTGGTCAAGTACCAGGACGAGCACTTCAAGGAACAGACCGCTTCCTTCAGCGGCTTCCTGGCCCGCATCGTCCAGCACCAGATCGACCACTGCAACAGCCTGGTCATCTGATATGGTCGTCTACTTTTCCGGCACCGGGAACAGCCGCTACGCGGCCAGCATGATCGCCCACCGCACGGGCGACACCCTGACGGACGCCGGGAGGGACATCCAGACCGGACACCCAGCGCAGCTGGACGCCCAGCAGCCCTGGGTGTTCGTTTCGCCCACCTACGCCTGGCGCATCCCTCACATTTTTGCCGACTACCTCCGCCAAGGCCAGTTCACCGGCAGCCGTGACGCCTACTTTGTCATGACCTGCGGCGAGGACATCGGCGGCGCGGAAGCCCATCTGCGGAAGCTGTGCGCCGAGAAGGGCTGGAACTTCCGAGGCGTCCTGGAAGTGGTCATGCCGGAAAATTACCTGGCTATGTTCCCCGTCCCGGACGACGCCGCCTGTGTGCCCATCATGGACAGTGCCCGAACGACCCTGGAGACCGGCATCGCCGCCATCCAGCAGGGCGTCCCCTTTGCACCCCGGAAAAAACGGTTTCTGGACGGCCTGAAATCCGGCCTGGTGAACCGCCTCTTCTACCGCTTCATCGTCCACGCCAAGCCCTTCCACATCACACGAAGCTGCGCCAGCTGTGGACGGTGCGCCCAGGTGTGCCCGCTGAACAACATCCAGATGGTGGACGGCCTGCCCCAGTGGGGCGATCAATGCACCCACTGTATGCGCTGCATCACCCTCTGCCCCATGAAGGCCATCGAGTACGGCAAGAAGAGCGTGGGCAAGCCCCGGTATCGCTGTCCGGAGTACAAGGGGTAAGCGTTTTATTTCATAAAGAAGGTGTTGGCAAATGTGGATCGCATATGCCTTCGGTTCCGCCCTCTTCGCAGGGCTGACCGCTATCCTAGCCAAATGCGGCATCAAAAAGACCGATTCCAACGTAGCCACGGCTCTGCGCACCATCGTGGTGCTGGTGTTCTCCTGGCTCATGGTGCTGGTCACCGGCGCGGACCACGACTTTGCCGCCGTCAGCGGCAAGACCTGGTGCTTCCTCATCCTCTCCGGCCTGGCCACCGGCGCTTCCTGGCTGTGTTACTTCAAAGCCCTCCAGCTGGGCGAGGTGAACAAGGTGGTGCCCATCGACAAATCCAGCACCATCCTGACCATCCTCCTGGCCCTCATCTTCTTCCAAGAGGGCATCAGCCTGACCAAAGGCATCGCCATCGTGGCCATCGCCATCGGCACCTACCTGATGATCCAGAAGAAGGAGGACACCGGCGAGGGCGCCAAGAGCCGCGCGTGGCTGATCTACGCCGTCCTCTCCGCCGTCTTCGCCAGTCTCACCTCCATCCTGGGCAAGGTGGGCATCGACGGCATCGACTCCAACTTCGGCACCGCCATCCGCACCGGCGTGGTGCTGGTGATGGCCTGGGTGGTGGTGTTCGTCACCGGCAAACAGAGCACGGTGCGCCACATCCCCAAGGGGGAGCTGGGGTTCCTGGCCCTGTCCGGCATCGCCACCGGCGCTTCCTGGCTGTGCTACTACAAAGCCCTGAAGGACGGTCTCGCCAGCGTGGTCGTTCCCATCGACAAGCTGAGCATCCTGGTCACCATCGTCTTCTCCTACGTGGTCTTCCACGAAAAGCTCACCCGGAAAGCGTTGGTTGGCCTGCTCCTCATCGTGGGCGGCACGCTGTTGATGCTGGTCTAAATCCGACATAAAAAGAGGTCAGAACTTCGGTTCTGACCTCTTTTCTTATTAAAGCCTCGCAGAGTTTCGGTATCTTTGATACCGAAATATAGTCAAATCTGAAAAAAGTGGCGGCGTGTACGTCACTTTTTTCTCATCTCAGCCGGGTAAGTGCCGCAGCGTTAAGCTAATGTGCCAGTGGCACATTAGTAGCGTAGGCTCCGCCTGTTTTACAGGTGGAGAACCTTCCGACGCAGTGAGTGCATGCACCCGGCTGCAATCTCAGGAAAATGCTTGCATTTTCCTGAAGGGCTTTAGCCTTTGCCATTCCAGCAATAGGTACACAATTTGCACGCAGGCAGTCCGATAGACTTGATAACGCCTTCCAAGGACTGGAACTCCAAGGAAGCAAACTGGAACTTATCGCAGATGGTCTGCCGCAGCTGCTTGCCGCGCTCGGTGGTGGAGTCGCTGTACTCCTCCAGGTGCTCGAAGCCCGCTTCCCCTTCCAGCTCCATGATGGTGCGGCGGGTGATGAGCTCCATGTCGCTGGTGGCGCGGGAGAAGTTCAGGTACTTGCAGCCGTACATGATGGGCGGACAGGCGGAGCGCATATGGACAGCCTTGGCGCCGTTGGCGTACAGGAACTCCACGGTCTCCTTGAGCTGGGTGCCGCGGACGATGGAGTCGTCCACGAAGAGGAGCTTCTTCTCCTCGATGAGCTCGTGGATGGGGATCTGCTTCATCTTGGCCACCTTGTTCCGCTCGGTCTGGCGGGTGGGCATGAAGCTCCGCGCCCAGGTGGGGGTGTACTTGATGAAGGGACGGGCGAAGGGGATGCCGCTCTCGTTGGCGTAGCCGATGGCGTGGGGGGTGCCGGAGTCGGGGACGCCGCCGATGTAGTCGATGTCCTGGTTGTTGCCTACCTCAGTGTCGCTGGCCGCCATGATGGCGCCGTTGCGATAGCGCATGGCCTCCACGTTGACCCCTTCGTAAGTAGAGGTGGGATAGCCGTAATACGACCACAAGAAGGCGCAGATGTGCATCTCCTCCCCCGGCGGCACCAGCTGGGTGATACCGTCGGCGGTAATCTCTACGATCTCGCCGGGGCCAAGCTCCCGCTCGTCCAGGTCGTAGCCCAGCTTCTTATAGGCGAAGGACTCGAAGGACACGCAGTACCCGTCCTCCCCCTTGCCGATGAGCACCGGCAGGCGTCCCAGCCGGTCGCGGGCGGCGATGAGGGCTCCGTCCTCTTTCAGGATGAGGATGGAGGCGGTGCCGTCGATGGCGTTCTGGGCGAAGCTGATGCCTTCGGCAAAGCTGCTCTTTTG
Organism: uncultured Oscillospiraceae bacterium; assembly: GCA_934597165.1. Taxonomy (GTDB): domain Bacteria; phylum Bacillota; class Clostridia; order Oscillospirales; family Oscillospiraceae; genus Onthomonas. Next base: position 12,516 of record CAKTQP010000010.1, read on the forward strand.
GTTGATCATGGCCGCCACCAGCTCGGTGGAATTGACCTTGCCGCCGGTCATGGCGTCGAAGTGACCGCTGCTGAAGGTCAGGTACTGGTCGATGAGGGCGTCGGCGTTGTTGATGATGCCGATGATGCAGATGGCATAGGTGCCCAGGTTGGAGCGGATGAGCAGGGGCTGGGGGTCGGTGTCGCTGATGCAGCCGATGGCCGAGGTGCCCTGCATTTCGTCGAAGATGTCTTCAAATTTGGTGCGGAAGGGGGAATTCTCGATGTTGTGAATCTCCCGCTGCAAGCCGATGACCGGATCGTAAGCCGCCATGCCGCCCCGGCGCGTGCCCAGATGAGAATGATAGTCCGTGCCGAAAAACACGTCAGAAATGGCGTCGTGGCCACAGACGGTTCCAAAAAAGCCTCCCATAATAGTCCTCCCAAGTTTCTTTCTCACAGTGATTGCTCCGCCGCAGCGGAGAGAAATTCCTATGTTATATTGTACCACAAAACCTGCCCATTTCCCCAAAAAATCCCCGGATTTTTTGCGATTTGTGACAAATCAACAGCCCCGACCCATTTGAGCCGAGGCTGTTGTCTGGTTTTGTCAATGGATTTAGAACTTTCCGCCGCCGCCGGAGAAGCCGTCGCTGTCCACGCCGCCGCCACCACCGTGGTCGTCGTCGTCATGGATGCGCACCCGGCTTTCGGTGCGGTGGGTGAACCGGTCTTCCCGGGCGTGAATGCGGATGTCGCCCCGATCCACGTAGTCGGAGGCGTCCTGCTTCAGGCGAGCGCTCTTCATCTGTGCCTTGAAGATGAGGCAGACGATGAGGGCGATGACGCAGGAGCCGATCACACAGATACCCAGCAGCTTCCAGTTGAAGAAGGTCATGGAGTCGCCACTGTAGTCGCCGTCATAGCTGTAGTCGCCGCCGGAGGGCGCTTCCGTCAGCAGCTCCTCGCTGGCGGTCAGGTAGTCTGCAAAACCACCCGCCCAGTCGTCCTCCCGGAAGTTGTCCAAAAAGGCGTCTTCGACGGTGCTCCGGTTGTCGTCGGTGAAGGCGGCGTTGCCGTGGTTGCCGTAGGCCAGCAGCCAATAGTCCCGGTCGGCCATGCTCAGCACCAGCATTTCGCCGTCTCTGCCGTCGCCCCAGCCCAGGTCGTTGTCCTTATAGTAGCCCTTGGAAAAGTCCCGGATGGTGTCCGCGCCGTCCGCGGTGAAGTCGTTGACCGTCAGGATGTACACGCCGCATTTCTGAGCGTTGGAGATGGTCTTAGCCTGTTCCTCCAGGGTGTTGACCTGCTCTTCCGTCAGCAGACCCGCCTCGTCCCGCACGTAGGGGCCGTAGTCGGCGGTCGCTGCGGTGTCGGTGGAGCTGGCGGCTTGGGTGCCCTTCGGTGTGTCGGGCAGGTTGATGTAGGCGTTGTCCACGCAGCTCTGCATTGCGCTGTTCAGGCTGGCGCCCACCATGGTGAAATTCTCGTCGTCCGCCGCCAGGTCGCCCGCCCAGGTTTCCTGGTTCAGGTACAGATCCAGATAATCCTTCAGCTCGGTCCAGCCCTTCTGTTCCATCCGCTCGTTCAGCTCGTCGCTGGCGTAGGTGGTGTACTGGTCAAAGGCCAACCCACTGTCGTCCTCATGCGCCTGCACCACCAACAACAGGCCGCAGCCAGTGGACGCATTGCCGTAGTTGTTAGCGGTATAGGTGTCCTTGGCGTAGTCCTCGATGGTCTTCCCGCCCAGGTCACTGGTCAGGTGGAGGCGCAGTTCGATGCCATACTCTTGGTCAAAGGGCGCCAGGTTGTATTTGTCGATGAACTTGGCCGAATACTCGGTAATCTTCTCGGTCTGGTCGTACACCAGCCCGTATTCGTTGGCCGCAAAGGCCGGCAGCACCAAACTCAGCGCCAGGCAGAGGGCCAGCAGGGGTGCAAATACTCTCTTCATCTCGCGCACCTCCTCACATGAACGCCTGGATGGCCAGCACGATGGCGGAAATGAGGGACAACCCGCCAGCGATGCCGCCGAACCAAGCCCAGAAGCGACCCATGGACACGGGCAGGTCGCCCACCATCTTGCCGGTCTGTCCGTTCATGGCGAACAGGAAGTTCTGATCCTTCCACTTGGTGCTCAGCAGCCACACCGGCATGAGGGCGTAGCGCACCTTCCCCCGGTGCAGGTTCACGTCCTGGTGGATGGGGGTGCAGGTGGAGTAGCCCAGGCAGGCGTCGGCGTACATGGCATCCACGGCGGAATTGATGGCACGCTTTTCCGCCCGCTCCGCGCTGTCCTCGGCGCTGACGTCGTATTTGTCTGCCAAGAAGCCCGGCAGGTAGGCCATGGAGAAGGGTTTCAGCTCCTGGTAGTCGAAGGGCTCGATGGAGTCCATGTGGGCGTCCGGCATCTGGCTGGAGGCGTCCACGGGGATCTTCTCAAAGGGCACATTCCCCGCCCGGCGGACGAAGAAGTGGTCGGTGATAGTCACCTCATAGTCCCCCTCGGTGTGGCTGGAGGAACGGGTGGCCTCGAACTGAACGTCCGCGTCCACGTCCCCGTCGTAGAGCCAGAAGGGCACGTAGATGCCCTTAATTTCCTCGATGTGGTTGCCGGCGGTGAACGCCTTGGGCAGCAGTTTCTTCCCCTTGTAATGCTTCTTCAGTCCGTCAATGGCGGCCTGTTTGTCCAGCTTGAAGGGGATGATGAAGTCCGGCTTCAGCGTCCCGGCAAATTGGCCGGGCACCACGGTGGGGTTGCCGCAATAGGGGCAGCTGGTGGCGGCAGTGGAGGCGTCGCAGATGAGCTCAGCACCGCAGGAGGGGCAGTTATACGCCTTCATCCCCTCCTCGTTCCAGCCGTCCTGGTCGTCGGAAGCCTTCGCCTCCTGGGCCGCGGCGGATTCCTCCGCTTTCTGGTTCTGCTCGGCGTAGAGCTTCTCGATCTCGGCCACGTCATAGGAGCTGCCGCAGAAATCGCACTCCAATTTCCCGCTCTCGCCGGAATAGTGGAGCGGCCCCGTACAGGCCGGGCACTTGTAATTGGTCACTTGTGTGGGCATCCTTTGCCCTCCTCTCTCTGGTCTCTGAGCTTAGCCGACGATGTCGCCGTCGTCAAAGGGGTCGCCGCATTCCGGGCAGAACTTGGGGGGCTTGGTGGGGTCTTTGGGCTCCCAGCCGCACTTGTCGCACTTGTACTGAGGCACGCCCGCCGGCTTCTTGGTGCCGCACTCAGCGCAGAACTTGCCCTTGTTGGCCGCGCCGCAGGTGGGGCAGGTCCAAGCGCCGTCCACGGTGATCTTCTTAGGCTCCGGCTTCTTGGCGCCGCATTCCGGGCAGAACTTGCCGGTGGCCACGGTGCCGCAGGCGCAGGTCCAGCTGTCTGCTGGTGCTGCTGCGGGAGCGGGTGCGGCCGGTGCGGGTGCGGCGGCTGCCTGCTGCTGACCCATCTGGTACAGGGCCTGAGGATTCATGCCGCCGGCAGCGCCAGCCATGTTCATGCCCATGAAGCCCACGGTCGCGCCACCCTGGTTGGCAGCAGCGGCCTGCATGGCGTTGGCCTGAGCGCCCACCAGGTGGGCAGCTGCCCGGGTGGGGTCGCGGAAAGCGGCATTGCGCTGCATTTCCTTGATCATGGCCTCGTCCTCTTCGGACGCCTTGATGCTGGACACGCCCAGGGAGACGATCTCGATGCCCCGCAGGTCCCGCCACTTGGCGGAGAGCACCTCGTTGAGGGCGTCAGCCAGCTCCATGGTGTGGGCGGGGACGGAGGAGTAGCGGATGCCCATGTCGGAGATGCGGGCAAAGGCGGGCTGGAGGGCGGTGAGCAGCTCGGTCTTCAGCTGGCCGTCAATTTCGCTGCGGGTGTAAGCCTGCTCCACGTTGCCGCACAGGTTGGTGTAGAACAGGACGGGGTTGGTGATGCGGTAGCTGTACTCGCCAAAACAGCGGATGGAGATGTCCACATCCAGCCCGGCGTTCTGATCCACCACCCGGAAGGGCACGGGAGAGGGGGTACCGTACTTGTTGCCCACCAGCTCCTTGGTGTTGAAGTAGTAGACCCGCTGATCCTTGGGTGCCTCGCCGCCGAAGGTGAAGCGCTTGCCGATGTTCTGGAACACCGCGCCGATGTTGTCACTGAGGCTGCCGGTGAACAGGGAGGGCTCGGTGGAGTAGTCATAAGTGTATTCGCCCGGCTCGGCGCACACGTCCACCACCTTGCCCTGCTCCACGATCATCATGCACTGACCGTCAGCCACGGCGATGACGGAGCCGTTGGAGATGATGTTGTCGCTGCCGTGTTTATTGGAGGAGCGGCCGGAGACTCGTTTCTGCCCCTTCACCGCCAGCACCTCTGCCGGGATCGCGTCGCAGTAGAAAAATTCCTTCCACTGGTCTGCCATGACGCCGCCTGCAGCGCCCATTGCCGCTTTGATCAGTCCCATCTGTATTTGCTCCTTTCAGTTGTTGGAAAATCTATGTATTTTAGTCTGTCTGTTTGGTCTTTCGCACCCTGCCCTGTGCCCTTACACGGGTCGTGACAGGATAATGCGCACGATTATAATATAGTATATCAAATTTCGTGGACAAATGCATTACCCAAAGGCAGTATTTTTTCAGAAATCGCTCAATCGGCTCCCTTGTACATCGGACTGGTACAGGCAAACGGAGACGCGCACAATCCCACGCCCTACGCTCGCCGGATAACCCCTCCGGCACTGCGTGCCACCTCCCCCTTCAGGGGAGGCTGTGAAATGTCCCGCGAAATCGCCCCCTCCAACCACAAAACAGTAGCGCCCCGCCCCAAAATCCGTTACACTATAAGAAAAGGAGAATGACCTATGAGAACCTTATATTTACAATGTACCACCGGCTGTTCCGGTGATATGCTCTTCGGCGCCCTGTTAGCGCTGCACCCCGACCCCACCGCCTGGCTGGCACGCTTCGCCCAGGCGGGCATCCCGCGGGTGCGGTTGGAGACGGCACCCTGCCAGAAATGCGGCGTCCGCGCCACCCAAGTCTCCGTCCACATCGACGGCCATCTGGAGGAGGACGCCCACCACCATCATCACCACGAACACCACCACGAACACAGCCACCTAGGCGACGTGGAGACCCTGCTGGCCAACCTGTCCATCCCGGAGCCCGTCCGCGCCCACGCCCGGCAGGTCTACCAGAGCCTAGCCCAAGCGGAGAGCCTGGTACACGGCCAGCCGGTGGAGCAGGTGCATTTCCACGAGGTGGGCAGTCTGGACGCGGTGGCGGACATCGTTGGCGTGTGCTGGCTGCTGGAGGAATTGCAGGTGGAGCGGATTTTGGCGTCCCCGGTGGCCGTCGGTTCCGGCACCGTCCGCTGCGCTCACGGCACCCTGCCCGTCCCCGCCCCGGCCACGGCGGAGCTGCTGCAGGGCATCCCCTGGTACAGCGGTGACATCGCCAGTGAGCTGTGTACCCCCACCGGCGCGGCGCTGCTGAGGCATTTCGTCCAGTCCTTCGGCGGGATGCCCACCCTGACGGTGGAGCGTATCGGCGTGGGTGCGGGGCACAAGGACTTCCCCGAAACCGCCAACATCCTCCGGGCGTTCCTGGGCGAGGACAGCACCCAGCCTGACCCCCTGCCCCAGGCCATGGAGCTGTGCTGCACCCTGGACGACATGACCGGAGAGGATCTAGGCTACGCCCTGGAACGGCTGTGGGAGGCGCAGCCTCTGGACGTGTGGACGGTGGCGGCGCAGATGAAGAAGAACCGGCCTGGGGTGGTGCTCCACGTCCTCTGCCGACCGGAGGAACAGACCCGTTTCGCCCGGCTCCTCCTGACCCACACCACCACCGCCGGCGTCCGCTGTCACACTGTGGAGCGCTGCGTCCTCCAGACCCACTTCACCCAGACCGAGACCCCCTACGGCACCGTCCGGGTGAAACACTACGACGGCTACGGGGTGGCCAAGGCCAAGCCGGAGTTTGCAGACCTGTCCCAGGCGGCGCAGACCCACGGCGTGCCGGTGGAGACGGTGCGGCGGAGCGTGACGGGGTGAGGGTTGCGCAGGGCGGAAAGGTTTTGTATTCCCGTCGTGGCTGTGCTATACTAAGGAGATGCGTGTAGGAAACGCATTGGAAATCGAGAACAACCCCACCGTCGGTCGGTGGAAGAGAAGGAAGTTGGTCGAATGAATATCATCATTGTGGGCTGCGGCAAGGTGGGCGTGTCCATCCTGTCCAGCCTGGTGGCGGAAGGCCATGATGTGACCGCCGTGGACAGCAACTCCGAGGTCATCGAGGAGCTGACCAACGTGTACGACGTGATGGGCGTCTGCGGCAACGGGGTGGACTACGAGACCCTGGAGGAAGCCCAGGTGGAGCAGGCGGAGCTGTTCGTGGCGTCCACCAAATCGGACGAGCTGAACATGCTCAGCTGCTTCCTGGCCAAGAAGATGGGCGCGAAACAGACCATCGCCCGCATCCGCAATCCGGAGTACAACGACAGCAGTCTCAGCTTCGTCCGACAGCAGCTGGGTCTGTCCATGTCCATCAATCCGGAGCTGCTGGCGGCACAGGAATTGTCCGACTTATTGAAGCTCCCGGCAGCGGTCAAAATAGAGACCTTTTCTCGCCGGAATTTCGAGATGATCGAGCTGAGAATCAAAGAAGGCTCCACCCTGAACGGTGTAAAGCTAAAAGACTTGCCAAAGAAATCACAGGCCAAAGTCCTCATCTGCGCCGTCCAGCGGGGGGAGCACGTGTACATCCCCGACGGCAACTTTCAGCTCCAAAGCGGCGACCGCATCGGCGTCACCGCCTCTCCGGAGGAGATTGAAAAATTCCTGCGGATGCTGGGCATTTTGCAGAAGCGCGCCCGGAAGATCATGATCCTGGGCGGCAGCAAGACCGCCTATTATCTGGCAAAGCTGCTGACCGCCATGGGCAATACGGTCAAAATTATCGAGGAGAAGGAGGAGCGCTGCCTGGAGCTGTGCGACGCCCTGCCCCACGCCACCGTCATCCACGGCAACGGCACCCAACAGGAGCTGCTGCTGGAGGAGGGCATCCGGGGTCAGGACGCCTTCGTGGCGCTGACGGGCATCGACGAGGTGAACATCCTCATCTCCATCTTCGCCGCCTCCCTGAACGTCCCCACCGTCATCTCCAAGGTCAACCGGGATGAAATGGTGGCCATCGCGGAGAACCTGGGGCTGGACATGATCGTGTCCCCCAAGAAGACCGTGGCCAACATTTTGGTGCAGTACGCCCGTGCGCTGGAGAACTCCAAGGGGAGTAATGTGGAGACGCTTTACAGGCTCATGGACGGCAAAGCGGAGGCGTTGGAGTTCAACGTCCGGGAGGACGCCCGGCTGGTGCGCATCCCCTTGAAGGATATGCGCTTCAAGCCCAACATCCTCATCGCCGGTATCATCCGCGGCCGTCAGACCATCGTCCCCGGCGGCAGCGACGAAATATTACCGGGCGATAAAGTGATCGTTTTGGCGGCAGACCACCGGTTGAACGACCTTTCTGACGTGATTTTGTGAAGAGAGGGCTTGCGTTATGAATCGGAGAATGATCTTTTATACCGTCGGCCGCATCATCACCCTGGAGGCCGGACTGCTGCTGCTGCCCATGGCGGTGGCCCTCTGGTACGGCGAGTCCTGCGCCTGGGACCTGCTGGCGTCCGCCGCCATCGCCCTGGTGGTGGGCCTGGCCATGACCCGGCTGAGCAAGCCCACCAGCCAGACCTTTTTCGCCCGGGAGGGCTTCGTCATCGTGGCGCTGGCGTGGGTCTTTATGTCCCTCATCGGGATGCTGCCCTACCTGTTCAGCGGTGAGATCCCCTTCTGGGTGGACGCCTTCTTTGAAACGGTCAGCGGCTTCACCACAACCGGCGCATCCATCCTGACCAACGTGGAGGCCATGAGCCACGGGCTGCTGTTCTGGCGGAGCTTCACCCACTGGATCGGCGGCATGGGCGTGCTGGTACTCATCATGGCCATCGTGCCCACCGAAACCGGCCGTTCCATCCACATCATGCGTGCCGAAATGCCCGGCCCCATCGTGGGCAAGCTCATGCCCCGCATCAAGGACACGGCTCAAATTTTGTACCTGATGTACGTGGTGCTGACGGTGGTGCAGATCGTCCTGCTCATCGCCGGGGGCATGCCTCCCTTCGAGAGCGTCACCCACGCCATGGCCACCGCCGGTACAGGTGGATTCAGTGTAAAGGCAGATTGCTTTACCAGCTATTCCCCCTACCTACAGTGGGTCACTGCCATCTTTATGACCCTCTTTGGGGTCAACTTCAACGTGTACTATTTGGCACTGCGCAAAAAATTCAAGGAAATCTTGCGCAGCACCGAGCTGTGGACGTACTTGGGCATCATCCTGGTGGCCATCGTCCTGGTGGGTATCAGCATCTCCACCGAGTACGACACCCTGGAGGAGATCATCCGCCAGTCCGCCTTCCAGGTCACCTCCATCATCACCACCACCGGCTACGCCTCCGCCAACTTCGACCTGTGGCCGGAGCTGGCCAAGAACGTGCTGCTCATCCTGATGTTCCTGGGCGCCTGCGCCGGCTCCACCGGCGGCGGGCTGAAAGTTTCCCGTGCCATCCTGCTGGTGAAGATGGCTCGGCGGGAGATGAAACGGATGATCCACCCCCGTTCCGTGGGCACTGTCCAGTTCGAGGGGAAGCGGGTCAGTGATGCCACCTTGAACAGCGTCTGTATGTATTTCGTCCTCTACGTCATCATCCAGGTGGCCCTCACCCTCTTCCTCTGCATCAACCCCTTCAGCATCGAGACAAACCTGGCCGCCGCTGCCTCTTGCTTCAACAATATCGGCCCCGGCTTCGGCATCGCAGGGCCGGCGTCCAACTACTCCTATTACAACGCCATTTCCAAGTTTGTCCTGACCATCGCCATGCTCTTTGGGCGGTTGGAGATCTACCCGATGCTGTTGGCGCTGTCGCCTTCTACTTGGACGAAGGAGTGAGAAAGAGAAGTTCGAAACAGAATGCCCCTATTCTATATAAAGCAACACCCCCTGCTGTAGTGACCATCCTACTTCAGGGGGTGTTTTGTCTATCGTTCTATTTCGCTAGAGCTGTTTATCCTGTGTCGAGCTCTTATTGCATCGCCCGTTCAGATTTCATCAAACTTGTACTTATGCTGTTGGAGTCCACAGCACTGAACATATACCCCGTACCGCCCCGATTTGGCTTCCAACGAGCAATCGCATTTTGTGCAGTGTTGTCCCGTTCCGCCGTGTCGATGGATATACCGTTCAACTAACTCCACATCAATGAACGCTGTTTCCTTGCAACCAGGATAACCAGTGCATGACAGGAAAAACGCACCTTTCTTCCCTTTTCTCAACCTCATGGGTTTCCCACAGGACGGGCACGTTTTATTTGCCAGTACATAGTCGCTAAATCTTTCTGTGATGGCATTGCCCGCTTCGTCCGTTGTAACCGTTTCGCTTTGATCCTCGGTCTTATTCATTTCCAAAAAGCCATAGAGGGCAGTCGCCGTGTACTTCCCCTCAAGCCGAAAGATTGGACGGTATTGAGTCAGAAGTACGCTCCCCTCCGATTGAAAGTTCGCGTCAGAATGAGGCATCCCAAACCACACGGTCTTCCGATCGACCAGTACCACAGGATTGACCGCAGCGCGATTCTCTATTGCCAAAGGTCTCAGCTCATACGGAAGGCGCGCTTTCTTTTCCGCACGCAAGGAAACCGTGATCCCCTTTTTCTTCGCAGCTTGTAACGCAGCTGTCAGCTGCTTTGACCAATCATCTCCTACCGGCCTGTCTGGAATGTCTAGATTGATTTCCTTCTGTGCCTTGGCCAAATCATTTAGAAACTCGGTCTGTCCACGATCGCGCTGGAAAAATCGCACTCCTGCTTCATCAACCGCGGCAAATTCTTTCAAAAGCACTTCTCCTGTCAAGCAGCTTGGTTTTCCGTTCTGACTATTCATCATCTGTCGAAACATGAGTTTCTTCGATAGGTTTTTATTCACCATATAAGCGGCATTCACTACTCCAACAAACTTTCCCTTTGCTCTCGTCAGAGCAACATTGAACAGTCTATTTGCATAGTTGTTCTTTGTCTCCGTAAGCAACCTGCCCGGATACGGCATTCGGTAGCAATCTACCGCATCGTAGACGATCACGTCCTTTTCCGAGCCTTGGAACTGATGTACCGTCGCGCAGGAAATCGGCTTCAACGCCGGATTGCGCTCTGCCGCATCTCGTGCCATTGCGTGGAGCAAGCGAGACTGGGCGTGATATGGCGTAATGACACCGACCTCCCATCGTTTCGCAGCCTCTAAAGCGAGCGCAAAAGAAGCCATTGCACTCAATACGTTCACTCTGGAATGGTCTCCCACTTTCATGCACACGTTCATCATACCAGACAGATCTGCAAGCGCCATCGCATGCTCTGCAGCCGGCCGAGAGCTTGCCACCTTCCTGCGCGGCTTCTTCACTTCCTCCGCAGAGGTGAGCAATCCGTGGTACATCGTCCTGCTGACAAAATCAGCAATATGAGGGTGCATACGATACTGTGTGTTCAGCATGCACAGCCATTTGTGGCTCCTCCCACTATCGACCGCTGCACTGATGCCGCAATACTGGAAGATGTCTGCATTTAACAGAGATTTGTCGCTGCTCTGCACGATCGGCGGAAGCTGCCTAAAGTCACCGAGACAGATAAAATGCTTTTGCGCCAGGCTGGCCGAGAAAATGATCTGAGGAATATAGGCCATACTCGCTTCATCAAAGATCACGACATCAAACGACTCCTGATAGATCACACGATCTACCACCGCTTTGGAAACGGTCGTCGCCACGAACCCAGCTGTTTTGACCGTCTCCTTCTCTTCCTTTTCCAATTTCTTTCTGATTTCCGTCAGCCTACGTCCAATTTCTGTATATCGCTGCGTGCTCCGGCCCCATTTCTTGCGTTCTGCGATCAATGCCTGCCGCTCTTTTTGCAGTTCTGGATGCTTTCGGATGGCCAGGTTATAGGCCGTTAAGTATTCATGCTGCAACAACTCCTTTTGCTGCGCATAGCCATATCGCACCAGCGCCCCCGGCTTCTTGTCCGGTGCCAATTGGTGGACGCGCAGGATCGCGCCGTCTACGGACACATTGCTATAGGAGAGCATCAGGACGCGTTTTCCTCGCTTCATGTGGGTCAACGCAATCCGCGCCAGTGTTTGCGTCTTACCGGTTCCCGGTGGTCCCCACACAAAGGTGATGGGCTGTTTTTGAGACATCTGTATCGCATTCTCTTGACCGGTTGTAATGGGATGCCCTCCAGGTTCAATCGCCTGATATCCGTCGCAGATCAACGCCTGCACGATCTCAGACGGCTGCAGCTGTATCCGATCCAGTCGTCTTGTCAAGGTATCCAGCAAACGCCAAGGTTCCGCTGAAAACTCTAAGGACGGAACCTCTTCCCCTAAATCTTCCTTGCTGGCTAAGAGCACCACAAAGTCCTCACAGCCAATGATATACCCATAACAAGAGTGCGGTTCTTGCCAAATGGTGATCTGCGTTCCTTCCGGATATTTCAACTCCGTATCCGACTCAAAGGAGTACACAACGTGTCCCCGTTTGGTCTCCACCCGTTTCCCGTCAAACACCTTTTGTCGCTTTCCGCCATTGCCTTTCAAATAAGTTACCTCCGTTGCAATGGCTCGCTTGTATTCATCACAAAACGACTCCACCGAACCAAACGGACGCACCTCTACCGTTTTCCCATGTGCTCCTTTCGGTTCCTTTTTTTGTGTCTGCCGGTATACCGGAGTGGCTTCCCAGCTTTGCTCTGCCTTTTTGTGCGCCTGCTCTTCATCATGTTTTTTTATCTCTTTTTTGATTTCAGCCGCAACATCCATCTCAAGTACTTTCAAATGTTCTTTGAACCCAGCTGGATATGGGAACCTTTTTTCTTCCCCAGGGAACTGAACCCAAATCATGGAACTGCTCTGCTTTGTGATCACCCCTTCCTTATATGTTGGATGCTCCACTTTTCTCCCGACTAAATCCATTCATCCCACTTCTTTCTGATTCGATTCTGATGCAACTCGATAGAACGCACGCCGTCATGCTGCACACGACGTAATCCTCCCATTATTTACAAATATCATAGCACGCGGCAAGCATATAATCAACATTTTTTGAACCTTTATCCAATTCCAACATTCATCCCCTGTCATTGCATACATTTCTAGTCTTTCGGCAAGTACAACCCCTTCCCCCATGGCAGTTCCGCCCCCCTCCCAGGCATCTCATCCACCCTCCGTGAACTTCCCCCTTGACAAGCAACCCGTTCCCTTTATAATGGTTATAGATAAGAACTACTTTTCCATTTCGTATCAAATCCAAGAAAGGAGGCATCGAGCCGTGGAACACAACACCATGATGGTGTGGGCGCAGAGCGTGAAGCAGCTGTGTACGAAGAGCATGGAGCCGATGATGGCGGCGTTCGACCTGACCATGATCGAAGTCGGCATCATCCTGTTCCTGGCGGAAAGCCCAGCCTGCGACACCTGCCGGGGCATCGCGGACAACCTGCTGCTGGCCAAGTCCAACGTCTCCACCGCCGTGGAGCACCTGGTGCAAAAGGGCTTCGTCGCCCGGGAGCCAGACCAGCTGGATCGCCGCAAGGTCCACCTGACCCTCCTCCCCGCCGCGCTCCCCTTGGTGCAGCAGGGGCAGACCGCGCGCGCGACCCTGCTGGCGGAGCTGATGGCCGGGTTCACCCCGGAGGAGATCGGCCAGATGGAGCGCCTGGAACAGAAGCTGCTGGAACAGATCCGGCAGGTCGTGAAAAAGCTGTAACGCCACCCACACACCTACATTTTGGAGGAAACCAAACAAAACTATGTCGAAATTTTGCGTGAAAAAACCCTTTACCGTCCTGGTAGCGGTGATCATCGTTCTGACCCTCAGCGCAGTCAGCCTGACCAAGATGACCACCGACCTGCTGCCGGAGATGGATCTGCCGTACATGATGGTCATCACCACCGACCCCGGCGCCAGCCCGGAAAAGGTGGAGAACGACGTGACCAAACCCCTGGAGTCCGCCCTGGGCACCGTCACCGGCGTCACCCAGGTCACCAGCTCCAGCCGGGAGAACGTGAGCATCGTCCTGCTGGAGTTCGCCGACGGCACCAACATGGACTCCACCATGGTCAAGGTCAACACCGCCCTGAACCAGGTCAAGGACGCCCTGCCGGACACCTGCGGGGCGTCCAACGTGATGGAGCTGTCCATGGATATGGTGGCCACCCTGTACACGTCGGTGAACTACGAGGGCAAGGACATCTACGAGCTGTCCGACTTCGTATCCGACACCCTCCTCCCCCGCCTGGAACGTCTGGACGGCGTGGCCAGCGTCAGCACCATGGGTCTGGTGGAACAGACGGTGGAGGTGCGCTTAGATCAGTCCAAGATTGACGACCTGAACGACAAGCTGCTGGTGAAGGTCAGCGGCAAGCTGGACAAGGCGAAAAAGGAGCTGACCAGCGCCAAGGGCAAGCTGGACAAGGCACAAGCCCAGCTGGACACCCAACAGAAGAGTGCCAGCGACCAGTTAGGCCAGGCTTCCCAGGCCACCGACCAGATGTCCTCCTACGAGAGTCAGCTGACCAACCAGCAGGCCAGCCTGGGCGCCCTCCAGCAGGCCCGGCAGGCCATCGTGGATCAGCTGGCGGACAACGGCGTGAAGCTGGAGGAGGTAGACGACACGGTGAAGACCATGCAGACCTCCGCCAAGCAGCTCAGCCAGCTCTATCGCGCCCTCCACAACGCGGGCATGGAAGACAGTATGCCCCTGGAAGACCTGAAAGCTGCCGCTGACGTGGCTGGTCTGGACGAGGCCACCGTAGCCGCCATCGACCAGCTCATCGCCCAGGGCAACACCACCGTAGGCAGCATCCAGACCTCCGCCGACACCCTGGAGAGCACCGCAAACGGCCTCCAGCAGGCCAAGAAATCGGCCGACAGCTTTGACAGCCAGATCACTTCCCTGCAAGTGCAGATTCAGGTGACCGAGGGCATTTTGGAGCAGTACAAGAAGGCCATGCAGGGCAAGGATTACGCCGACATCGAGTCCGCCAAGATTCAGGCCGCCGCAGGCTTCGGCAGCGGTGCCGCACAGCTCCAGAGCGCACAGGACAAGCTGGCGGAGGCGGAGGAGACCTACAAGACCTCCCGTGAGGAAGCCCTGAAAAACGCCAACCTCAATTCCCTCCTGAGCATGGACACCCTGTCCTCCCTCATCTACGCCCAGAACTTCGAGATGCCCGCCGGGTACGTGGACGACAAGAGCGACCACCAGTGGCTGTTGAAGGTGGGTTCCGCCTTTGACAGCACCAAGGACCTGGAAAAGATGCTCCTCTGCCACGTAGACGGCATTGGGGACGTACGTCTGGGGGACGTGGCCAAGGTGACGGTGGTGGACAACGCCGGAGAGACCTACGCCAAGGTGAACGGTCAGGACGCCATCGTGCTCTCCGTCTTCAAGGCCAGCACCGCCGGCACCAGCGACGTGTCCAAGACCTGCAACAAGGCCATCGCCGACCTGGAAGCGGAGTATGACGGTCTGGAATTCACCATGCTCAGCGACCAGGGCGACTACATCGAACAGTTCATCGACAACATTTTCAGCAGCATGATCTGGGGCGCTGCCCTGGCGATTTTGGTGCTGGCCGCCTTCCTGAAGAACGTGAAGCCCACCCTGGTGGTGGCCTTCTCCATCCCCTTCAGCGTCCTGGTGGCCGCCCTGATGATGTACTTCAGCGGCATCACCCTGAACATCATGTCCCTGGCCGGTCTGGCGCTGGGCATCGGTATGCTGGTGGATAACTCCATCGTGGTCATTGAGAACATTTACCGTCTCCGAGGGCGGGGCATTGATCCGGCACGCGCTTCGGTGCAGGGCGCACGGCAGGTGCAGGGACCCATCTTGGCCTCCACGCTGACCACCGTCTGCGTCTTCCTGCCCATGATCTTCACCACCGGCTACACCCGTCAGCTCATGCTCCCCTTCGCCCTCACCATCACCTACGCCCTGGTGGCCTCCCTGCTGGTCTCCCTGACCGTGGTGCCCACCATGAGTTCGGTGATGCTGCGCAAGACCAAGGAGCGTTCTCACCGCTTCTTTGACGCCGCCCTGCGGGGCTATGAGAAGGTGCTGTCCTTCTGCCTGCGGGTCAAACTTGTCCCCCTGCTCATCGCCATCGGGCTGCTTGCCTTCTCGGTGGTAGAGGTCATCCGGATGGGCGTGGTGATGATCCCGGACATCGGCGCGGATCAGATTACGGTGAGCATGACCCTGGACGACGACATCAAGGAGCAGGACGCCTACAAGAAGGCGGACGAAGTGATGGACGCCATGCTGAAGGTGAACCACGTGGAAAAGGTGGGCGTCCTGGCCGGCGGCGGTATGTCCATCATGACCAGCTCCATGGGTGCCCAGCAGGACTACACCACCTACGCCTTCATGATTATCCCGGACGACACGGTGAAGAAGGAGGAACAGGTGGACGCCATCTGTGACGGCATCGAGGCAGTGGGCAAGAAGCTGGGCTGCGACCTGACCGTCTCCGCCTCCGCCATGGGGGATATGTCCACCATGATGGGCAGCGGCCTCCAGGTGAACGTGTACGGCAACGACCTGGACAAGCTGCTGGAGGTGAGCAAGGACATCGAGAAGCTCATCGGCCAGGTGGAAGGCTTTGAAAATATCACCAACGGCCAGGAAGAGGGGGACGACGTCCTCCGGCTGGTCATCGACAAGGACAAGGCCATGCGCAAGAACCTGACGGTGGCGCAGATCTATTCCGCCATCAGCGTGGGGCTGACCACCGAGAAAAAGGCCGCCACGGTGACGGTGGACGGTCAGGATATGCAGGTGGACATCCTGGACGACGACGACAAGCTGACCCGAGAGAACCTGATGAACCTGGAATTGGAGTCCAACACCACGGACGACGAGGGGAAGTCGGTGACCAAGAAGTATAAGCTGAAGGACTTCGCCAAGGTGGAGGAGACCAAGGGGGTCGCCACCATCGCCCGGGAGAACAACACCCGGATGATGCAGGTGAAAGCGGACACCAAGGACGGCTACAACACCACCAAGCTGTCCGAGCAGGTGGAAAAGCTGCTGGACGACTACAAGATGCCCCAGGGCTACAGCGCCGAGATCGGCGGCGAGACGGAGAACACCCGTCAGATGGTGGAGCAGATGGTCAAGATGCTGGCACTGGGTCTGCTGTTCATCTACCTGGTCATGGTCGCCCAGTTCCAGAGCCTCCTGAGCCCCTTCATCATCCTCTTCACCGTCCCCCTGGCCTTCACCGGCGGTCTCATCGGCCTCCTCATCGGCCACGAGCAGCTGTCCATCATGAGCCTCATCGGCTTCCTGGTCCTCATGGGCACGGTGGTCAACAACGGCATCGTGTTCGTGGACTACGTGAACCAGCTGCGCATCGCCGGATTTGAAAAGCGGGAGGCACTGCTCATCACGGGCAAGACCCGTATGCGCCCCATCCTCATGACGGCGCTGACCACCATCCTGTCCATGTGCACCCTGGTCTTCAGCCAGGACACCATGGCCGGCGCCAGCCGCGGCATGGCCATCGTCGTCGCCGGCGGCCTCCTCTACGCCACCTTCATGACCCTCTTCATCGTCCCGGTCATGTACGACATCTTGTACCGGAAGAAGCCGCTGGTCGTTGAGTTCGACGAGGCGGATCTGGATGACGATAGTGATCTGTTGGAGGTGTGACCTAAACTCAAGATACAAAAAAACACTGGAACAGCTTGTTCCAGTGTTTTTCTTTGCGTTATTGCGTCATGTAGTATGAATTCAATGATCTTCCCTTTTTGTGCAACGATATTGAATTTCAGACGGATCTAACAGCTTGCTTTCGTACCAAAAACTCATCTCTGTATCGTCTGATATATACTCTAACAAGCCAGTATCTTCAGCCACTTTTAGTACACTTCGGCATTTCTGCTTTGTCGATACATATCTGTCACTGATAAGTTCCATCACAATATCCAAATAAACCCTATTTTTTCCACCTTTGATCAGTGTAATAAGGCGTTGTTTCTCTTTCACTGATAGAATGAGCGTAAGCTTAAATCTGCCACCGTCTTTACTTACCGCAATTCTCGTAAAAAAGTTGTCATATTGCTTAAACTCTACCACTGTATTTAGAACTCGCAGTTGCACAGCAAGCGTTCGGACAACAATGGGATAATTTTTCAAGTGTTTTAACGTAATATCACACTCAAAAGACGAATAATTCCAAAACGAATCCATACTTCCCTCTGCCACTGCAATTGTTTCTGGGTGAATATTAAGACTTGTCGCTTTCTTGTCGACATTCTTGAATTCCATTTTTTCTAACAAAACCATGCACGAATGCTCCGCAATAAGCGTATCATCCTGCCTCTTTTGCAACACTTGGTTTTGTTTCCAAGAAGCCCAACCAAGAAACATGGTTCCCATGAAGGATAGCGCTCCACCAACATACCCCAAAGCATCATCAGCATTCCACTGCGCGTGAAATATTTTAATAGGGACACTGTGCTGAAAAAGTACATTTACTATAAAAGGTACTACCCCAAAACATATAAGCACGCCCAAAATAAGATAGCAAATTATTTTCTTTCTATCACTCATTTTAACTACACTACATACCACGCTTTTCTAAAATCTTAATGATCGCCGCCGCGATCGCCCTAGCATCCGCTTCCGTATTCTCCTTTCCCAGAGAAATGCGAATGGTCCCCTCAGCGTATTCCGCCGGCACGCTGATTGCCTGGATGACATGGGACAGTTGCGTATGGACGGAATCACAGGCAGAGCCAGTAGAGACACCAATCCCCATCAGATCCAAGCGGTGCAGCAACATCTCGCCACTGGAATGGCGGAAGGAAAGGCTGAGATTTCCTGGCACCCTGTGCTCTGCCCCGTTTCGGATGAAGTCTATCCTTGCTTCACGCAGACCTTCCACAATAATCTGTTCCAGTCGGTGCAGGTTCTTTCCCGTCTCCTCCATCGCGTCACAGTTTTTCTGCAACGCCACAGCCATCCCCACGATGGATGCTACGTTTTCCGTGCCGGCTCGCATACGCCCCTCCTGGGCTCCACCATCCATATAGGGGGACAGTGGCGTGCCTTCTCGGACATATAGGAAGCCAATCCCCTTGGGACCGTTGAACTTATGAGCAGACGCAGACAGCATATTTACGTCAAGTGCTTCCACATCGACTGGGATATGCCCCACAGCCTGCACTGCATCGGTGTGCACCGTCGCGCCATAGCGATGCGCCACCTCCGCCAACACCTGGATGGGCTCGATGGTCCCGATCTCGTTGTTGACCAGCATGACCGAAACCAGCGTAGGCAGCTGGCGCTGTGCCAGTCCCAATTCCCGTTCCAACACCTCCGAAGAGACGATCCCTGCGCCATCCACCGGCAAATAGACACACTCCGCACCATGCGCCCCTTTGCACGCATTCAAAATAGCGTGATGCTCGATCTCAGACGTAAGGATCCGCCGTTCATCAGACATTGCCGCGAAGCCTTTGATCGCCCAGTTGTCACTCTCCGTCCCGCCGGAGGTGAAGTAAATCTCCTCCGGCTTTGCATGGATACACGCTGCAATGGTCTCCCGCGCTGCGCTTAACGCACCTTTCGTCTTTCTCGAAATGGAGTACGGTTGAGAGGCATTTGCATAATCATCCAATAAATACAGCTTCATCGCTTCAAAAGCATCCATATCCAACTTGGTCGTTGCCGCATGGTCGGCATAGATAAACCGCTTCATGTCCTCTCCTCACTCAAACAACTTGCACCCTTCCGCCTTGAACTCCTCGATCTTGTCCAAAATATCCTGCGGTGTCACTTCCAGATATTCTGCCAGACAGTCCAGGCAGTAAAAGTGCGCAATGCTTTCTCCAAGCAACTTTTTATTGATTCCAATTTCATTTCGCACGAGAGATTCCTTCCCGCACGCGATACAGGTGATCTTTTTCATACACTGAAATCCTTTACACTCAGCTCAGGGACTGTTTTTCCACCAAATTCATCTGGATCGAGGATCCCAAGCTGTATCTTCACAATGGATCGCATCTCGATGGCCGGTTTCAAACAATAGGTGTTGAATTCCCTTGCCGAAATATCCTCCGGATGTTGGACATGAGGAAAGAGCAGTTTCAAATATGCGGTACAAATACGCCTGATCGCCTCTGTATCCCTGGTGTCCGCCTTTTCCGGCACATCGACCAGCATATCCACGACCGCCCGATAAGTAGGGTCCTCACGCAGTTCATGCATGATAGTGGAAAAATATTCAGAATTCAGTGCCCAACCACAGATCTTCAGGTCATCATTCATACGAGGCAGATCCCACCCCTTTAAGAAACCATGGAATCGGTCCAGCAGAGCGCTTTCATGGAAGACATCGGGCAAGGTGCTAAACATATTCAAATACTCATTCATGGAATCTGCCGGGATATTCCCCAGCAGGACGATACCGGCATCGGCCGAGCCCTCATGGTTTCCCACGGTATATTTCCCGTTGTTCTCCATATACCCTTTGAGCACGCCACGCATCTCATCTACGTCCGTAAACTTGATGGTCTGGACCTCGTCCAACGCCACATAATCGTGCCCAAAGACCAAGCCTTCCGTCTTTCTGGCGATATCATAGAACATTTTCGCACGGGACATGACCCCGCCAGAGGAAAGCCAGCCATAGCGGCTGACTGAGCCGAACAGATAGGATTTCCCGGTCCCCTTTGGCGCCAACTCGATCATATTCAACCGCTTTTCTACAAAGGGCAGCAGTCGGGTGATCATAGCCAGCTTCTGTTTTTTCGTCTCATACCCGTCAGCGTTATAGTCGATGGCGCCCAGGATGATGTCAATCCACTCGTCCAGCGAAAAATCTTCCCGCGCATATTTGAACTCATCTAAGTCCACAATGTACGGACAAAAATCCTGAAATCCAACCAATTTGATCTTCCCAGCCGCTTTCTCATTGACAGGAAACTGGTATCCCAGCTCGACAATCCCCCAATTTTCCTCCGCTTTCAAGAGCGCGTCGCTACAAGTTTCCCATACGTCCCCAGGGATCACGGTATCCTGACGGGTCAAGCCGAAATCCGGCAACGAAAAGGAGATGGCCCGCGTTTTGATGTCGATGTCAATGGACACTTTCGCCAGGAACTTCACCTGTTCCTGCCGGTACACGATCCGATCCTTGATGGATTTCCAGTCTTCCTTTTTGGGAATGAACTGCTTGATAAATTCTGTGGCCCCCTCTACATCAACCACCCCATCCTCATCTTGGAACCGCTTCAACACCCAGTCCCGCATAAAAGAGGGCAGTTTGAACGAGGCGATGAAATTGCTCCGCTTCAGGTCCTTGTAAACGACCATCTCATCAAAATTATCTTTTAGTTTTTCGATCAGTTCCGTAGACTGCATCTCACTCATCTAATACACCACCTTACTCGATCACAAAAGCGTCCGCTCCCTGGTCGCCTTCTGTATCTGGAACTCCAGCGTGATGGACAGATTTTTATCCCCATCATAAACATCCGCCGTATAACTCCCCTTACGTTTTATGTTCGGCAAGCTAAATTTCGCATACTTCTGATCCTCCACAAATACGCCATCATAAGGTTCCCCCTTGACATAGATCCGAGGATGCTGTAGGGGAATGTTGGAGTACAGCGTCAATTCTGTCGCATGGCCGAAAGGAATGACCGGGTTCACAAAGCAGATCTCCAAGTGATTGGGCTTCTTAGACAGTACGATGATCGGAACCAGCACTTCCTCCAGAGAAGCCCCGCCGTGAACCTCTACATTCGCCTTTCGACCACCCTTAAACCGTTCATAATTGGCCAGCACGGCATAGCCATCCTCATATGCCGCAAACGGCAGACCAGGATCCTCGTCCGCCGGGCAACAGCGACCGCTATGCTCTCCCGCTTCCTCCAGCGCAATGGATGCTGCAACCTCATGTCCATAACGGACCGCTAGTCTACTCGCCCCGTGATCGGAGACGATCAGTGCCTTCTCCACCAATCCTTGCAATAGCATGGATTGGATCTTGCGCAGCTGTTCTTCAATGACCTCCAGCTCTTCAAACAGATGGGTGGGATACACACACTTCTGATAATTGTAGATCTGACTGTGATGCTTCATTTCATCCAGCTGCTCGATCTTGCACCAGTTCCCATCCGGGAAGTACTGCAAAAACTCCTTGTTTTTTTCCGTGATAGAAGGCAGCTCACAGCGCCCGATGGCAACTTCCGAGAGCAGACCATACTCCTCACATTTCGCCAAAATGAACGAGAGGTATTCCACGCCAAGGGCATCGAAGAAAAACAGCTGCATCTGCTTCTTGTCCATCCGGGACACGATACTGCTGCGCGGTTGCAGCTTATTATAGGGACGGGAAATCGCATACGCATTCACCGTCTCTAGGAAGGCCGGATCCAGCCTGTTGGTCAGCTTTTGCACTTTATATTCCGCGAAATATCGCGTAAAAGCGTCTCGGAGCGACGCCTCCGACTCTGGCAACTTCGTATTCGACAGATCGAACTGGAACTCGCTCATGTACAACGCCAGCGCCTTGGACATCCCCTTCACCGCTCGGCTCAGCTCCTCTTCGGTATACGCATAGAGGCTGAGGCAGCGGAGGAATTCATATTTCTCTCGCTCACTCTCCTCTGAGAGGTAGAAGACCGCATTCTTTTGGTGCCGTCCCAGTTTGTCGCAGTACCGATCGATCAGGGGCAGGTTCTCCGGAAATTGC
The DNA here is from genome assembly GCA_934597165.1 of uncultured Oscillospiraceae bacterium. Classification (GTDB taxonomy): domain Bacteria; phylum Bacillota; class Clostridia; order Oscillospirales; family Oscillospiraceae; genus Onthomonas. The sequence continues at coordinate 34,342 of CAKTQP010000010.1, forward strand.
TTCAGCAACCTTCTCCGCTCCCAGAGCAATTCTTCAAAATCAGGATGCTCCACCTCGATCTCCGCCAGATCCAAGTACAGATGCTCCTCCAACGTCTCATACTGTTCCGAATGAGGTAGGACATAGGACAGATACCGATTGTTCTGCTCGCCAAATACCTTTAAGGAGAGCCACAACAACCACGCCGTCTCCTCGTCGCCCCGTTCTGTCACATCCCCCCAGTGCGTAGAGAGATTTGCGGTCGAGCCAAAGACATGGCAAACCAGTGCCGCAAAGCTGTGATAGGGCTCCATCTGTTCCCCCAGCCAGCTCCACTGCGCCTCGGTGCCATAGGTCTTTTTCGTCGCGCCGCCGATGTCCGCATATCGTGCCGCCAGGGACTCATAAATGCCATCTGCATCGGAAATGGGATAGATCGCCCGCCGAAACAGTCTGCTGGGAAGGGCGCTGAGCACCGTGAACACGGGCTGCCGTTCTCGTTGTGCATCGGTAAGCTTTTCCAAATGCGCCAACAGCTGGCTGAAACTCTGCATGGGCGCGTCCCCTACGCAATCTTTCGGCGTCTTCGCCAGTTTGATCTGCGGCAAGATCGAGCTCTCCCCTGCCACGAAAACAACACGATGTCCCACCCGCAGGTCTCTCCGCACGAACTTTTCAAGCACCTGTTCACAGTGATCCAACAATACCACGCCGTAGCCACGGATGGACTGCCCCAGCAGTTCATCTAACGTGGCTTCCAGGGTGGACGCATCCCGGAGCATCAGCGCCTGTGAGAGGCCCACCAGCACATACGCTCCCGCACCAGAACAGGCCGCGATCGCCCCATCCACATCTGGGAGTCCATTCGGCGTGCGCCAATCGGACGCACATACATAGGTTTTGCTGCTATCTGTCTGCAATCGCACCCGAATCTCCTGATAGACATCATAGTTTTCCGTATTGATGAGCAGAAAATGACCTGTACGTTTGCCTTCAAAATATGCGCTAATATGCGCATCAAAGCATTCCTTTGCGTTGGTGCACCGCATGAGCAGCCTCCTCACTCATTATTCTTCAAGATCTCCATTCCCACGGTCAGATTATCCGCGATCAACTCGCTGAGGTACTGGCGCAGCCGGCTGGCATCCATCTGATCGATCACCGCCATCGCCCGCTCGCAACCCGTGAGCTTGTACTGTTTTTCTGCCAACACCTTCAGGCGATTTTGGACCGAAGAGTTATCCATCCAGTTGTACACCTTATCTGAAATCCGATCTTTCAGGTCCCCACGCACGCGATCTACATCCTGTAACATGATCCCATACTCTCCGACCACTCTCTGCATAAAGCAGCGATCTCGCTCCTGCGGATCGTTGAGCCGGTCATAGAAGGTCGCATTCTCGACGTAAGCGGTCGCTTTGTCAATATCCGCATCCGAGGCAGAGTGGGCACAGATGATGCCGAACATTTCCTTCGCCTCTCCCCGCTCTGTGTCGTCAAACATACAAAGGATGGGCGTGTCAAACTGATCCGACCACTGTTCTGGGTCTTTTGTCTTTGTCTTCCGGTGCCAAAGCTCCTTGAGCTGCGACCGTTTGAGTTTTTTCCTGCGTTCGTTCAATTTTTCTTCAATGTACTGGTAATACTCCGTGGCAGACTTGGTAAACTGTCCTCTCGGCAACTCCTTGAAAAACTCCTCAACAGCCTGCTCCTCTATGTCATCCAGGAACACGGTAGCAGCCTGCTTGAAGTAGGAAAATTGATCCTGATAGAACTGCTGGAACGGCTCGCTCTGGGTGAGGAGCAGATCGTAAAACGTCTGCTTATACTGCTCCTGCAACTGCCCACTTTCCTTCATGTAACGGAGCTGTTCCAAGAACGGACTCAAGTCCCCCACATACTTCCGCAGGACTTCATTGGGGATGCGGATGTTGTTCGAACGCTTATTCCACTCCATGACCACATCCCGGAGGTTGGTACATTTGGGCAGGATCCGGTTGCTCTCGGCAATGATATGGTATTCCAGGATGACATCCGAGATCTTCTCATCCGCCGTCTCGGTGTTCCAGACCCAGTTGGCCGCATCGGCGTTGAACTTCTGCTTCACCTGATCCAGATAAGCTCCGTTGTCCCCAATTTCCGCCGCCAATTCCGGGAGCACGCCCCCCTGATAGCTGCCGATGTACGCCAGCATCCCGTTCCGGCACAGTTCATTGGTCAGCAGCTGTGCCAGATCCTGCGCAATGGCCGGATTCTCCTTCATCAGGTTGCCGATCTCGTCCGCCAGTTCACTCTCCGTCTTCCGGTTGCTGTTGGCCGTGTTGGCAATACCGCAGTATGCGTCAATGACCGTTACGATCTGTTCTTTGGGACTGGACAGGGTGACGGTATCCAAGATGTATTTCAAGCACCAGATCGGGAAGGTCAGTCCCCGCATCTTCACGCGGATCTGATCCCGAGCGCTCTCCACAGAGCCGCAGCGTTCCATGGGGATAGCGAAAGCGGTGGATGTTCCCTGTAAGAAGCAACGCTTGCTGGCGCTCATGGCGACAATGTACTCGTCCTTGTACTTGGGGCTGGGGGTGACCTTCTGATCCAGCGCCTTCTTCACCATCTGCTTCATTTTTTCCTGTGTCATGCTCTCACTGGTGGAGCCATTGCTCCAAAAGTAATTTGCATTGGCATATTCTTTTAAAACGAAGCCCAAAACAAACGCCGTCACATTGCTGGGGATAAATCCAAAGGGCGCACCTTCCAGCGCCTCAAAGATTTCGAGTATACTGATCCTGCCATCCGGCCTGTCGAACCCCTTGTTTATGGTGTCGATGACTTTCTGCTTGATCCTGACGATCGCAAGGCTCTTGTTCGCCGGATCCTCCCAATAATTGTCGACTTTCCAAGCACCTTTCAACGCATTGGCCAGGCTCATCCGCTCATTATGATCGGCACTGTAACTCTGTTTCAGCTCCTGTGCCATACCGAGCTGCGCACCCTGGCCCATGTTCCCCCTCGTGAACATGGTATCATTCAACGTGTACTGCTCCAAGCCGCAGGGGTACATCTCACGATTGATCCTCTGCAGCTCCTCATGTAGCACCCTCGCGTTGGCCACTCGGATGCCGCTCTTATTCTCCGGTGTGTAGAGCATGAACGCGCCATTGGAAATGTTCTGCTGCCAGCTGCTCAGGCACCGCTTGGCGCTCTCTTCAAAGCCCCGCGCCTGCTGACGATTACTCTTGGCATAGTTCTTACTATAGGCCGTATTATCAATGTACTGCGTCAAAAGATCCTCGCCCATAGGGACCAAGCTCTCAATGAAAAACAGCTGGTTGGAAGGGTCATTGATGGCCTTTCTGATCCCATTCTTGATGCTGGCCGCCTCTGCGTCATTGAGCGCAAAGGAGACAACGGCCTGGAACCGGTTCGGCTGGATCGCACCTTTCGCTTTATTCACGACTAGGGTGAAGTTCGCCGCAGCGGCTCCCATCAAGCGATACCGCTCCCGGATGGCAGCCGGCAGCTGCACCGCATCCTTGATCAGTTCCGCGGACACGATCAGATCCTGTGTCTTCACCCCGTTCCGGGTCTCCTCTTTCAGCTTCTCCAGCTTCCCTCGGTCACCGCCGCGGTTGGCAGCTGTATATTCCTTTATACCGGTACCCGGTTTCTCAAACAAGAATTCCTTCTGACTCAAGCCGGCCGCGATATTTTTTGCCTTCCCCTTCGCCCAATCTGTGCCATTGAACGCCAGGTCAATGTTCTGCTCGCTGGGACGGAGCAATTCTACTTTTTCGACCTTCAGAGAGATCGCCTCCAGCAGGAGAGCAGTCTTGTAGACCCGCTCCTCATTGGGCGTCAGGCTCCCTTCCTTCCGCTGATTATAGGCGTCCAAAACGCCCCGCACTTGATCGCTCAATCCGCCCTGTCCCTTGCCGGTGAAGAAATCCCAGAGCATATCAATGGTCAGCAAATTCGTCTCATCTTCCGGGCCATACTCGTTGATAAACCACTTAAACCCTTTGGCCTCTGTCATATCGTTGCTGATGATGAAGTCGAACATACTGCGGGCGTTGGAGTTGAAGGCCACCGACATATGCTTCAGCAGCAGCGCGGCATAGGGATGGATAGGTACGATAGATTGCAGTTCTGCGTCTGAGATCACCGTTTTGGAACCCATCGTGGCACGTTTCTGCGCACTTCTGATGATGGTGTCTCGCACCCCTGCCAACTCCTCGTTCAGCTCCGGCTTAAAGGTCTCCTCCCATTCCGGCTGCAACACCGGGTCGCTAGTGGTCTTCATGGCCTGCGCCATCAGGCGGAACGCCATGTTTTCCGGCAGCTCGATGCGGACCGTTCCGCCGCCGACGAAACGATCCAAGATCTTCTTGCGCACTTCCCGATCCTGGATGAGCTCCGTACTCTTATGGGTGACGATGAGGAAGTAAAATGGGTGGGACTGACTGACCTCCGCCAGCGTCTGGAAGCCGGTCAGGGAATTGGGGTTATTGACGAAATATTCGGTGAACTCATCCCAAACGAACAGGATTGCCGAAATATCGTTCTCCTCAATGATGCTCTTGATCCACTGGCACATGGCCGCCATATCCAGCCGCAACGCCGTGATACCGTTGTCCTCTGCGACCCGCAGGATATTGCGCATCATCTTGGATACCACAGCTTCGTTCTCCGTATGCTTCAGGATCTCCAGCACCTCGTCCACATGTCTGCCGCCAAAGTCCAGCATGTAATGGTCTTCCTGGATCAGGCTGTCAAAATAGATCCGGTTGGCTTCCTTCTCCTCCAACCACTTGATCGCCGCATCCCGCAGGGAAGATTCCCCTCGATTTTGGATGCCATGCTCCTGCAGGGCATCGGTGATGCTATCCTGGATGGCAAGGATCAGATCTTGGTCGGAGCGGATGGACGCGGAGCCAATGCGGTGGATGGTGATCAACCGACCATTATTTTTGTCAGCAATGAGCTTCTCGCAAAGATCCTCTTTTAACCCATAATCTGCAAAGTAATGGCGGACTTCCTCATCGCTGGCCTCCAGCAGAGATTTTACGGTCAAGGCCGCATGGGATTTACCGGTACCATAGGCGCCTTCCACCCACAGAGAACGGGAGTCCTTGCCAGAGAGCATCGTGTGGGTCTTCTCCAGCAGATTGACAAAGGTCTCGTGGGGATAAAAGGCGTCCCACTTGACCTGGCCGGATTGGATCAGATCCGCAGTCACGGCAGCATAATATTTGGGGTCGATATCAAAATAGTCTACATATAGTTTCTTTTCTTCCATGTTTCTCTCTCCTCGCTGCCGCTTAAAATAGCGCCAAGACGTCCTGAGCGGTCTTCTCCGGGCGAAGGCTGATGGTATCCAGGTCAAGGGAAAAGCTCGCGGAGATGAATTCCGGATAATTGACGGACAGGCCGTTGAGGATGGACACCATCGCGTCATAGTCCAACCCGAAAATACGCGTGGGACTGATGCCGTCCCGCTCGATGGAGTCATCGAGCAGGGTGGTCAGCGAGAACTGATGATAGTCTCCGCAGTGCTCGGCAAACTGGTAGAGGCTGTAGAGAATGACACGGGGGTCGGGGTCGAGCCAGGACTTCCTTGTGATAGAAAGCGCTCTTCTCTTCTCCTTATAAACATGTCCAAAGCCTACTTCACACAGCGGTAATTCACACATCCTGCTAAGGGAGCTAAAAATGTCATTTGTCCAGCTTTCTTTTGCGCCTGCATCGACCATTGCGTTTGCCAAATACTTTTTGGAATATTCTTCGCCAAATGTAGTATTTTTTACATACCATCCCACCTGAGGCGCATAACACAAATTAACAAATATGATTGCCCATGCGGAAGGATTGTCAAGTCCCATCGCCTCGATTTTTTGCGCGGTACCAGAAAAACCATTGTTATCCAGCAGTTGTGCATCCCTTAGGAAGCGTTTGAAAAAGTTATACATCTGTGACCCCAATGTATGATTCTCATCAAACGTATCCTTAAATTCAAAATACTGCTTGATCCACTCCATCTTTGGTGCATGATGTGAGTAGCTATTTAAGCTCATCTTTTTTCCAGCCATGATAATTCCTCCTTTTGGTTGTTCTAATGATTTATAGACCAGACATCCCTTCTCGACTTTATGGCACTGTGCGCAGTGATGGCAGCGTTCGTCAATTTTGGGGCTTCCATCAACAAAGCTTAAACAACCATATGGACAATCCGCCTGGCACACCTGACATCCAATGCAGCACGCCGCTTTCCGGAAGACCTCTTTGATCTGTTTTGAGAAATCCGGATTTTGTTTCACAACATTTTTATGTAGTCGAACACAGATATTCTCCTCGTCTTCAACCACCTCAAAAGGCAGCATCTCTTTCTGGAACTCTATGACATATGGAGAAGTATCATTTGCCAAAACACCGATCGTTTTTATCCACGTTTTCCAGTTTGTCCTTACGCCTTTGATATCCAAAATAGTATTTCCCTGTTCGTCAACTTTTTCCTGATAGTTCAATGTTATCGCCAAGTCTCGCCCATTTTTTCTTGCCTTCCATCCACCATTTGCAATAAACTGCTCTAACGCCGTCTTATCCACAAAAGTGCCTTTATACGCTTCTCGGATTGCATCAACGAGCGCTTCAGCCTCCTGAATATAGCAATGATGATTCATAAAATCGTTGCGCTCTGCTGCTCTCGGACAAATCAAGCACCCCGCCCGACGATTTCCCTTCTTATAAGCCTCATTTAGGCACAGCTTTTCTTGATAAATGTACAGGAAAACTTCCGCTGAACTCCACTCCAGTATCGCATTGCAACTATATTGTCCCTTATGCTTGCTCCCATATGAAACATCGTCATACTTACTCCGTGCTAAACTTTCATCAGCTCGAACCCCGACAAATGCCATACCTGTAAAATCTGGCTTGCCCAACAATTCTCTCAATAACAGTATTTGAGGGGCTGTCTTATGTACACTACAACACCAACGTGTCACTGTTGCAGGCGGTCCAAATTTACTCCACGTTTCAATCGGTGAATATTCCGATCTTGACTCATAAAATTTAATGCCAACCTGTTCGCACTTCTTTCGGACACATTCTACTGCTGCATATGTATCAGAAAACTCCATTCTTGTATCCCCAAAGAGAACCAGGAAATCATCATGTGGTAATGTACGTTGTACAAGATCCAATGTTACAACACTATCTTTCCCCCCGCTAAATGCGACATAGAAAACATCAATCCGTTTCTTATACTTTCGATAGGTGTTATAGATATTCTGAATGGTCTCCTGCACCAACGACTCCATCACGGCCGCATTTTTAGCCACCATCTTTTCTATATCCACAAATTGCAACGGTTGCCCATCCGGCTCCGGTTCATCCAGGATCACCACCTCTGGCGGCGTATACAATGCGCCCCCCTTCGTCCGTGCCACCGTACGCCCCTGATAGATATAGTTATTTGCCTCCGCCCACATCAGCGGTGCGCTGTCGTCTTTGGGATAATTCCAATACTGGTCAAACCCCAAAATATCCAGCTCCTTATAGTAGACCGGTCGCGGCTCCTTGCTGAACTTCGATTGTTCCGTTGTCAGCAGCAATCCCCCGGTCTCTGCGTCCCATACATATTGGTACATCGGGATAGTTCCTCACTTTTCTTCTCTCTCTCGTCGTTCCTTCTCTCGCTTTGCCTCTTGCACCACCTGTTCGATCCCCTCATAGCTCCGCCGCTGCTGAAACCCGCAGTTTACCATATATTGCAGCGCCGCTGTTGTAGACGTGACCGCATCGGAGCGCGAGAGTGCATCAACGATCATCGTGCGATAATCCACGATCTCCGAATCCACTCGCGCTATGGCGCCATAGACGCTATTCTTCACGAAGGAGGTATGCAGCAACCGGAATTTCCGGCTGCCACTGTATAGATAGCTCTCCAAAACATACTGGTTCCAAGGATAGCCGATCTGCGGGAAGTACAGGAACAGTGCGACCTCTTTCAGCGGCATATAGCTCCCTGGACACAATTCCTCCAGCACTCCATCGGTTGCCTCTACATCAAACAAGATCAGATCCCGACGGACAAATGTGTCCTCAGATACCCGCACCATCTCGTTCATGACGGCATCCCAATAAATGCTGGTGTTCATCTCGCTGGAAAACGCCTGCAACTCCTCCAGCCGAAGCGTCTCGTGATCGCGTGCAAACTCCGCATATACGTCGCTCATCCGCAGCTCACTGCCGATGGCAGAGATGATCGGCCCTCGGAAGGAGAACTGTTCTCGCAGCAGATACCCCAGACAGTTCCGCACCCCATAGGTCGTAAACCCCTCGAGATCTCCCGCTATGTCAGGATATTTTTCCTCCAGCAGCTCCATCAACTCCCCATCGGTGATGTGGGCGCGATATTCCAGCCCTGTCCGAATGACCTCCCTGATCCGCTCCAGCTCATCGGCACCGATGGGCAGATTGGGCGCGTAAAAATAGGTGCCCTGCTCCACCCTCACCATGGACTTCTTTGACGCAAGAACCTGCTTCATCTTGTCGTACGGGATATACCAAGTTTCCCTATGGATCTCGTCATAGGTCTTTGGCTGATGAAACGTCTTCATCACCCGAAGGATGTCTGCGGACGGGTCTGCATTCCCCCATCCAATGACTAAATACGAACGTTTCAGTCGGAATCGCTTTTCATGTTCCAAAAGCAGATCGGCCAAAGACTCCTTGTTATAAATCTGGAGTCCATCCGCCAACTGCTGCTGATATTTGTCATAGACCGCTTCCACGGAGACACCGGAGGCACCATCCTGAAACGCAGCATTGATAGAACCGATCATCTCTTCCACAAGGCTGTTCTGTTGCGCATTCTGCTTTGGGAAGATACGTCCATCCCGTTCCGTCCCGATGCGTCTCAAATTGCGCTCCGTCTGCTCCCGCTCACTTGGTACCTCACAGCCAAATTCCGCAGCATAATACCTTTGAAATCGCCTCCACGTGATCGCACGTCCCGGTTGGTAGCCGTCCTCGCCGAAATATTTCTCTAGAATGACAGCATAGCGATTGCTCGTCAGCTCGGCAGGCGCACGCATCGACCCAGCTGGCTTGACCTCCACTTCCTGGAGCGTACCTTGCTGCGGCTGAGGCTGTTGGGGTGCAGAACGAGCCGTATTCTTCTCCGTCTCAGCGCGGAACGCTAACAGGAGGTCAAAGGCCGCCTTCAAGTGCTGCTTCTGCATCTTTTCACACTGCACCACACCCAACGGGCCGAACAATTCTTGGCCGATCTGTTCCAGTCTCACGCGATCTGTGATCTGGAAGAGATTGTCGTCGCAGATCTCACAATCCTGTGCAAACGTCCTACACTTCCGGATCGAAGCGATATAGCTCCCAATCTGCGCAACACCCACACCAGATTTTTGCAGCCATGCAATGAACTTGACTCGCTCATTTGGCTTCAGCGCAACCGCTTCCTCCGTCCGTTCCTCCTGAGCAGGCTCCGTTTTCTCTTGTGTCACAGGGGGTTCTGTCTGTCCGGAAGAGATTTGGATAGACGGAACTTTCACATACCGGATCACGAGATTTTCAGCGTCAACATAGCAGATATCCAACAATTTGTGTATGTTGTCCACAATCTCCGTTGTCGTCCGCTTTGTCTCCAAATAGAGATTTTCCGCCACCTTTTCTGGTGCGTTCATCGCTGCCGCTCCAGCCGCATCCGCAAAATCCGCTCCTCCTTGCCCCGCGATGCTCTGACCCAATAACCCTTCCACGGTCTCCGGGTAATCCTCCAACAAGCAGGACACCACCTGCACATAAAGCTGCGGCCACTGTTGGATCTCTGCGTGTTCCTCACCGAAATAGGAAAACGAGGTCGGTTCGCTATCCGGTAAAGATGCCACATCGGAAAAATCAACGACCTGAGGCGAAACCCGTCCTGCATCTGCCCGAACCGGCTGCGCTTCCTCCCGTGCCGGAGGAGAAATGGGCAGCACTTTTTCCCCCAGCGTCTCCGGCTGCCGCGTGCTTGCGTTCAGCTCCGGATGATGCTGGAGGTATCTGCTGTAGAACTGAATGGCAGATTCCATATCCGCCAAGTTCTTTCGATTCTGAAATCGAATTATTCTGTTTGTCCGCACGGTATCTACGACCGCCTGGATCTCTTCTAAGTCGGTGGTCTCAAATAGCTTTTTCGTCAGGATCCCATGCTCGATACAAAATGCCTCTATATCCACATAGGTCAGGTACAATTTCGAAAGTCGTTTCGCCGTGACCTGGGTCGCCAACCAGGAAACAAACGCATCGCGTACGGATCTCTGTTCCGGTATGGGCGCTCTCGCCTCCCTTAACAGTGCCTGATATGCTTGCGGATCCGTTTTATACAGTTGTACGACACTGCGGAACAAGTCCGATCCTTTTTCATGCCCCGACTCTCCATCGGTCAAATTGTATTCCATCGCACTCATTTGCCACGAGATCCCGTTTTCATTTCGAAATACATCGTCAATTTTCAACCCTTTTCGCCTCGCCCGCCGGCGAAGTTCTGCGGAAACGGCGCTCACGGCGTCGCTCCGGGAAATCGTCCCGTTCCGGACTTGTATCAGTGCATCCAGCAGGATCGCCGCCTCATACTCGTCCCATAGAATTCTCTCTGCCATGTTCAACACCCGTCAATTTGTCTCCAAATAGTTGAAGAAAGCTTACAATTTTACAATTTACATCATACACCTTGCCCGAATGAATGTCAACCGTAGTGTCCAGACAGAAAAATTCGTCACTCGAATCGTTTCTAAGATCCCAGTGACGAATTCTTCTGTCTGTTCTTTAGCCGCGCGCTCCACTGCACTCATCCAGCACACCGCGCATATAGCCCAAGAACGGGTCATATCCAAGGGTCCATTGGTAAACACCGCTGGCGATCCTTTTCAGCTTCCAAGCGCCGATCTTAGAACGTCGGACGGAGACTGCTCTCCGTTGCAACGCTTTCCAATCCCCTTCGCCACGAGCCACTTCTTTCGCAAGAGCCTCACCCACAATGGCGGTGACCGTATCCGATTCGATCACCTGAAATGCGCCTTCCACCGTTCGGAATTGTAGGTTTTTCTCTTGCCGGAGCAGCTCCCGCATCCCTCGGAGGCAACTGTCCGTTCGAACAATCTCATCGTTTAGCGCCCTGGTGCTCAGCGCCGGCGTGATCGGCACTTTTTCCGTAAAGTACCGCTCCAAGCACACCCTGGAACAGGCTAGCTCCTGGTTCTGACGCAACCTAGAATCGTCCTGGAGCGTAAAGCTCCACAGTTCAGCATGAGGCTCTGTCCCATGTCGATTGACTCGCCCCGCCGCCTGCAGCAGGGACAGCAGCGATGCCAGCTCCCGAAAGCCAGTCCGGAAGGAGAAATCGACACCAGCCTCCACGCACGAAGTGGCCACAAGAGTCCAATCCGTGTCAGAAGCATCGGTCAAACGCCGCTGGATCCGCCCGATGGTCGCGCCGCGATCCTCTGGGGTCAGCGCAGTGGACAGATGCTCCACCCTCCCTCGACCAGCCACCTGGCACAGCTCCTCCGCGATCACCGCAGCGCTCTGCACCGTATTCAGGATCACCAGCCGAGGGCCGGGGGCATCTTGCACCCGTTCGACCAGCTCGTTCCGGCTGATGGGGTCTTTTTCCCAACGAAATGTGACCCGGTCCTGTTCGTACTCCATCAATCGCGTGCGCAACGCCGACGGGACCAGCTCGGAGACCACAGGCTGCGGCATATGGAGCTCCTCCAACCGCTTCAGCTGCCAGTAGCGCACCAGCGACCCGGAAGCCAACACCCACGCGCAGCCCCACTCCGCTGCCAACACATTCATCCAGTGCCACCCCAGCGGCATCAGCTTCAATGGCAGCGCGTGATGGGCTTCGTCCACAAAGATCACACTCCCAGGCAACTCGTGGAAGCGGCGCAGCGTTGCCGGCCGATTGGATGCCATCGTCTCGAAAAAGGCGACCGAGGTGGTGACGATGATGGGCGCGCGCCACAGGGCGGTGAGGTAGCGGGTCTCGTCATCCTCGAAATCCGCACGAGCGTGCAGCTCCGCGACCACCTCTTCCGGATCCTCCCCCGGCAGCACAAGGGCCTTGCGATAGACCGCCACTGACTGCTGGATGATGCTGGTATAGGGGAGCACCACGAAAATGTGCCTGGCCCCCCTTCTGCTGGCCTGTCGCAACAGATGCGCCATCACCGCGGTGGTCTTGCCCGAGCCCACCGGGCTGTCACAGGCAAAAAAGGACTCGCTGCCCTCCGCATCCCGACAAGCCTGATACATCTCCTGGCGGAGCTGGCTGCGGGTATCCTCCCCGCCCAGTTGGGACACATACCGATCCAACGCAGCCAATCGCTCCTCCGCTCGAAGCTGCGGCAAGCATTCCCGTTCCGGCACCTGGCCGTATGCGGCCGCAGTGTCCGTGTGATCCGCATCCGCCAAACAGGACAGCACCATCCGGAAGAACACCCCTTGGTCGCCATCATACGCCCGCTCCACTGCATCGTTTTGTAGCGGCACCAGCGCCCGATGCCGTTGGAGCAACTGCTCCAACGTGGCATCGACGCGTTCTTGCACTGTCGTGTCTTTGTCGCGGAACATCGTGCCTTCCCTGATGCATTCATCCGCCATATCCGGCAGACCCTGATGGTGGGCATACACCGAAAGGGCGGCATAGAATCGTCCGCTCTGTTTCAAAGCGGCGCAGCCTGCGTCCACATGGTTGATTGGCAAGTGCCTCTGCCCCTTTGTTTCCCCTCGCAGCACCTGCTGATTCTCTTCCGCCAGCTTCCCCAGGTCATGGAGGGGAGCACTCTGCCGGACGATGTCCACTAGCCTCCCGTTGCTGCACACCGCATACCGTTCCGCTTCCCTGGCGTACTGCACCGCTCCGGTGAATACACCCTGGATATGGTCGGCATACGTCTGCCCGGGACAGCCCTTTTTTGCGCTATGCGCCAGATATGTGGTCTTCATGGATGCACTAGATCCACGCAGCTGGCCACACGGGAGAGCAGCTCCTCCGGCAACCCAGTTTTGTCCTCGTAGTCCGCCCAGGTGGTGGACGGATCCTTCTTGTCCCCCAACTTCTCCGGCGTCAACGCCTCCAGCAGGAGGTATTCCGGACAGCTCCCCAGCACGTTCTGATGTTCCACATACCAGGCATGGCGGATGCGGACATCCGGCCGGATGGCAGAACGGGTTTGCTCGTAAGCATGGGGGATGAGCAACTTCAAGAGCGAGATATCCTCCGCCGTGCAGCCGCTCTTGTGCGCATAGTTGGGATTGACGAAAAAGGGCATACAGTAGACGCCATGTTCTACGATGCGATAGCCGAGAGGTGCCATCCCCCCGCTCTTCCCCTCCTCTACGCCCGCTTTCTTGGTGTTGGTCTGGCGGATGATGTCGATGGGTGCAAGGGAAACGCCCATGCCAAACTGCACCACGCCAGTTTTCAGGAAGCGCTTATCCTGTCCCTTTTCCAAAAACGTATTGCCGAACACGCGGGCATCCCAGTATTTCCGCACAAACGCGCTCTCCAAGAACCGTTCGGGATCCCCGCCCAGTTCCTTTCCGATCTCTTTGGGATCCCGTTCCCGATGCTCCAGGATGCAATAGCGCTCCGCATGCTCCCGGAACTGCTCCGGCAGCGTCTGGAAGAACGGAGCGGTATGATCCTCCAGCAGATCCCGGAGCTTGCGCTTGAAAGAGACCGGAGAGATCTCGCCGCAGCCATTGGGGCGCTGCCGGGGATCACTTTCTCGATCTGGGTCACCGTTGGGATTGGAATTGACGACTTCGATCACCAGAAGTCCGGTCGCACGTTTGATCTCATTTGCCATCTGTTGTTACCTCCTCTATCTCCTCTGCATCCGTATGTTCTCTCTTCGGGAACGCCGCCAGATAACCGATGAACAGCTGCGCTTTTTCCGCGTCGTTGAACCGGGTCTGTACCGTCCAGCAATCCCGCAGCTTGGTCACGATCTCCTCGTATACACTGCACAGCCACCTGGCACGCCAGCTCTCCTTCCCGTTTTCCGTCACGCCCTTGAACCGATAGCTCTTGGCCCAGGCGTAGTACGGCATGATCCGCTGTCCCAAGACATGCAGCGTCCGAACGGGCGCTTCGGCAGCGGTCCGGAACAAGCTGCTGCCAGCCAGCTCCGGCGGGACCTTTCCATCGCGCACCACATTACAATAGAGGGCGTGCAATTCATCGGTCGCTTTGAGCAGCTGCCCGTAAAGATACGGTAGATGTTCCATATAATCCTCCTTTCTGATGCCTTCCCGCTCTAAGAGCAGCCCCATGAGCGCCAGCAGCGCTTTTGTGTGCTCCCACATCGGGTATTTTAGCCTGCTTTGTACCCGTTGGTTTCCCAGGAACGCGCCCAGCTTCATGGCATTCTCCGCCACCCTGTGCAGCTCCGCTGTGACAGGATGCTCCGGTTCTAGCAGCAGCTCGATCCCGTGATATTGAGGAAACGCTTTCCCTTTGACCGGCGCGGCCTCCCCATCCTGCTTCCAAAAGCGGTTCAAAACATCCGCTATCTCCAGTGGATACAGCACCTCCGGTGCCCCGAAGGAAAAGGCCGGCAGGTTGGTACAGCCACGAGACCACGCCTCGCTGCACCGTTCCAGTTCATACGGATCCGTCTGTCGGGTGTATACGGTCTTCGTGTGTCCCTTCCCGATCTTCCGCAGGATAAAGAGCTGGATGCGATTTGCGGTGGTTTCCTTTCCCGGTTCTTTGGTCTTACGCAACGCCTGCACAAATGCTCCCGTCCGCGCTACAAAATCCTCTGGGGTTTCCTGTCGCCTGCCAAATGGTCCTGTGCAGGACAAGCGCTCCTTCGGGAACACCGCCGGATGGACAAACAAAATCTCATCCTTCGCTATGTTCATCCACGTGACGTTCTTCCGCTCTGGGGCGCCGATCCACTCCAGCGCATCCTGAAGGGTCTGCCGGGTCTGCGGTGCGACGGGATAGCTGGCACCCTCGCTCTTGCCATATCGATACTGACAGTGCTGCTCCTTGAACATGGTGCGCAGGATCACATCGAACCCGCCCGCCAGCTTCACCTTTGGCATCTTCTCGTTCACCCTATCCGATGGGAAGGAAACCCCGAAGGCATCCACAGCATCTCCCTGCGCCGCCCCATCCGCTGCCAGCAGACACGCATTCAATCCCGTGACAAACGCCTCGCTCACCGCCGGGATCCCCTGTTTTATCAAAGCGGCAGATTCTAAGGCGACGGACAATTTGCCATAATCATCATCCTCCTTTTTCCCCTGGAAAAAGAGAACGGAAAGCGCCAGGGAGACCGATTCCCGTCGCTCCAGCATCCGCCACACCGTCCGTTCCAATTCCTCGTGTAGGCGAGCCGGTTCCAGGAACGCCTGGCTCTGTTGCACCAGCACTTGCAGCGGTTCATATGGCGCGGCCAGGGCGCGCAATTCTGCCGCCATCTTATCCATGGAGAGCCGATATTTCTTTTGAAATTTTTCAGTCCAGTTGTTTTCCGTACACCAGGATCGCAGCGTTTCCAGCTTCGCCCCATCCAACTCCTCCGGTTTCACAGCGCTGAGCGCCTTCTTCACAGCCTCATCCGTAATACGGTAAAGCGGGGCAAGGTTCATACACGGATAGCTGCCCTGATTGGAGCCATACTTTCGCAGGATCGGTTGGAATGATGGATCTACCTTGGAAATCCTCCGTACGTTCCCATCCTCCAGTGTGATGCGAACACAGGGATTTTTATTTGTGATATTGGGAATAGCTCGATATTTTGGGTGCCAACTCCGTGTTTCCACGTTGGCATGCCGAAGCGCGCCTGACAACGCATATAGCTCATTGATCATCTGCGTTCCCTTCTTTCCGGGTATACCAGGACCCCCTCATGAATGCACAGATCCCGATCATAAACCGGCCGATAAGGGGCGCGGTATCCATCCCCAAACACTTCTCTGAGCATGGACGGAATGTGAATATCCGGCAGCTCCTTGCAAACTCTGGTGGTCTCTCGAAAGGGTCCAAAATAGGACGGCGTAAATTCACTCCACCCTAGGAACAGCGTCGCATAGGATTGTCCTCGTTTGAGCCGACGATAGAACATCTCCTGATAGGCATGTCCCGGTGACGTGGTCCGCCGATCCCACCTCCGTCCTCGTTCTGACATTCCGGCTTTGTCCGGGTTGGGGATGACTTCCGCATACAGCCGATAACAGACATCGGTCAGGACAGTCGCATACAACTGGTAGTTGTTCCTGTCCCGGATGGATTTCTCGCTGCGCAGCGGGCCACCGTAGTTGGTCACATAGGAATGATACCGCGGCACCGCACATAGCTCCACCTTCTTGGGCAAGATGATCGTCGCCGGCCCCCAGAGGATGCTCTCGAAGATCCCACGCACGGCGGAGTAAGTGGGCGCAGGATAGCTGCAAGGCGAATCTCCACTGGCCGGGTTTTCCCATATGGCGGTCTCTGCGGCAAGCTCCATGAAAACCTCGTATCGCTTCTGGTTCATAGATTCCCTCCTCTCAATGCCACAAGTTTACCACCTCGCCTGTCCCATTTTCCGGACTCTGCCTCCATATACAAAACGAGACTCCCGTGGGAGTCTCGTTTTTCACGTTATTGGGTCTCTTCCACCAGCGCCAGCACCGTCGCTTCGTCCACACTCTGGGCAAACCCCAGTGAGTAGCTGTACCCACCCCGCTGCCAGGTGGCCAGCCGATAGCCGTCCCCGTCCCCTTTCAGGGTCACGGTGGTGCCGGCGGCCTGCCGTTGGGTGGTGGTGTCGTAGGTGTTCCAGTCGCCGGAGTTGTCCTCGCTGCCGGCGAACAGCCGATAGGTCACCGTCTGGGTCTGGCCGGTGTAGGTGACCTCTGCGATCTGACCGTCGTAGGCGGCATAGGTGGTCTCCTCCACCGCAAAGGGCAGGTGTTCCAGGTGTTCCACCGGCAAATCCGTGGCCTGCTGCAGCGCCTCCAAGGAGTCGTACTCCACCATGGGGTTCCCAATCTGCACCGGCGGTTCCTCGGCCGGTCGGTGCAGCACATTGGGCAAGGTCACCGCCCCCAGCACCAGCACCACCAGGCAGGCGGCCAGGGTCAGCCAGCGGGCGGGCTTGGGGAAGCGGGTCACGTTGGACTGGGGCGGCTGGTGTTGGAGGTTGGCCAGGATGCGCGCCTTGGCCTCCTCGGTCAGGGTCACCTGATTCATGATCTGTTCATAGCTGCTCCGCAAAGTCATACGCCTCCTTCAAAATGCCCTTGAGCTTCTCCCGTCCCCGCCGCAGATCTGACCGGACGCTGCTCTCCTTCCGCTGCAGGATGCGGGCGATCTCGGCGGTGGGATAGCCCTCGTAGTAATACAGGTGGATGGCCGCCCGATACTGCTCCGGCAGCGTCTTCACCGCCTCCCACACGAAGGACAGGTCTTCCCGCCCCTCCGCCGCCAGCCGATCATCCAGCTCGTCCGCCTGACGCACCTGGTTGTAGGCAATGCGGTTCTTGCTCAGGTTGGCCGCCACCCGCAGCAGCCACGCCTTCTCGTGCTCCGGGCTGTCCAGTTTCGGGGCGGTCTGTAAATACTTCATCAAAGTGTCTTGTACCATGTCCTCCGCGTCCGCCTGGTTGTGGAGATAGGAATAGGCCAGGCGCAGGATGGCGTCGCCGTATTGATTCAGCAGCCGCTCCGCCGCCGCACAGGTGTCCGCCTGAACCACCGGTTCCGGCGCCGTCTCCTTCTTGGCGAACATCGCCCGCACCCAGTCCGCCAGCCGCACCCACCAAGGCGGTGCCGGCAGACCCCAGCCCACACATACAGCTCCCATGTCGCTCTCCTCCGTTCGCTCCTTACTGGATGCCCGCCACCAGGGTGGTCATCTCGGCCTCACTGACGCCGGTGGCGTCCACAGCATAAGCATACCCGTCACCGTTCCAAATGGCAACCATCACTTTGCCGTCCTTGCCCTTCATGGTCACAGAGCGCGCACCCACCTGCACCGTCTTTTCCTCCGGATACTGGTTGTAGTCCCCGCTGATGTCCTCGGAACCAGCCCCCTTGCGGAGATAGAGGGTGGCGTCGCCGTTCTGGTAGATGACCTGGATCATGTTCTTCTGCATGGCACTGATCTCGTCCAGCGTGTACCCCTTCACCGCTTCGGGCACGGTCATGGAGAACCCAGCCACCTTGGCCGCCTCGTCCAAATTCTTGCAGACCACGAAGGGGTTGGCGATCTGGGTGCTGGCATCACTGACCGCACTGGTGGACGGCTTCTGGTCGGTCTTCTGGGAGGTGTCGCCCCCGTTGTTGCCGCCGCAGGCAGCCAGAGAGCAGGTCAAAGCGGCGCACAGCGCCAGGGTCAGCAGTTTGTTCTGTTTTTTCATATCCAACA
>CAKTQP010000011.1 GCA_934597165.1 uncultured Oscillospiraceae bacterium
TGGTAGCGGTCGTTGAAATAGTTGTTGTCATAAGTGAACCGGACGGGCAGACGCTTGATGATGAAGGCGGGGAGCTGATCGCAGGGACGGCCCCACTGCTTCTCCGTATAGCCCTTCACCAGCTTTTCGTAGATGTCCTGTCCCACCAGGGAGATGGCCTGCTCCTCCAGATTGGCCGGCTCAGCGGGGGCGTTGCCGCGCTGTGCCTCGATCTTGGCCTTGGCTTCCGCGGGCGTGGCGATGCCCCAGAGCTTGCTAAAAGTGTTCATGTTGAAGGGCAGGTTGTAGATCTCGCCGTGATAGTTGGCCACGGGGGAGTTGACAAAATTGTTGAAGGAGGCGAACTGGTTGACGTAGCGCCAGATGGCCTCGTCGGAGGTGTGGAAGATGTGGGCGCCGTACTTGTGTACGTCGATGCCCTCCACTTTTTCCGTGTAGCAGTTGCCGCCGATGTGGGCGCGCTTGTCCACCACAAGACAACGCTTGCCCTGGCGCTTGGCCTCATAGGCGAAGACGGCGCCGAAGAAGCCGGCCCCTACTACGAGATAATCATATTTCATAACAAATACCACCTTTATTTCTGTGGAAAAAATACCGTTGGAACCCATTCTGCTGTGGCTACAGAATAATTCATTATATACCCTTTTGATATACGAGTCAATAAAATGTCTATTAAGGTGGCGGGGAGGGTGAAGGAATCCCAGCGAAAGAGGGAAAATTACAAATTTATTTACAACTTTCCGAAAAAACTATGTTATATTAACATTCGTAATCCAAATGATAGGAGGCCAATGCAGATGAGGCGTATCATCGGTATCGATCTAGGCACGACCAACAGTTGTGTCGCAGTGATGGAGGGCGGCAAGCCCGTCATTATCCCCAATGCAGAAGGCGGGCGAACCACGCCATCTGTCGTGGCCTTTACCAAGGACGGCGAACGCCTGGTGGGGGAGCTGGCGCGCCGTCAGGCGGTCACCAATGCCAGCGGCACCATCGCCTCCATCAAGCGGCAGATGGGCACCGACTATCGGGTGGACATCGCCGGGCGCAAGCGCACCCCCCAGGAGATCAGCGCCATGATCCTCCAAAAGCTCAGGACCGACGCAGAAGCCTACCTGGGCGAGCCGGTCACCGACGCGGTCATCACCGTCCCCGCCTACTTCAACGACTCCCAGCGCCAGGCCACCAAGGACGCCGGACGCATCGCCGGGCTGAACGTCTGCCGTATCATCAACGAACCCACCTCGGCGGCTCTGGCTTACGGCTTAGACCACGGTGCCCCTCAGAAAATTATGGTCTACGACCTGGGCGGCGGCACCTTTGACGTGTCCATCATCGAGATCGGTGACGGCGTCATCGAAGTCCTCTCCACCTGCGGCGACAACCACCTGGGCGGCGACGACTTTGACACCCGCCTGACCAACCACCTCATCAGCCAGTTCAAGCAGCAGACCCGCATCAACCTGGCCAAAGATCCGGTGGCGGTCCAGCGGGTCCGGGAGGCGGCGGAGAAGGCCAAAATCGAACTGTCCAGCGCCTCCAGCGCCAACGTGAACCTGCCCTTCATCACCCAGCACCGGGGCAACCCCGTCCACATGGATCTGACCGTTACCCGCACCACCTTCGAGTGGCTCATCCGCGACCTCATCGAGCGCACCACCATCCCCGTCCGCACCGCCCTCAACGACGCCGGCATCACCAGCAGCCAGCTGGGCAAGGTGCTCCTGGTGGGCGGCTCCACCCGCATCCCGGCTGTCCAGGAACACATCCGGCGACTGACCGAAATGCAGCCCTCCAAAGGGGTCAATCCGGACGAGTGCGTGGCCTTGGGCGCAGCCATCCAGGGCGCTACCTTGGGCGGCGGCCTGGCCACCGTGGAAGGACAGTCCGCAGGCACCGGCAAAGAGATTTTGCTGTTGGACGTGACCCCCCTCTCCCTGTCCATCGAGACGGTAGGCGGCGTGGCCACCCGGCTCATCAATCGCAACACTACCCTGCCGGTACACTATTCGCAGATCTTCAGCACCGCGGCCAATTTCCAGACCTCGGTAGAGATCCACGTCCTCCAGGGCGAACGCCCCATGGCGCGGGACAACAAGAGCATCGGCAAATTCCGCCTCACCGGCATCAAACGCGCCCCGCGAGGCGTCCCTCAGATCGAAGTCACCTTCGACCTGGACGCCAACGGCATCCTGAAGGTCTCCGCCCGCGACCTGGGCACCGGACGCGCCCAGGAGATCGTCATCGCCTCCAGCTCCAACCTGTCTGAGAGCGAGATCCAGCAGGCCATGGCGGACGCCGCCCAGTACGCGGCGCAAGATCAGGAGTACAAGGCGTACCAGGAGGTGAGCAACCAGGCGGAGGAGCTGATTTTGCGCTGCAAGAACGCCCTGACCGTCTGCGGCAAGGACATGGACAAGGGCGAGCGGAAGCAGATTCAGAACGCCTTAGCCAACCTGGAGCACGTGTTCAAAAAGAGCAAACCCGGCAAACGCTCCACCGGCGACCGCGCCAGTCTCAGCCAGGCCACCGAACAGCTCAAAGCCTGTGCCGGCGGCCTGCTGGCCCAGTACGAGCAGAAGACCAAAGAAGAACAGCAGTAAAAAACGGAGAGGTTTCCCAAACCTCTCCGTTTTCTCGTCATTTCTCGAAAAATTGCTGCGCAAACCCATCCTTCCGCAGGGGCGCTGCCACGGTGTTCTCCCAGGTGGTCTCCTCCAGCAGGGAAGCCAGGTTCTGCCCGAACACACCAGCCACTTGCTTCCGGGTGAGGGTGTAGGCGGCGTCCGGGAACTGATAGGTGACCCCGTTCAGGTTGTCGATGGCAGCCATAGCGGCCACAGCAGTGTACACCATATCCTCCTGCATCACGGCCAGACGGGTCTCCGATTCCACATCATCTTGGTAGCAGATGGTCACCGTGCAGGCGTCCGAGTCAATTTCATAGGTCTGCTTCCGCTGTCCCAGAGGCAGACTCTGGAACAGGGCGACGGTGTTGCTGTTGTCCCCCACGTACGGACTCCGATAGGCCAGGCTGGGGGCGATGTCGTGGGTGATGGCGTGGTTCTGCTGAAAGGCGTCCTGCGCGGCCAGCTTGGGGGGCAGGATGACAAATTGCAGGACGCAAAAGAGCACCGCCGCCACCGCCACCAGCACCAGGATGACCTTGTTCTTCTTACTCATGAAAATCCCTCTTTTCATACCGCAGCAACAGCTTGGGGAAGGTGCCAAAGGTGATGGGCAGGACGATAGTCAGCAGCTGCTGATAGAGCGGGACCAGCCGCAAGGCGAATTGATAGGGCCCCATCTCCCGCAGCGACCGTCCAAACCACAGATTGCTGCCAAATGCCTCCGCGCACCACATCCCCGCCAGCACCAGAAAGAACACCCCCCAGCAGACCCACAGCAGCCGCGCCGTATGCCGCAGCTGACGATGATCCCGGGGCGCCGTCTCGTCACCGGCGTGCCGACGCCAGTACCAGTAGAGTCCGCCAGTGAACAACGTAGCCACCAGCCCCAGATAGCTCAGCTCCGGGAAGGTGAGGAACATCAGGGGCAGGGAAGCGATCCAAAAGAGGACGCTGGCCAGCAGGGCGTTCTGGGCACAGGCCGCACGGTAGTGCTTCACATAGTACACCGGCCGCCGCCCCTTCAGCAGCAGCCCCACGTCTGGCGCACTGTCCATGGCGCGCTGGGCTGCTTCCGCCTCACTGTAGCCTTGGGACATCAAATCTGCCTGCCTGGCCTGCATATTGCTCAAAATCTCCGCCTTCAAATCCGCAGCCCCAGGGGCGTTCCGGTAAGCGTGAAATAAATCCTCTACGAAACATTCCAGATCAGTCATCATCCGTCCCTCCCAACAGCATCAAATCGATCAAATCCCGCGCCTGCACCCACTCCTGAATGGCCGTGTGGTAGGCAGCCCTGCCGGGATTCGTCATGTGATAATACTTCCGCCGTCCCCCCTGAGACTCACTGCCCCAGTAGCTCTCAATGTACCCCTGCTTCTCCAACCGTCGGAGACTGGTGTACAGGGACGGCTCCTTTAGCTCGTAGCGCTGGCCGCTGCGGAGGAAGAGGGTCTTGATGATCTCATACCCATAGCTGTCCCCGTCCAGCAGCACGCGCAGGATCATCGTGTCAATGTGACCCCGTATCAGGTCACTGTGAATGGTCTGTGCGCCCATGTGCTTCACCTCGGGTACAACATAACACACATTACTATGCGTGTCAAGGTAATATGTTAGAAAAAAGCGGGTGCTCATCGTTTCAGATAAGCACCCGCTTTTTGACAGGTCATAGCCTCGCAGAGTTCCAGCAGAATGCCGGACTAAAATGCTTGCATTTTATCGAAGAGCGTTAGCTCACGCACTTCTCCACGAACTTCACCAGCTCGCCGATGGTAGCAACCTTTTCTTCCAGCTCCAGCTCTACGCCCAGTTCTTCCTCCAGCTCCATGACCATCTCAACGGTCTCCAGAGAGTCGATGCCCAGGGATTCAAAAGTGGTCTCCGGGGTGAATTCGGAAGCGTCCTTGCCAGTGTGTTCTGCCAGCAGCTTGATGATGCGATCATAAATGCTCATTGAAAAATCCTCCATGATATGGTGTTGATGGGGTGGACGGGGTCAGGATTCGGGCGGGTCTTGGGCGTCCGGCGCACTGCCCTGCAAAAAGCGCTTCAGCGTCTCCATGCACCGCAGCAGGGTGCCCTGTTCCTCCTCCGTGTAGGCGTGGGAACGCTGGGCGAAATGCTGCCGACGGCAGTAGCTGTGGTAGGCGCAGGCCAGCTTGCCCTGATGGGTGAGGGAGACCAAAATGGAGCGTCCGTCGCAGTGGCTGGGCGCCTTCTCTACAAAGCCCTTCCGCAGCAGCTTGTTCACCGCCACACTGGCAGAGGGCTTGGCCACTTGCAGGCGCTTTGCCAGCTCGCTCACCGAGATCGCACCCTCCGGCGTCTGGTCGATCTGCTCCAGCAGATGAAATTCTCCCGCGCTCAGGGGCAGCTTCTGATGACCGGGCAGGGTCTCCTGTTCACTTTTTTTCACGCACTCGTACAGCTCGCCAAAGAGCTGGTTGAATTGTGCCGCAAAGCCTTTCATTCCATGCCTCCGAATCGGTAGTTAAACAAACTAACTAACTAACCGACATCATACAAAACCACAGCCCGTCTGTCAAGGGGTAATTTGACGAAAGGGGGGAAGTGTTCACAGAACCGACATAGAGATTTTACTTGACAATGGGAGGGATGTTGCTATAATAAATATAACAATAGAACAGCCTTATCAAGAGTGGTGGAGGGATCGGCCCGATGAAGCCCGGCAACCTGTGCAGTTTTTTGCGTAAGGTGCCAATTCCGACGGTGAAATATCGAAAGATGAGGAAAAGCTCATTTCGCGTTCCGCCTCGGAGCGCGTTTTTTCTATTAGAAGGCTGTTTCTCTTGCGAATTTTATGTTAGTAGAGAAAGGATAAGCAGCATGAGAAAGCATTTGTTTACATCTGAATCTGTCACTGAGGGGCATCCCGATAAGATGTGCGACCAGATTTCTGACGCCGTACTGGACAACATCCTGGCGCAGGATCCCAACGCACGTGTGGCCTGTGAGACCGCTACCACCACTGGTATGGTTCTGGTCATGGGTGAGATCACCACCACCGCTAAGGTGGACATCCCCTCCATCGTCCGCAGCACTGTCGACCGCATCGGCTACAACAACCCGGCCTACGGCTTCGACGCCAACAGCTGCGCCGTCCTGACCACCCTGGACAAGCAGTCCCCCGACATCGCCATGGGCGTGGACAACTCCTTTGAGTACAAAGAGAGCAACGTGGACACCGCTGACCTGATCGGCGCCGGTGACCAGGGCATGATGTTCGGCTACGCCTGCGATGAGACCGAAGAGTATATGCCCGCTCCCATCGCTCTGGCCCACCACCTGACCCTGGCCATGGCCAAGGAACGGAAGTCTGGCGCTCTGCCCTGGATGCGTCCCGACGGCAAGAGCCAGGTCACCGTGGAATACGATGAGAACGGCAACGTCTCCTGGTGCCCCACCATCGTCATCTCCACCCAGCATGACCCTGACATCGCCATCAAGGACCTGCGGGAAGCCATCGTGGAACAGATCATCCGTCCCACCCTGCCCAAGGAACTCATCCGTCCGGAAACCCGCTTCTTCGTCAACCCCACCGGCCGTTTCGTGGTCGGCGGCCCTGTGGGCGACTCCGGCCTGACCGGTCGTAAGATCATCGTCGATACTTATGGCGGCTCCGCAGCCCACGGCGGCGGCGCATTCTCCGGCAAGGACCCCACCAAGGTGGACCGCAGCGCAGCTTACATGGCACGTCACGTGGCCAAGAACATCGTCGCCGCCGGCCTGGCCAAGAAGTGCCAGATCGAGCTGGCCTACGCCATCGGCGTGGCACGCCCTGTCTCCGTCCTCATCGACACCTACGGCACCGGCGTCCTGCCCGATGAAAAGCTGGCTGGCATCGTGGACGAAGTCTTCGACCTGCGTCCCGCTTCCATCATCGACTACCTGAACCTGCGCCGCCCCATCTACGAGCAGACCGCAGCTTATGGCCACTTCGGTCGTCCCGACCTGGATCTGCCCTGGGAAGCCCTGACCAAGGTGGAGACTCTGAAGCAGTACCTGTAATGGCCTGCGCTCAGGAAGAAAAAGCTGTAAACCAGAAACCGGCAGACACTTTTGTGCCTGCCGGTTTTTTGTTTGGAGTAGTAACGGAACGGAGGTCAAGCCCGCAGGCCGATTTAAGTTTTGCGGAGCTTTTACAAAAGCGACTGGGGTCCAGGGGCAAGGCCCCTGGTCGGCATCCGCAGATGCCGAAATCTCTTAATCGTAAAAAAAGCGCAGGAGAGGGTTCTCACTTTATGCTGTACATATAAAAATAAATCAGGCACGGAGGGGAATCCGTGCCTGATTTGGGGAGGGGTAAGGGGTAATAAAGAAGAAATAAGATGACATGAAAGGAAATTCTGTAGTGCTCCGCCTCGATCGGAACGATCGAGAAGCGGGCTGCCATTCGGATGACTTGCATCATCCCTTTCATTGTTAAAATAATAACATTCTTAAACGCAGATTGCAAACCGCAGAAAAAACGGAATACGTTAAAAATTTCACGAAAAAACCGGCAAATCGCCCCTTCTGCCGTGAAATAGTTAAAAAATTAACGAAAAAGCGGAAAAAAGCAGATGCAAGAGAAAAAATAGCCAAAGTTCGCGGTTGATTCTGTACAAAATACACAAAAACGGTGGAGTATTTGGAATACTCCACCGTTTTCCTAACAGAAATAGTTAGTCCACCCAAACCTTGCCGATGTCGGTGCGGAAATGCATATCCTTCCACCCGATGGGCTTGGCCGCAGCGTAAGCGTGCTCTACCGCCTCCGCCAAAGTGGCGCCGGAAGCGGTGACGCCCAGCACACGGCCGCCGTTGGTGAGATAAGCGCCGTTCTCGCCGAACTTGGTGCCCGCGTGGAACACCGTCGCGCCCTCCACCTGGTCCAGACCGGAGATCTCATACCCCTTCTCGTAGCTCAGGGGATAGCCACCGGAAGCCAGCACCAGACAGCAGGCCGCGCCATCTTTCCACTGAATGTCCAGGTCAGCCAGGGTGCCGTCCACACAGGCGTTGAAGATGTCAAAGAGGTCGGTGTCCAGCTGATACAGCACCGCCTGGGTCTCGGGGTCGCCGAACCGAGCGTTGTACTCCACCACCTTGGGGCCGTCCGCGGTGAGCATCAGGCCGAAGTAGATGACCCCCTTGAAGGGACGGCCTTCCGCCTTCATGGCTTCCATGGTCGGCAGGAAGATCTCCTTCATGCAGCGTTCTGCAATCTCCGGGGTGTAGTTGGGGGAGGGGGTGAAGGCGCCCATGCCGCCGGTGTTGGGACCCTTGTTGCCGTCATAGGCACGCTTGTGATCCTGAGAGGAGGGCATGGGGGAGATGTGTTCCCCGTCGGCAAAGCACAGCACGGTCACTTCGGGACCCACCATGCACTCTTCGATGACCACGGTCAGACCGGAAGCGCCGAACTTGCCGCCTTCCATCATGTCCCGAACGGCCTGCTTGGCTTCCTCGACGGTCTCCGCCACCGTGACGCCCTTGCCCAGCGCCAGACCGTCCGCCTTGACCACGATGGGCGCACCCTCCTGGTCGATGTAGGCCAGGGCTTCCGCCTCGTCGGTGAAGGTCTTGTACTTGGCGGTGGGGATGTGGTACTTGGCCATCAGCTCCTTGGAAAAAGCCTTGCTGGCCTCGATGATGGCCGCGTTCTTCCGGGGGCCGAAGGCCTTGATGCCAGCGGCTTCCATGGCGTCCACCATGCCCAGAGCCAGGGGATCATCCGGTGCCACCATGACCAGATCCATGGCGTTCTCCTTCGCCCACGCGACCATGGCGTCCAGGTCAGTGGCTCCGATGGGCACACAGGTGGCGATGGCGCTGATACCGGCGTTGCCGGGGGCGCAGAACAGTTCGGTGACTTTGGGGCTCTTTTTCAGCGCCCAGCAGATGGCGTGCTCACGGCCGCCGCCGCCGACGACTAATACTTTCATAGGAGAAAAGCTCCTTTCTGTTTTAGATGAGAATGGGAAAGTGCGGATTCGATCATGCCTTGCAGCTGGTGGAACAGGATACTAAACCCCACCGACACCACCAGCACCCCGCCGTAGACCAGCAGACACTGGAGGGTGCTCCAGCCGGTGAAGTCCGGGCAGAGGGTCTTTACGGTGCTCTTCAGCGCCATGTGGGACAGATACAGCTCCAGACTGATCTCCCCAAAGAACCCCAACAGCCGGTTCAGGAAGGGGGACTGCAAGACCTCCAGCGCCACCGGGATCAAGATGCACAGGGCAAACCCAGCGGCGTTGTGCCAGATACGGCTGGCCAGGATGGTGGAGAACCACCCGTCCGACGACCGCGCCAGGGCGGAGAACAGCCCGTGACTGGTCAGCGCCACCAAGGCGAACAGCGCCCACTTCCGGTTCATGGGGCGATCCTCCGCCACCACGGGGCCGAAGTGACAGCCCAAGATGAAGATGAACACCCGGGTCACCGCCTTGTCGCAGTGGTCGAAGAACTCCGGCGTCCACAGGGACAGCAGGTAGTTGGCCACCAGACAGACGACGAAGGCACCCACCACAAACCCGTGGTCGTACCGGCTCTTAGAGATGCGGTAGAACACCGGCGCCAGCAGATACAGGGGGATCATCAGGGCGATGTACCAGAACATCCCCACCCCGTCCGTAAAGAAGGAGGCGAAGGTGAAGTCCGCCCAAAACTGGCCTGGGTCGCCCCGCACCGCCAGGTCTTTGAACACCCAAAAGGCGGTGCCGATGACCAGGTAGGGGAGGAGCAGGCGCTTGTAGCGCTTGGCGTAGAACTGCCCCAAGGTGGGGCCCTTCTCTTGGGCGTAGTACAGCCCTACACCGGAGAGGAACAGAAAGATGTCCACCCCCACGCCTCCCACCAGGATGATGCCGTCATAGAGGATGTACTGAGACAGGATGGCGTCATCCAGCAGGGGCGTGAACTCCCGGGAGTGCATGCACATGATCCACAGGATGGCGAAGCCAAACAACTGGCTCCGATATTTGCTCACCAGACCCCAGTGGAGGGGGCTGGTGTTTTGTAGTTGACTGTCCTCCATAGGACATCAATGGTGGAACAGACGGATGCCGGTGAAGCACATGGTGATGCCATGGTTGTTGCAGGCTTCGATGACGTTGTCGTCCCGGATGGAGCCGCCCGGCTCAGCGATGTACTTGACGCCGGACTTGAAGGCACGTTCCACGTTGTCGCCGAAGGGGAAGAAGGCGTCGGAGCCGACGGCTACGTTATCCAGCTTGGCGATCCACTCCTTCTTTTCTTCGCGGGTCAGCACGTCCGGCTTGACCTGGAAGGTCTCCTGCCAGACGCCTTCCGCCAGGATGTCTTCGTACTCGTCAGAGGTGTACACGTCGATGGCGTTGTCCCGGTTGGGGCGGCGGATGCCGTCCACGAACTGGAGACCCAGCACCTTGGGATGCTGACGCATCCACCAGTTGTCTGCCTTGTTGCCTGCCAGACGGGTGCAGTGGATGCGGCTCTGCTGGCCGGCGCCCACGCCGATGGTCTGACCGTCCTTGACGTAGCAAACGGAGTTGGACTGGGTGTATTTCAGGGTGATGAGGCTGACAATGAGGTCAATTTTGGCGCTCTCAGGCAGCTCCTTGTTCTCGGTGACGATGTTCTGGAGCATTTCTTCGTCGATCTTCAGGAAGTTGTGCCCCTGCTCAAAGACCACGCCGAAGATCTCCCGGCGTTCCTGGGGAGCGGGCACATAGTCCGGGTCGATCTGCACCACGTTGTAGTTGCCCTTCTTCTTGGTCTTCAGGATGGCCAGAGCCTCGTCCGTGTAGCCGGGGGCGATGATGCCGTCAGAGACCTCGTCCTTCAGGTAGGTGGCAGTGGCGGCGTCACAGACGTCGGACAGGGCAGCCCAGTCGCCATAGGAGCACAGACGATCCGCGCCCCGGGCACGGATGTAGGCGGCGGCGATGGGGGTGATCTCGGCGTCGGGATTGACAAAGTAAATGGCCTTGTCCATGTCGGTCAGGGGCAGACCCACCGCGGCGCCCGCCGGGGACACGTGCTTAAAGGACGCGGCGGCAGGCAGACCGGTGGCGGCTTTCAGCTCCTTGACCAGCTGCCAGGAGTTGAAGGCGTCCATAAAGTTGATGTAACCGGGCTTGCCGTTGAGCACGGTCACCGGCAGCTCGCCCTCGGTCATGTAGATGCGAGAGGGCTTCTGATTGGGGTTACAGCCGTATTTCAGTTCCAGTTCCTTCATAATTTCATCTTCCTCCCCGTGTTAAACTCAGACGTTGGCGTTGACGATCACATCATCGGTCTCGCCGGAGGCGATGTCGATGTAACGGACGAACAGGGACACCTTGTTGTCCTCGTTCAGGTTCTCCCACAGCAGGTCGGCAAACGCCTGAGCGGTGGGACAGTCCACAGTGATGACCTCCGGTTCCCCTTCAAAAGAGGGCAGGGGGTTGCCGTCACCCTGATAGGTGTGGATAAAGTGGCCATAGCCGGCGACGGGCGCGTCGTACTCAAAGAAGTAGCGGCAGCAGCAGCTGGGGTCGCCGTTAAAGCTCTTCAGGATGGACAGGTTGTAGCTGCCGTCGGGCTTGACCACACCGGAGATTCTGGGGGTGTAGTTGGGGTCGTCCGGCTCAAAGGTGCGCTGGAGCAGACCGTGGCGATAGCAGTGGCCCTCCTGGAGGGTGTCCCGGATGGTGTCGGTCTGGTCGCCGTTGGTGACGATGGTCTTGCCCTCGAACACCCGGACGGGGTGATAGATGATGAGGCTGGGATCCTCCATCTTGGACGGGTCAAAGGCCTCGGTGCGGATGCCGTCGTCGGTGACGGAGAAGATGCGGTTGCGGCTGTTGACGCTGCGACCCATGATGAAATAGGCGATGACCGCTTTGGTGTTGTCGGCGGAGCGACCCAGGATGATGCCGCGGCCGGGATAGGAGTTGTTGCGCAGTTCCTCTGCGATGTTCAAAATCTTCATATGTAAACCTCTCAAATGTGGGGTGTCAGTTGATGATGTGGACGATGCGGCCTTCCACGCGGAGTTTTTCGGCGCAGAACAGCGCCACCGCCCGGGGCAGAATTTTCCACTCCGCCTGCTCCATCACCCGCCGCTGCAAAATCTCCGGCGTGTCCCCCTCTTCGATAGGAACCGCCTGCTGCAGCACGATGGGCCCGCCGTCGCAGTCCTCGCTGACGAAGTGGACGGTGGCGCCGGTGACCTTCACGCCGTAGGCCAGGGCGGCCTCGTGGACGTGGAGTCCGTAAAAGCCTTCGCCGCAGAAGGAAGGGATGAGGGCGGGATGAACGTTCAGGATGGCGTTGGGGTAGGCGTCGATGAGCTCCGGCGTCAGGATGTACATGAAGCCCGCCAGCACCACCAACCCGATGTCCAGCTCCTTGAGCTGCTGGGTCAGCGCCACGGTCATGGCCTGGTTGGAGGCAAAGGCCTTCCGGTCGATGACGTAGCCGGGGATGCCCGCTTTCTTGGCACGTTCCAGCGCAAAGGCGTCCGGGGAGGAGGAGATGACGGCAGCGATCTGGCCGTCAGGAATCTCACCCCGCCCCTGGGCGTCGATGAGCGCCTGCAAATTGGTGCCGCCGCCGGAGACCAGCACTGCGATGCGCACCATTACAGCTGTACCTCCACGCCGTCCTCGCCGTTGACCACGGAGCCGATGAGATAAGCGGTCTCGCCAGCGGCCTTCAGGGTGGCGATGGCCTGGTCAGCTTCGGCAGCGGGGACAGCGGCGATCATGCCGATGCCCATGTTGAAGGTGTTGTACATATCCCGGACGGGGATGTTGCCGGTCTTCTGGATGATGTCAAAGATGCGGGGCATGGGGAAGGTGGACACGTCGATGCGAGCGGTCAGGCCGGGCTGCATCATACGGGGCACGTTCTCATAGAACCCGCCGCCGGTGATGTGGCTGATGGCGTGGACGTCCACACCGGCCGTGGCCAGGGCGTCGATGGCGCGGACATAGATGCGGGTGGGCACCAGCAGGGCTTCGCCCAGGGTGCAGCCCAGCTCGTCGCTGTGCTGTGCATAGGTGTTGTTGATGTCCAGGGTCTTGCGCACCAGGGAGTAGCCGTTGGAGTGGACACCGGAGGAAGCCAGACCCACCAGCACGTCGCCAGCAGCCAGCTTGGAGCCGTCGATCTTCTTGGGCTCATCCACGATGCCCACGGTGAACCCGGCCAGGTCGTATTCGTCCTCCGGGTAGAAGCCGGGCATTTCAGCGGTCTCGCCGCCGATGAGGGCGCACTTGGACTGACGGCAGCCGTCAGCGATGCCGGTGACGATCTGTTCGATGCGGCTGGGGATGTTCTTGCCGCAGGCGATGTAGTCCAGGAAGAACTGGGGCTTTGCGCCGCAGCAGATGATGTCGTTGACGCACATGGCCACGCAGTCGATGCCCACCGTGTCATGCTTGTCCAGCAGGAAGGCGATCTTGAGCTTGGTGCCCACGCCGTCGGTGCCGGAGACCAGGATGGGACGGGTCATGCCGGTGAGATTGGGGGCGAACTGGCCGCCGAAGTCACCGATGCCGCCCAGGACGCCGTCGATGTAGGTGGATTTCACCAGGGGCTTGATCTTATCGACCACCTGATAACCGGCAGTCACGTCTACGCCAGCGGCGGCGTAGGAATCGGATTTACTGTTCTTATGCAAAGGAATACCCTCCTCAAAATTCTCAATCAATACAAAAAGCCTCGCAGCGTTCCGTCCTCGCAAGGGGGCGGAATAAAGTGGAGTGCAGCCGTTTCGGCGGCGTGTACGTCGGAACGGTTTCCGCTCAGCCTGACGCAGGGCGGCAAGCTGCAACCTCCACAAAATGCTTGCATTTTGTGGAATTATTTATCGCCCATCAGACGGCGCATGACCTCCTGGTAAGCGTCTTCCACGCCGCCCATATCCCGGCGGAAACGGTCCTTGTCCAGCTTTTCATGGGTCACTTCGTCCCACAGACGGCAGGTGTCCGGGCTGATCTCGTCGGCCAGCACGATCTTACCGTCGGAAGTCTTGCCGAACTCCAGCTTGAAGTCCACCAGGTCGATGCCCACGCTCTTCAGGAAGCCCTTGAGCAGGGTGTTGATGCGGAAGGCGTAGTTCTTGATGAGGTCGATCTCCTCCCAGGTAGCCACCTTCAGTGCCACAGCGTGGTAAGCGTTCATCAGGGGGTCACCCAGGTCGTCGTTCTTGTAGGAGAACTCGATGGTGGGGTCATCAAAGACGATGCCCTCTTCCACGCCAAAGCGCTTGGCGAAGGAGCCAGCGGAGATGTTGCGGACGATGACTTCCAGGGGCACAATGGAAACCTTTTTCACGGCAGTCTCCCGTTCGGACAGCTCCTCGATGAGATGGGTGGGAATGCCCTCGGCTTCCAGCTTGCGCATCATGTGGTTGCTCATGCGGTTGTTGATGACACCCTTGCCGGCGATGCTGCCCTTCTTGATGCCATTGAATGCGGTGGCGTCGTCCTTGTAGTCCACGATGACCACATCAGGATCGTCGGTTGCGAATACCTTCTTGGCCTTGCCTTCATAGATCTGTTCCAGCTTTTTCATCTTCAATATTCCTCTCTTTCTGTGAGTTCAAGTTGTCGTTGGTATCCAATCGGGGAGGGGGTCATTCCCCCAGCTCCCGCTGGAGCTTGGCGTCCTTTTCCATGACGGTCTCCCGCATATCGTCCTTGTAGGTGACCAGCTTGGCGTGGACTTCCTCGTCGCTGATGGCCAGCATCTGAGCGGCCAGGATGGCAGCGTTGGCAGCGCCGTTGACGGCCACGGTGGCCACGGGCACACCGCTGGGCATCTGCACCATGGACAGCAGGCTGTCCAGCCCGCCCATCATAGATGTCTTGATGGGTACGCCGATGACCGGCAGGGTGGTGTAAGCGGCCAGGACGCCGCCCAGGTGGGCAGCCTTGCCGGCGCCGGCGATGATGACGCCAAAGCCGTTGTCGATGGCGGCGGAAGCGAACTGCTCCGCTGCGGCGGGGGTGCGGTGGGCGGAGATGATGTGTACCTCATAGGGGATGTCGAACTGCTTGAGCTTGTCCGCAGCCTCCATCATCACGCTCAGGTCGCTGTCGGAGCCCATGATGATCGCCACTTTTTTCGTCATTGCAAAAACCTCCAGTCTAGGTCAGAAACAAAAAACAGGCAGATTGGCGCAATCTGCCTGTTCACGTCAGAACGGAATTGTATTCAGAATGGGAGCGTAGACCATCCAGTTAGAACCAGCGAAAATTGGCTGCTTGAAACGATTCAATGGTATCCCTCCCCTCCGTTTTATACTCTAATAGTAACGGAAAACGGCGTTTTTTTCAAGGGAATTTGCCCTTCCAAAGGGAAGTTTGTACGCCTGTACAATTTCCAGAGAGCCCCTACGAAAAACCTTGTCTCAATCCCCTATACGTTCCGCCAGGAAGCCGTTCAGGTCCATGAGCTGGTTGGTCTTCTCGTACCGCCCCACCCAGTCGGCGGCCGCGCCGTAGCGCTTGCGCCGCTGCTGCGCCCAGTGGTTGTGCTCCAGCAGTGCTTTCTCGCACTTGGCCATGAACTCCGCCGTAGAGTCCGCGTTGTGGATGACGTCGGGGAAGATGGGGTTGGCCAGACGCAGGTGCAGCGCCACGATGGGCTTGCCGGTGAGCAGATAGGTGTAGATGCGGGAGGGGATGATGTCGTCCTCCGGGTCGGTGGAGTGGACCAGGTCGAAGCACACGTCGAACTGATACACATAGTCCGGCAGCAGTGCTTGGGGACGGCTGCCCAAGAAGTGGATGTTCTCCAACAGCTCCGCGTCCTCCAAGTAGGGGTTCTTGGGGCTGTACTTGCCCAAAAAGACGAACTGCCAGTCCGGATGTGCCGCGGCTGCGGAGAGCACCGGATTCAGGTTCAGCCGATGCTCCACCGCACCCAGATACCCGAACACCGGCCCACGGGTGCAGATGGCCTCAAAGTCCGGCGGGATGGGCAGGCGCTCCTGCTCCATGGAGGCGTAGAGCCCCACATCGGTGCCCCAGGGGATTTGGGCGATGTTGTCGTTGCACAGGGACAGACGCTCCTCCAACCCCTGAGAGGCGGTCAAGATGAGGTCTGCCTGATAGGCCAGATTGCTCTCCAAGGTCACCGGCAAGTGGTGCCAGAACCGGTCGCAGTCGTAGATGAGCCCGTGATGGGGGATGTCGTCCAGCAGCAGCGCCGCCATAGGCGTGCACGCCCACAGCAGCGGCTCCTCGAACCCGTTGTTCTCCATCTGCTGCTTGATGAGCTCGATGCCCCGACGGATGGTGCGGGGACGGAGATCCTGGCTGAACAGGGAGGCGGGGAGGGTGTAGACGGTCAGGTTGGGCAGCACGTGGATGCCTTCGGAAGAGGCGGGCTGACCGATGGCGGGCTGGAAGAATAAGGTCTCCATGTCCGGTAGATGGGTCACCAGCCGTTGGGTGCGGAAGGGAGTGTTCTGCCAGGGCAGATACGAGATACAGATCATTTGAGCCATTTGCAAAACCTCCCATCATAAGTGTAAATCCTGTCATATTTTATTCCTATTTGAAACACTTTTCAAGAAATGGCCGACAAAATTCACAAAAAAATAATAAAATCCCCCTTGCGCTGCCGCCCACAATATGTAACACTAGACAGCAGACCCGCAGCCTGGCGCAGACGGTGGAAAAACCGGAAAACTCTGCCAGGCGGACGGGAGAAGATGGGAGGTTTTTCCTTGCTGGATTTCATCTATCACATCGACCAGAGCATCATGCTCTGGCTCCAGGACGCCGTCCGCACGCCGCTCCTGAGCAAGCTCCTGGTGCCCTTGACCACCATCGGCTACGCCGGCACCCTGTGGATCATCCTCTCCATCGTCATGCTCTTCTTCCGCAAGACCCGAAAGGTGGGGTGGATCTCCCTGCTGACCATGCTGATGTGCTACCTCTTCAATGACATCCTCCTAAAAGAGCTGGTGCAGCGGCCACGCCCCTTTATGGACTTACCCCAGCTCCAGGTCATCGAATCCAAACCCACCAGCTGGTCCTTCCCCTCCGGCCACGCCTGCTCCTCCTTCGCCGCCGCCAGTACCTATAACAGAGGGGAGGAACCTCGGTGGCTGAAAGGGGTGTTCTGGTTCCTGGCCGTAGCCATGGCCTTCTCCCGCCCCTACGTAGGCGTCCATTACCCCTCCGACGTCCTCGTCGGCGCCTGCATCGGCCTTCTGGGCAGCGCCATCGTGTGGTACCTGGCCAGCGCCCCCTATGATTGCCTGGTGGAGCGCATCGCACGGAAGAAACACGTATAAGACAACAAAGGCACGCAGCAACACAGCTGCGTGCCTTTTTCCTCTATGAAGCGCAAGCGTCCAGCCTCGCAGAGTTCCGGCAGGATGCCGGAATAAGTTTTGATCTATTTTTTCCGGCGGCGTGTACGTCGGAAAAAATACTGCTCAGACGGGTAAGTGTGCGAGCGCAGCGAGTGCATGCACCCGGCTGCAACCTCGACAAAATGCTTGCATTTTGTCGAAAATTTAGCTCAGTGCGAAAAATTTGTCATGGATGACCTGAACGGCACGGTCAGCATCCGTCTCATCCACCAGCACAGAAACCTTAATTTCACTGGTAGAGATCATGCTGATGTTGATGCCCGCATCATACAGCGCCTCGAACATGGAAGCAGCCACGCCGGGGTTGTTAATCATGCCAGCGCCTACGATGGAGACCTTGGCGATGCGGTCGTTGACCTCGATGGAGTCGAAGCCCAGGGCTTCCTGATGCTCCTTCAGCAGCTGCTGTGCTGCCTCCACGTCCTTGCGGACGACGGTGAAACTGATGTCCTTGCTCTCGTCACGGCCGATGGACTGCAGGATGATGTCCACGTTGATCTTTTCATTGGCCAGCAGGGAGAAAATCTTGAAGGCCACACCAGGGCGATCCTGGAGGCCGACCAGAGCCAGTCTTGCTACGTCCTTGTCCTTGGCGACGCCGCTCACGTGAGATTTTTCCATATTTTTCACAACCTCCTTCACGATGGTGCCGGGATGACCGGTGAAGCTGGACAGCACTTCCAGATTCACATGATACCGCTTCGCCATTTCCACGCTGCGGTTGTGGAGCACCTTGGCACCCAGCGTAGCCAGCTCCAGCATTTCGTCATAAGTGATTTGATCGATCTTCTTGGCCGTCGGCACCTTGTTGGGGTCAGCGGTGTAAACGCCGTCCACGTCGGTGTAGATCTGGCACTTGTCAGCCCGCAGCGCCGCAGCCAGCGCCACAGCGGAGGTGTCGCTGCCGCCGCGACCCAGGGTGGTCACGTCCTCCCACTTGTTGATGCCCTGGAAGCCGGTGAAGATGACGATGCGATGCTGATCCAGCTCGTTCTGGATGCGGTCGGTCTCGATCTTCTTGATGCGGGCGTTGCCGTAGGTGGAGTTGGTCTTGAACCCCACCTGCCAGGCGTTCAGGGAGACCACAGGGAACCCCATGCTCTGGATCATCATGGCGCACAGCGCCACGCTCTGCTGTTCACCAGTGGACAGCAGCTGATCCAGCTCCCGCTTGGACGCCTTGGGATTGTATTGCTCCGCCATAGCCAGCAGCTTGTCGGTGGTTTTCCCCTGGGCGGAGAGGACGACGACTACATCGTTGCCCGCCTTGTAGGTGTCGGTGATGATCCCGGCCACGTGGCGGACACGATCGACGTCGGCGACGGAAGAGCCGCCAAATTTTTGTACGATCAATGCCATATGAGATGTAACCCCCCAAAATATCTTCAAAGAGCGTTTGGAGTATACGCTCCCCTTCAGTTTATGTCAGAACCCGGCGATTGCCTCAGTCCAGCACCCGATACAGCGCCTTCACATCCAGCTCCTTCAGCCGATCCTGGATCTGCCCCATGGTCAGCGCCTCGTCGGAGATGAACGCAGACTCGCCGTCGTTGGCGTCCCCGTTGCGCAGACGGGTGGCCCCGTCCACGAAGAAGTCGCCAGCCACCCGGAAATACCACCGGCTGGTCAGGTCAGCAGGGGAATAGACGGTGTCCTCGCCGCCCGGCCCCCAGCTCAGAGGCTTCTTGTTGCCCTTGCTCTTGACGATGTCCATGATGTCCGCCACCACAGCGGAAGCGGTGGGCAGCTTGCCTGCGCCCCGGCCGTAGAACATCACGTCGCCGATGGAGTCGCCCGTGACCTGGATGGCGTTGAACACGTCCTCCACGTTGGCCAGCGGGGATTCCTCATGAACCAGATGGGGCGCTACGAACGCGCACACCTTCCCATCGGACTCCCGACGGATGCTCCGACCCAGCAGCTTGATCTTGTAGCCGCCGCTGCGGGCATAGGCCACGTCGGAGAGGGTGATGTGGGTGATGCCCTCGGTGGGCACCTGTTCGGGATAGATGTGACGGCCGAAGCCCAGAGAGGACAGGATGCAGATCTTCCGGCAGGCGTCATGGCCTTCGATGTCGGCGGTGGGGTCTGCTTCCGCGTAGCCCTTTTCCTGGGCTTCCTGCAGGGCGTCGTCAAAGGACAGGCCGCCGCGGATCATCCGGGTCAGGATGTAGTTGGTGGTGCCGTTGAGGATGCCCACGATCTCGGACAGCTCGTTGGCTGCCAGACAGCTGCTCATGGGCCGCAGGATGGGGATGCCGCCGCCCACGCTGGCCTCGAAGAGGAAGGAGCAGCCCTTCTCCTTGGCGATCTGGAGCAGCTCGTAGCCGTAAGCGGCCACCAATTCTTTGTTGGAGGTGACCACATGTTTGCCCGCGTTCAGCGCCCGGCGGGCGTAGTCCAGAGCAACGGTGGTGCCGCCGATGCACTCGGCTACCACCTGCACCTCCGGGTCGTTCTCGATGATGGAGAAATCCTGGACGATCTTATCTTCAAAGGGGTCGCCGGGATAGTCCCGACGGGTGAGGATGTACTTCAGCTCCACCGGGTTGTCCACCCGCTGGGAGATGTGTGCGCCGTTCTTGTGGAGGATCTCCGCCACGCCGCCGCCCACGGTGCCGTACCCTAAAATTGCAACTTTTACCATAATAACACCTCAATCTGTCACGAAGCTGTCAACCGGCCAGCACCTCGAAGGTGATGACCCCGTAAAGATGTTCCACACTGTGAACCAGCTCTTCCAACGTAGTGCTCAGATTGGAGGTCTCCGCCGACAGGGTGACGGCAGCCACGCCGCCGGTGGGGATGGACTGGTTGATGGTGAGGATATTGCCGCCGGAAGCGGCGAAGGATGCGAGAATGGACGAGAGCACGCCAGGCTCATCCTTCAGCAGCACCTGGAAGGTGACGATGTGCCCGTTGAGCATATCGTTGAAGGGGCGGATGGCGTCCTTGTACTTGTAAAATGCGCTGCGGCTGATGCCCACCTTCAGGGTGGCCTCGTTGACCGTGTCCGCTTCCCGCAGCTCCAGGATGCGTTTGGCTTCCGCCACTTTCAGGAAGATGTCAGGAAGCGCCTTGGCTTCCACGATGAAATATTTAGGTGTAGGAGACATATGCGTTACCTGTCCTTCTCTCTCTTAGATTGTCCGTTGTTGACGGGCATTTGTAGTTGAATTGACAGAATTGTAGCACAGCTGACGGGAAAAAGCAACCGCCAATTTACCCGAAAATTCTTCGGAAGCACACAAACCCTTTGGACTCTTCCCATGGGAACCGGTGGAACTGCCCCAAAAACGGCGCAAAAATCCCCAGAGCCGGTCTCGGCTCTGGGGATGGGTGTGTGTGGATGGGGGACAAGTCAGCCGTCCTTCTTGGTGTCGGACTTCTTTTTGGTGTCCTTCTTGGTGTCCGTTTTCTTGTCCGTCTTTTTGGTCTTGTCGTCGGTCTTCTTGGTGGTGTCGGTGGTGTCCCCGTTGTCACCATTGTCCCCGGTGGTGCCGTCCTCGGTGGTGGGCTCCGTCGGGGTCTCTTCCTTCTTGGGCTTGACCACCTTCTTGGGGATATAGGACACTTCGCCGCGAATTTTCGCTTTCGCTGCCGCGCCGGAGCGCTGGTAGTTGAGGATCATGTTGCCGTCGGAGTAATAGTGCCGGTCGCAGTAATCCGTGGGGACATCTGTGGGCAAAAACGTCTGGGTTTTCCCGCACCCGGCCGCCGTACAAGCCTTGGTGGCCAGCAGCCCGCTGGCGGTGCAGCAGTAGGCGGTGGTGGTCTCCAGGTCGCCGTTGAACCCGATGTCTGCGTCCCCTTTGCTGACTGCGCTCATGACCTTCTGCCACAGGATACAGGAGGGGTTGCCCACCGAGTTGATGCGCTCCTGCCGGTCGTAGCCGCTCCAGACGGCGGCGGTGTAGTAGGGGGTGTAGCCCACGAACCAGCGGTCGTAGTCGTTGGTGGTGGTACCGGTCTTGCCGGCGGCGGTCATGTTGCTCAGCTTTGCCAGCTTACCGGTGCCGTCGGTGACCACGTGCTGGAGCATCAGGTTCATATAAAACGTGGTGGCCTGATCCAAAATAGGCTCGCTCTTGGCCTGACCGGTGACGACTGCATTGCCGTTCTCGTCCATCTTCACGCTGTAGTCCCCGTTGGACAGCAAAATTTTGCCGTTGCTGTCGGTGACCACGGTATAGAGGTAGGGGGAGGAGTACAGCCCATCCCGAGGGAAGGTGGCATAGGCCGCCGCCATCTCCAGGGTGGTCACGCCCTTGGTCAGGCCGCCCAGTGCCAGAGGCGCATAGTTCAAGTCGGAACGGATGACGCCGGTGCTGGTCTCATAATCCTTCACCAGAGTGGAAATGCCGAACTTTTCCGTCAAAAAGTCATAGGACTTCTCCAGCCCCAGCTGATCTAGCACCTTCACCGCCACCGTGTTCAGCGAGTGGGTCATAGCGGTGTCCACGTCGGTGAGACCGGAGTAATACCCCTCGTCGTTCACCGGCCACAGGGTGCCGTCGCTGTTCTGCTGGAAGGGGGTGTCGTCCTCGGCGGAGGAGGGGAGGATCAAACCCGCCTCCATGGCCGGCGCGTACACGCCCAGAGGCTTGATGGAGGAGCCTGGGGGACGGAGGGAGTCGGTGGCACAGTTCCAGATGCGGTTGCCCTTCTTCTCCCCGATGCCGCCAGCCAGCGCCACCACAGCACCGGTGCGGTTGTCCACCACCGTGATGCCGCTGCGCAGAGCCTGGCCGCCCAGGGATTTGTATTGCGCCGTGTTGTCAGCGTTGCTGTACACCGCATCCACCTTGGCCTGTACTTCGGGGTCTAAGCAGGAGTAGATCTGCAGCCCGCCGGAGTAGATGAGGTTGGTGGCGGTGGTCTCGTCGTAGCCGTACTGCTCGCCCAGGTCGGCGATGACCGACTCGATGACCGCGTCAGTGTACCAGCTATAATAGCCGTTGTCCGACCCGCCCGTCTTGGTCTCGCTGTCCTTGGAGCCGAAGACGCACTTGACCTCTTCGCTCTTGGCCTTGTCCCGTTCCTTTTCCGAAATGTACCCCTGCTCGCACATCAAGTCCAGTGCCAAGTCCCGCCGCTCCTTGTTGTTCTCCGGCTGGGTGTAGGGGTCGTATTGGGAGGGGTTGTTGGTGATGGCGATGAGGGAGGCGCACTCGGCCAGGGACAGCTGGCTCACCGTCTTGCCAAAATACTTCTGCGCCGCCGTGGACACGCCGTAGCAGCCATGCCCCAGATAGATGACGTTGAGATACCACTCGATGGTCTCGTCCTTGGTGTGGGTCTTGTCGAACTCCAGGGCCTCGAAGATCTCCAGCACCTTCCGCCGTACGGTGGTCTCATCGTTGCCGGTCAGGTTCTTGATGAGCTGCTGGGTGATGGTGCTGCCGCCTTGGATCTGCTGCCCGGTGAACATATACTTCACCGCCGCCGCCGTCCGCAGCCAGTCCACCCCGTGGTGATCTTTGAACCGCTTGTCCTCGATGGCGATGGTGGCGTTGATGAGGTTTTCGGGCATATCCTTCAAGTCCGCCCACACCCGGTTTTCCGAGGCGTAGAGGGGCTGATAGGCCACATAGTCATCCGCCTCGCTGTCGTAGTAGTACAGATTCGAGGTCAGATCGGTGTTGGAGGTCAGCAGGGTGGCGCTGGATTGCTCCACCTCCGGCATGATGACGTTCTGTACGTAGACCGCGGCATAACAGGCCACGATGGCGCAGGTGGTCACGAAGACCAGCAGCAGGGAGCCGACGATGACGCCCAGGCGCTTGAGGAAGCTGCGCGGCTTGGTGGTTGGTTGATTTTGTTTCGCTTTTGCGTTTGCCAAAATGGAAACACCTCCTGAAAAGCGTGGGAAAAGGGGGTTGCCCTCTCAAAGTCCCGTGGGAACTTTAAGGTATTATACCACAGTTGTCAAATAAACGTCTGTTTTCCGCGAACATTTTGAAAAAAACCGCCGCCAAAGGCAGAATCTGTCCCACCAGTTATAAAACCAGCCTTTTCCAGGGCATACTGGCAGGGAAAGGGGGGAAAGGAACATGAACATCAGACTCTTGCGCGCCTGGCTCACCGGCGTGGCCATGACCCTGGCGCTGCTGATGACCAGCGGCGTCCTGGCCTGGCAGCTGACCGCACCGGTGCGAGCGGGGGGCAATGCCGCGGCGGCGGACAACGGGGAATACCTCCTGGTGGATCAGGCCGGACAAATTTGCATCTACTCCGACGGCAGCCTCATCAGCAACACCGGCATCCCCGTCCGCGCCCTGCCCGAGCTGGATCGCATCGCCCTGGCTCAGGGCATCCACGCCAAGGGACAGCGGCAGCTGGCCGCCTTGCTGGAGGACTTCGGGGGGTAGGGTTGTAAGAATTTTGCGAAAGCCCCTTGCTTTTTCTGCCGGTTTTGGCTACAATGTAGGAAAGCAAGGGCGCAACGCCCCATGACACCGGAGGAAGACACCATGAGCAACGATTACGGCGGAACCTTTATCACGCTGACCGACGAGAACGGCGAAGAGGTGGTCCTGGAGTACCTGGACACCGTCGAGTACAACGGCAATATCTATATGGCCTTCTTCCCCACCCTGGACGAGGATGTGGATCCCGACGAGGCGGAGGAGAGCGAAGACTACGGCCTGATCATCATGCGGGTGGAGACCGTCAACGGCGAGGACGAACTGGTCACCCTGGAGGATGAGGAAGAGGCGGAAGCAGTCTATAACGTGTTTATGGAAGAAGCCTTCAGCGAGGACGAGGAAGAGGAATGACCGTCCCGCCCGCCGCATAGGATAGCGGTGGAAACCGAAACAGAAACGCGCCCTGCGGGGTACGTGATGATCTCACATTAAACCCACAATTTTCTTTCGGGATGCCCACCTCGCTTGGTGGTTTGCAGGCCTCCCGGCCCTCGGGCTGGAAGTTGGAAGCAGTAAAGCTTGGCGGAGGCAACCCACCTGCCCTTCTGGTGCAGGTTTAAGAGAGATCACACGGCCTTCGCGGGGTTTTGCTATCCGGTAGCGAAACAATAAGGATTGAAAAACCTGGGATTTCCCCCGGGTTTTTTTCATTATGTCTTGCAACAGTAGGACAAATCGAGTATAATGTACCGATGTAATGAAGGCAAACGGGCGAAATCGCCCGAAACGTAAACCGAATGTTGGAGGAATCCGTTCTATGAGTGAAGAAACCAAGAACCTCAACCATACAGACGAGAACAAAGAGGGGATCGCCAAAAAGGGGATGTCCATGAAGGAACGCAAGAAGGCGTTGGAAGAGAAGAAGGAAAAGCGCCGCACCAAGATCTACATCGCCGTCGGCGTGGTGGTGGTCATCCTGGTGGCCGCCCTGCTCTTTTTCGACGGCGGCACCCTCCAGCGCTCCATGACCGCCCTCACCGTGGGGGATAAGACCTACAGCGCTGCCGAGGTGGACTACTACTATTATAGCAACTACAACAGCGCCAGCACCTACGCCCAGTATTATGGCCTGGACACCAGCAAGAGCCTGAAGGATCAGGAGATCTACGAGGGCACCACCTGGTACGACTACTTCCGGGACAGCGCCAAGAAGGATCTGACCAACGTGTCCATCCTGACCCAGGAGGCGGAGAAGGAAGGGTACACCCTCAGCGAAGAGGGGCAGAAAGAGGTAGAGGATGCCATCGCCTCTCTGAAGGAGAGCTGCAAGGAGAATGGCTACTCCCTGAAATACTACCTCCAGAACACCTA
This sequence comes from uncultured Oscillospiraceae bacterium, assembly GCA_934597165.1. Taxonomy (GTDB): domain Bacteria; phylum Bacillota; class Clostridia; order Oscillospirales; family Oscillospiraceae; genus Onthomonas. The sequence goes on from CAKTQP010000011.1 coordinate 24,735, forward strand.
CGGCCGCTACATGAATGAGAAGACCTATCGCAAGGTCGCCCTGGAATACCAGCTGGCACAGGAGTACCAGAAGAAGGTCACCGAGTCCTATGAGAAGACGGACAAGGACGCCGAGAAGTATTATAAGGAGCACGCCGCAGAGCTGGATACCTTCGAGTACGAGGCTTACGAGGTGCCCGTCAAGACCGAGACCAAGACGGACAAGGACGGCAAGACCGTCGATCCCACCGAGGAAGAGACCAAGGCCGCTGAAAAGAAGGCCAAGGAGGGCGCAGCAGCCCTGGAAGCAGCCATGAAGGCGGGGGACACCAAGCAGGTCAAGAAGTTGGTGGACGAGTACGGCTGCACCGACTACAGCAACCGCACCTATTCTTCCTTCAGCAGCTACGGCTTCAAGGATTGGCTGACCAGCAAGGATCGCAAGGCTGACGACATCAAGACCATCAAGAACGAGACCAAGAGCAGCGACGGCAAGACCACTACGCTGAACGGCTACTACGTGGTGCAGTTCCAGAAACGCTATCTGGACGAATACCACGGCGCCAACTTCCGCAACGTCCTGGTGAAGGCAGAAGCCGCAACCGATAAGGACGGCGAGACCAAGAAGGACGACGACGGCAACACCGTCTACGATTACGACGCCGCCAAGAAGAAGGCGGAAGAGCTGCAGAAGACCTGGAAGAAGGACGGCGGCGACGCCGATGCTCTGGGTGCGCTGGCAGAGGAAAATTCCGGCGACAGCAATTCCAACTACAACCAGGGCAAGTACGAAAAGGCCTCCAAGGAGGACGTGACCGACACCCTGAAGGCCTGGCTCTTTGACGAGAAGCGCAAGGAAGGGGACACCGCCCTGCTCAAGGATGAGGATGCCCAGGGCTACCAGCTGGTGTACTTTGAAGGCTACGGCGAAAAGTACCACTGGCAGGACGTGAGCATCGCCGCCCTCCAGAAGGAAGACTACGATAAGTGGTACGAAAAGGTGGAAAAGACCTACGACGACAAGATCACCACCAGCTTCATGTATCGCTTCGTGTAAGCCATGGAGATTTTCAAAGAGTGGTTCGTCTGGGGCGAGAGCGACCTGTTCTTCCCCGGCGTCATCCTCCTGCTGATCTTCGTCCTCCTGCCCTGGCGGGAGGGGGAGAAGAAGCGGAACGCCATCCTTATCATCTGCTCCGTGGTGGTGTACTGGATCTGTGAGACCATCGTCTCCTACTACCCACCCGGCGGCGCCCTCCAGTACATTTTGCTCTTCGTCGGCGGCATCGCCCTGGCCATCACCTACGGCCGAGTCATCCGTTGCGTCTGGGAGTGGAAACCGGGGTTCCGGAGATAACGCAAATAAAAACAGCAGGACACATGTCCTGCTGTTTTTTCATCGAAAAGGGGTCATTCCCCCTCCAGATAAGTTTGAAAATCAAAGGAAGACATATTTTTCAGGTGGAAGATGTCATACACCGCCTGGGCAATGCCATCGTCCTCCACCGGCACATACCCTTCCGGCTTCTGAGCGTCCTCGCCCTCCAGGCGGAGGATGATGTCCCCGTCCTCCGGGAACTCCTGGGGGCAGAACACGCCATAGGCCACGCCCTCAAACTCCACGATGTCCAGCAGCTCGTACCGCCGCTCCTTGCCGTCGGGGCCGGTCATCTCCAGTACCACATAGTTGTCATCGGTGTCAAATAACATCTTCATTCCCTCCCTTTCTGATTCCGGCGGAAGCCCAGGTAGCCTTCCAAGATCAACGTGGCCGCAACCGCGTCCACCTTCTGCTTGCGCTTCTTGCCCCGCCGTCCGTTCTCGGACAGGATGCGATGAGCGTCCACGGTGGTCAGACGCTCGTCCCACAGGTGGACGGGCAGCCCGGTCTCCTCGGTCAGCCGCTGAGCCAGCGCTTCGCTCTTGCGCACCCGCTCGCCCTTGGTGTCGTTCATATTCTTCGGATACCCCAGCACCAGCTCCGTCACCTGCCACTCGGCGATGATCGCCCGCAGCTGCTCCACCACCACATCCTGTTTCCGGCTGTCAATGGTGGTCGTCCAGCCCGCCAGCATCCCGGTGGGGTCGGAGATGGCGACGCCGGTGTGGGCGTCTCCGTAGTCGATGGCCATAATGCGCATAACGTCCCTCGTTTCTCTGCAAATGAAGTGATAGTTTATTGTACCATCCCCCACCACCTCCTGTCCAGCACTCCCACATTCTCTCTTTCTTTTTTCCAGGGAGTGTGGCATAATAAGTGGAGCACTACCCCTGGAGGGAACTACCATGAGACAACTGTGGTCACGGATGACCTGGGGCTTGACCCTGGCCTGCGCCCTGGCGCTGTGTACCGGCTCCGCCCAGGCCATCAACACAAATCCATATGAACAATACCCCGTCCGCACCACCATCGGCATCGTCGCCCTGGTCCTGGCCATCGCCCTGGCTCTGTTCACCATCCTGCGCAGCTGGATCAAGGCCGGCATCCGCCGCCGGAGCTACGGGGAGGATATGCGCTACGGCACCCCCATGCCCTCCCACAAGATGGCAAAGAAAGGCCGCAAGCGCTACGGCAAAGACCTGCGCCTGCCCATCCACTTCACCAACTACCGAGGCCGGAAGAAGCAGCCTGCGTCCGTCGGCATCCCCGTCCCGGCGGAGCTGCACCGGCACCGGAAGATCACCGGCCGGAAATCCCGCTACGGCAGCAAGCTGGTGGCGGTCTCCGCCCAGCGCTACACCGGCGGCGCGTCCCGCGCCACCTCCGCCCGCTTCGTCCACACCGACCCCCTCAGCCACAAGGGCAACCGCCGCAGCCAACGCCGCTTCGGCGTCCCCAGCCTGCCGGTCAAGCAGGCGGCCTACAAGGGCGGCGGTTCCGTGGCAAAACCCGCCCGGTTTGAATCCACCATGCCCCTGTCCCACCGTGGCAGAGCGAAGGCGTCCAAATACTACGGCGGCAAACTCCACGCCAAACCGGTCGTCAGCTACAAAGGCGGCGGCTCCGTGGCAAAACCCGCCCGGTTCGAATCTACCATGCCCCTATCTCACCGCGGCAGGGCGAAGGCGTCCAAATACTACGGCGGCAAGCTCCACGCGAAACCGGTCACCAGCTACAAGGGTGGTGGCTCGGTGGCGAAACCCGCCCGGTTCGAATCCACCATGCCCTTGTCCCACCGCGGCAGAGCGAAAGCGTCCAAATACTACGGCGGCAAGCTCCACGCCAAACCAGTCACCAGCTACAAAGGCGGCGGCTCGGTGGCGAAGCCTGCCCGGTTCGAATCCACCATGCCCCTATCTCACCGCGGCAGGGCGAAGGCGTCCAAATATTACGGCGGCAAGCTCCACGCCAAACCGGTCAAAGCCTACAAGGGCGGCGAATCGGTGGCCAAGCCCGCCAAGTTCGGCCTGGCAGCCCCCAAAGTCCACCACGGCAACAAGGCGGAAAAACGCCTCTACGGCGGTCGCCTGGCCATTGAGGACTACACCGGCTACAAGGGCAAGCGCCGCACCGTCCCCGGCGAGGACCCGGTCATCCGCATCCGCGTAGAGCGGGGGAGAGCCAACATCAAGCGCTACGGCGGCAAGATCCAGTTCACCTCCCAGGCCAACTACGAGGGCAACCAGCCCATCGTCCGCATCCCGGACAGCTACGCCAAGCGGGGCAAGGTCACCCCAGGCAAACCGCCGGTGGTGCCCCTGCCCGACCTGAGCTACAAGGGCGGCAACCGAGTGCGCACCGAAGGGGAGCCGGAGATCCAGCAGCGGGAGCCCCACCGCAAGATGGTGGGCAAGCCGGAGCAGTACGGCATCAAGAAATTCCCCGGCAACCCGCCCAGCTACAAAGGAAAATAACTCCACCCAGCACAGAGCGGAGCTTCGCCCTCCGCTCTGTGTTTTTGCGCGATTCCGTGTCTTTTCAAGGGGAGGGGAATATGATATAGTGTGACAGATTGAAAAAGGGGAGTGGTTTTGTGAAACAACTGAGCGTACCCAAGCTGGCCTTTCTCTTCGCCGGCTGCTTTTTGGGCGCGGGCTTCGTGTCCGGGCAGGAGCTGTGGCAGTTTTTTGGCTGCTTCGGGGGATGGGGCTTCGCCGGGCTGGCCGTGTCCGCCGTCCTGTTCGCCCTCTGCGGCATCCTGCTCATCCGCCTGGCGCAGATGTCCGGCGTCCAGGAGCTGGATGAGACCGTCATCCGCTGGAACATCCCGTGGCTGCGCCACACCATGGCCTTCCTGCAGTGCCTGTTCTTATTTAGTGTGGTGGCCATCATGGTGGCCGGCGGGGGAGCCCTCCTCCACCAGCTCTTTCCCACCATCCCCGCCTGGTGCGCCAGCTTAGCCTTTGGCGTCCTGGTGATTTTATTGGCGCTCCGTGGACTGGACGGCGTCGCCGCCGCCTTTTCCGTCTGCGTGCCCGTCATCGTCCTGGCTACCGTCGCCTTCGCCATCGCGGCACTGGCTCACTTCGGGGTCGACCAGTTCACTCTCTCCCACACCGGCAGCGACAACCCCATGTTACCCTGCTGGTGGGTGGCGGCCATCACCTACGTGGCCTACAACATCTTCGGCTCCATCGGCATCCTCACCCCTTTCGGCGACCTGGTGCCCAGCCGGAAGCGGGTCTATCAGGGGATCTTGCTGGGCACGTTCCTGCTGGTGCTCATCGCCGTCAGCGTCCTGGCGTCCCTGTCCTTCTACTTACCGTCGGTGGAAGCGGAAATGCCCATGCTGGAGCTGGTGTGCCAGATGAACCGCAGCCTGGGTTACGCCTACGGCCTGCTCCTCCTGTTCGGCATCTACGGCGCCGCCCTGTCCTGCGGCGTGGCCCTGGAGACCTACCTGAGCCTGCGTTACTCACCCGTCCGCCAGCACAAGACCGCATTTTTAGTGGCTATGGTGGCTGTGGCCTTTGCTGCCAGCTTGGTGGGCTTCGGCGACCTCATCAGCACCATCTACCCCGTCTTTGGCTACCTGGGTGCCCTGTCCCTGGTGCTGGTCTTCTGCAACTGGATGTACTATCGAAAAAAGGCAAAAAGCCTTGACGGGACGGGGAAAACGTGATACACTAATTCTACCTGTGAGAAGGCGGATCACCGACAGGGACACTGGTTCAGTGTACCGGGCCCGCCTTTGTTGTGCCCTGACTCCGGTCGCGGCGCTGGACCAGGGAGGCAGAACCCATTCTGCCGAGCGGCTCAACGAAATAGAGGACTCGTCCCGGCATCGGTTGGGGTGGGTCGGCTTTGCGCTGGACGTTCGACAGAAACCTGCTTCAGGTCACCTGCCGGAAGTCCGGCTTTTTTGGCGTGAAGCGGAACATGATAAGCTAAGGAGGTGCCGAAGAATGGCTAAGGCAAAAGCAGGTGCTCGTATTAAGATCACCCTGAGATGCAACGAGTGCAAGCAGAGAAACTACAACACCATGAAGAACAAGAAGAATTCTCCTGATCGTCTGAAGATGAGCAAGTATTGCCCGTTCTGCAGAAAGCATACGGAACACACCGAAACCAAGTGATCCCAGTGTACGACAAGTTTGAGAAGGGTGTGTTTGAATGACGAAAAAAGCAAAAGGATCCGAGGAAAAGGATCTGGAAAAGAAGCCCAACGCTCTGGTTCGTACCTGGAGACGGTTCTCCAACTGGTGCCACGAAATGAAAGTGGAACTGAAGAAGGTCGTCTGGCCGAAACGGAAGGAACTGGTCCGCGCCTGTCTGGTGGTCGCGGCCTGCATCCTGGTCATCGGCGTCTTTATCTGGGTCGTGGACGGCGTTGCCGCAGCCGTGATCCGGGCGCTGATCAATCTGTTCAAGGGTTAAGGTGAGGCTATGTCTGAGATCGCAAGATGGTACGTGCTCCATACCTACTCCGGTTATGAGAACACAGTGGCCAGCGCCATTACCAAGCACGTGGACAACCGTAACCTCCACCACCTGATCAATGAGGTGAAGATCCCCATGGAAAAGGTGACGGAGATGACCGACAAAGGCCCGAAAGAATACGAGCGAAAGACCTTCCCAGGCTATGTCCTGGTCAAGATGATCCTGACCGATGAAACCTGGCATATCCTGCGCAACATCCGCGGCGTGACCGGCTTTGTCGGTTCCGGCAACGATGCCATCCCCCTCAGCGATGAGGAGATCGCGGCATTGGGCGTGGAACGGAATGAAGTGGTCACCGGATACCAGCCGGGCGACCGCATCAAGATCATTGACGGTCCCTTCAGTGACTACTACGGCATCGTGGAGGAAGTGGACGCGGCAAAGGAACGCATCCGGGTCGTGGCATCCATGTTCAACCGGGAGACTCCGGTGGAGCTGGGGCTGGATCAGGTAGAATACGCAGAGGAGGAGTGAATGTCCTCCCGCTCCAAAACATGAATTTTACGTTTGAATCATAATAAGGAGGTGCTCTTCGTGGCACAGAAACCCAAAAAGAAAGTTACCGGCTTTGTCAAGCTGCAGATCCCCGCAGGTAAGGCAACTCCCGCCCCCCCTGTCGGCCCCGCTCTGGGTCAGCACGGCATCAATATCGCCGGTTTTACCAAGGAATTTAATGAACGCACCAAGAAGGACATCGGTCTGATCATCCCCGTCGAGATCACCGTCTATGCCGACCGTTCCTTCACCTTCGTGTGCAAGACTCCCCCCGCAGCCGTTCTGATCAAGAAGGCTTGCAACATCGAATCCGGCTCTGGTGAACCCAACAAGACCAAGGTCGCCACCATCAGCAAGGCAGACGTCCAGAAGATCGCAGAGCTGAAGAAGCCTGACCTGAATGCCGCTACCCTGGAAGCTGCTATGTCCATGATCGCTGGCACCGCTCGTTCCATGGGCGTCATCGTCGGTGAATAAGGAGGTAGTTGACAAATGAAGAAAGGTAAGAAATATCAGGACAGCGTCAAGCTGATCGAAGCCAATACCCTGTATGACACCAATGAAGCTCTGGATCTGGTGGAAAAGACCGCAAAGGCAAAGTTCGACGAGACCGTCGAAATGCACATGAAGCTGGGCGTTGACGGCCGTCACGCTGACCAGCAGGTCCGTGGCGCTATCGTCCTGCCCAACGGCACTGGCAAGAGCGTCCGCGTCCTGGTCTTCGCTAAGGGCGAACAGGCTGAAGCTGCAAAGGCAGCAGGTGCTGACTATGTGGGCGAAATGGATCTGGTGGAAAAGATCCAGAAGGAAAACTGGTTCGAATTCGACGTCGTCATCGCCACTCCCGACATGATGAAGTTCGTCGGCCGTCTGGGTAAGACCCTGGGCCCCAAGGGCCTGATGCCCTCTCCCAAGTCCGGCACCGTCACCCCCGACGCTGGCAAGGCAGTTGCTGAAGCCAAGGCCGGTAAGGTCGAATATCGTCTGGATAAGACCAACATCATCCATTGCCCCATCGGCAAGGTCTCCTTCGGCGCAGAAAAGCTGGAAGAAAACTTCAACGCTCTGGTCGGCGCCATCATCAAGGCAAAGCCCGCCGCAGCAAAGGGTCAGTATATCAAGAGCTGCACCCTGGCTTCCACCATGGGCCCTGGCGTCCGTGTGAACCCCGCAAAGCTGTCCAACTAAGAGAGTTTTTGCAAGAACCGTAAAAAACAGGACAGCGGGTTGACAAATCCGCTGTCCTGTGATATGATAATCATCGCGTTCAGAGACAGCAGGCACGTAAGTCTAACGGCGCAAGCCGCCTGCCGAGAGTGCATATTCGAAAAAGTGACGTCCCCTGTGACGGTTATAGCTTGAATGTGCCATCCTCCTGTCCTTCTGACGCGGAGGATTTTTCTTATAGTGAGGTGAAATCAATATGCCTAACGCGAAAGTATTGGAGTCTAAAAAGGCCGTCGTCGCCGCTCTGGTCGAGCAGCTCAAGAATGCGCAGTCTGGTGTACTGGTGGATTACAGTGGTATCACCGTCGCGGAAGATACCGAGCTGCGCGCAAAGCTGCGCGAAGGCGAGGTCAAGTACGGTGTCGTAAAGAACAACATGGTCCGTCGTGCGCTGGATGAATCCGGCCTGCAGGAACTGGATTCCGTTCTGGAAGGTACCACTTCTCTGGCCACCGGCGAGGAAGACCCCATCGCTCCCATCCGTATCATCGCTGACTACGCAAAGCAGCTGGGTAAGGAGAAGTTCCACATCAAGGCTGCCTTCATGGAAGGCAAGATCCTGAGCGATGACGAGATCGCAAAGCTGTCCGCACTGTCCTCTAAGAAGGACCTGCAGGCACAGGCCATGGGCACCCTGCTGGCACCCATCGTCAGCCTGGCCGCTGTCCTGGCAGCTATCGTCGAGTCCAAGGGCGGCGCTCCCGCAGAGGAAGCCCCCGCTGCTGAATAATCATTCGGCAAACACCACGCCGGGGAGAAAAATGGAAACCCTCGGCCTGATTTTGAACTGAACTACATTTAGGAGGTTACTATCATGGCAAGCGAAAAGATTACTGCTCTGATTGAAGAAGTAAAGAACCTGTCCGTCCTGGAGCTGTCCGAACTGGTCAAGGCTCTGGAAGAAGAATTCGGCGTTTCCGCAGCAGCAATGGCAGCACCCGCAGCAGGCGCTGGCGCAGCAGCAGAAGCAGCAGAAGAAAAGACTGAATTCGACGTCGTCCTGGAAGGCTTCGACGCAGCAGCAAAGATCAAGGTCATCAAGATCGTCCGCGAAGTCACCGGCCTGGGCCTGGCTGACGCAAAGGCAGCTGTCGAAGGCGCTCCCACCACTCTGAAGGAAGCAGCTTCCAAGGAAGATGGCGAAGAGATCAAGGCAAAGATCGAAGCAGTCGGCGGCAAGGTCGCTCTGAAGTAATTCGATACTGGATTCCAAAGCAAGCTAACAAGAGCCGTATGCAGATGCATACGGCTCTTGTTGTAGGATGATGGGGGAGCAGCCAAGACAGAGACAGTGCCTGTGGAAAACCACCTACCCAAGGCTCCTTCCATGCATGGAGGGAGCTGTCGCCGCAAGGCGGCTGAGGGAGGCGGCTCCGCACAAGCACAGCGTCACTCCGTCTCCGGCAGATTCACCTGGGGCAGCTGCCCAGCCAAAAGCGCCAGATTATCCCCCAAGACCGTGAAGAACGCGGACAGCAAACTCAGTTCTTGTGCCGAACGACCCTCTGCCAGCTGTAGGGCAAGGATAGCTGCTGTGGTCACCCACATACCACCAGAAGAACAGGATTCGGCCAAGTGGAACACCCCCCTTCCTGCCAGTCTATGACCGGGCAGGGGAAAAGGGGAGTGGCAGAAGAAAGAAGGACACAGCATGATTCAACCCATTATGAAAGACCCCATCTTCCTGGCGCAGCCCGCAGAGGACGCCACCCCGGCGGACAAGCAGACCGCCCAGGATCTGCTGGACACCCTCATCGCCTGTAAAGGCGCCTGCGTGGGCATGGCTGCCAATATGATCGGCGTCTGCAAACGCATCATCGCCTTCGAGTGCGGCCAGGACGACTACATGGTCATGTATAACCCGGAGATCGTCAAGATGTCCCAGCCCTACCAGGCGGAAGAGGGCTGTCTCTCCCTGGAGGGCACCCGGAAGACCAAGCGTTGGAAGTCCATCAAGGTGCGCTACCAGAACGAGGACTTTCAGGAGCGGTTCAAGACCTTCACCGACTGGACGGCGGAGATCATCCAGCACGAGATCGACCATTGCAGCGGCATTTTGATCTGAGGAACAAAAGGGGAAGAAAGGAGGGATATTTGTGGCAAATGTAAGAGAGATCACCGACTTTTCCGCACCGGAACTGGACGTCTACGCCCGCTTGACCGAGAACCAGCTGGTGAACCGGGCGGAGCCGGAAAAGGGCATGTTCATCGCCGAAAGCCCCCTGGTCATCGGCCGTGCCCTGGACGCCGGTTATACCCCCGTGTCCTTCCTGATGGAACCCAAAGACGTGGAGACGCGGGGCAAAGCCCTCCTAGAGCGCTGCGGCGACATCCCCGTCTACGTAGCGGAGCTGGACGTGCTCACCCAGCTCACCGGCTTCCACCTGACCCGTGGCATGCTCTGCGCCATGTACCGGAAGCCCCTGCCCACGGTGGAAACCCTCTGCAAAACCGCCCGCCGCATTGCCGTCCTGGAGGACGTCATGAATCCCACCAACATCGGCGCCATCATCCGTTCCGCCGCCGCCCTCCACATGGACGCCCTGGTGCTCACCAGCGCCTGCAGCGACCCCCTCTATCGCCGTGCCATCCGGGTCAGCATGGGCAACGTCTTCCAAATCCCCTGGACGTACTTCCCCAAAGGCTCCGATTGGACGACCCAACTGCATCAGCTGGGCTACAAAACGGTAGCCATGGCCCTGAAAGAGGACTCCTTTGACATCTACGACCCACGCCTCCAGCAGGAGGACAAGCTGGCCGTGGTGTTGGGCACCGAAGGGGACGGCCTGGCGGCGGAGACCATCGCCCATTGCGATTACACCGTCCGCATCCCCATGTCCCACGGCGTGGACTCCCTGAACGTGGCCGCAGCCAGCGCCGTGGCCTTCTACCAGCTGGGTCTGCTCCACGACCTGAACCGGTGAGCCATCGCCAAACAAAACCCCCCTGACACAGGTGAAAGCGCCTGCGCCAGAGGGGTTTTGTTTGTGTTTGGATACATAATGTAGGAGGAAAATAGAGAACTCAGCCTTCCCGCACAGCGTCGAACGCCTGTTCTAGGTCGGCGAGGATATCATCAATGTGTTCGGTGCCGATGGACAGCCGAATGGTGGTGGGACGGATGCCGCAGGCCAGCAGCTCTGCTTCGTCCAGCTGAGAGTGGGTGGTGGAAGCGGGATGGATGACCAGGGACTTCACATCCGCCACATTGGCCAGCAGGGAGAACAGCTTCAGGGATTCCGTGAACCGCTTGGCCTGTTCCTCGGTGCCTTTCAGCTCAAAGGTGAAGATGGAACCGGCCCCGTTGGGGAAGTAAGCTTTATAGAGCTCCTTCTGATGTCCGCCGGACAGGGACGGATGGTTCACCTGTGCCACCTGGGGGTGATGGTTCAGATAATCCACCACCTTCAGGGCGTTCTCCACATGGCGTTCCACCCGCAGAGAGAGGGTCTCCAGCCCCTGCAGCAGGAGGAAGGAGTTGAAGGGGGAGATGACCGCGCCCTGATCTCTCATCAGCGTGGTGCGCAGCTTCATGATGTAGGCCAGATTGCCACAGGCTTCCGTGAACACCACCCCGTGATAAGAGGGATTGGGTTCGCTCAGCCCGGGGAACTTGCCGCTGCCCGCCCAGTCGAAGGCGCCGGAGTCCACGACCACACCACCCATGACTGTGCCGTGGCCGCCGATGAACTTGGTGGCGGAGTGGACGACGATGTCCGCGCCGTGCTCGATGGGGCGCAGCAGATAGGGGGTGGCGAAGGTGTTGTCCACCACCAGGGGGATGTGGTGGCGATGAGCCACTTCCGCCAGGGCTTCCAGGTCGGCGATGTCCCCGTTGGGGTTGCCCAGGGTCTCGGCGTAGACCAGCTTGGTGTTGGGCTGGATGGCTGCTTCAAAAGCCGCCGGGTCAGCGGGATCGGCAAAGGTCACGTCCAGCCCCTGATCCTTCAGGGTGTGGGCGAACAGGTTGTAGGTGCCGCCGTACAGATTGGCAGAGGAAACGATGTGGTCGCCGGCCACCGCGATGTTCTGCACCGCATAGGTGATCGCCGCCGCCCCGGAGGCCGTCATCAGCGCCGCCGCACCGCTCTCCAACGCCGCCAGCCGCTGTTCCAGCACGTCGGAGGTGGGGTTCATCAGGCGGGTGTAGATGTTGCCGCCCTCGGTCAGCCCGAACCGACCGGCCGCCTGGGCAGCGTCCTTGAACACATAGGAGGTGGTGGCGTAGATGGGCACCGCTCTTGCGTCGGTGGTGGGGTCGGGGTGCTCTTGACCCACGTGGAGCTGTAAGGTCTCAAAACGATAGTTGTTGCTCATGATATGCTTCCTTTCTGAACGAATGTAATGGATAGAGGAGTAGAAATGAGGAGGAAAAGGGGGTTACATTCGTCCAAAGCGGAAGTTCCGGCGCAGGAGCCGGGGAAATTGTCGTGTCATGTTGAATCCCACCAATCTTGTAGGTTGCTTTTATTATACCTATAATTCCTACTAATTCAATAGGCGATTCAGACAGTTTTTTCGAGGTCGGATTGGTGGTTTTGTAAAACCTGTCCTAGAAAAGCGCAGAGCCCAAGACGGTGCACTACCTGGGAACTGCACCCACCCAAGGCTCACTTGTGCAAAGGGAGCTGTCAGCGTGAGCTGACTGAGGGATTGTCGGAGTGGTACAACCTAAAAGAAGAACTACGCAACGCTGGGTGGTTCCTCTTTTATAATGTACTACGTGGAAGGGAGAACCCCCGGCGAGGGTTCTCCCTCTTTTCAGCGGAGCTGAAAATTCACCCTTGCAAATCAGCAAGAACCAACGCACCATGCCTGTAAAACAGGCATGGCCTACGCTAAAAACTTGCCACTGGCAAGTTTTCTTAACGCTGCGGCGCCGTCTGCGGTCAGCGACCAAGGGCTTTGCCCTTGGAACCCACTTCATTTTCTTCGAGAAGAAAACGAAGCAAAAAAAGCTTAAAGGGCCCTGCGGGGCTTGACCTCCGTGACTGACTACCTTATTCCTCGGCGTCCGTCTCCTCACATCGCGGCTCCACATTCATCACTGCTGCCACCACAGCGCTGATGACCACCGCCCCGGCGTTGATAGCTACCGTCTTCACGCTGGCGCCGTCGTTGATGCCGCTGACCCACGCCGCCAGGTTGGCTGCCACCACACCGGCCGCCGCCTGGAGAGCGGTGCGCAGGGCGCGATACAGCCACTGGCGGGTCTGGATACACTCTTTCATCTCATCCCTCCTTTCCGTCTTGCGGTCTTCTTATAGGATAACAAGACTGCTATCCCATTGTACGGACTGAGCGAGGGAAGTGGGACTAGTTGTAGGGGAAATTTGGGATTCTTGTCCGGAACTGCTGCCCCAAGGGCAAAGGAACGGCACGGGGCGGTTGACAGGAAAGGCTGGATTCTTTATCATAAAGCCAGACAAAACCCAAAGGAGGACAACCACCATGTTGAAAAGAAAGGCAGAAATGACCCATGAGAGCAAGAAGGTCTGGGGCGGCAAGGGCGAGCTGGATCTGTGCAAGATCCTGACCCCGGAGGAGCTGGGCGGCAGAGCCAAGCTGTTCAACATCGTCACCGTAGCACCCGGCCAGTCCATTGGTCTCCACAGCCACACCGACGACTCCGAAGTGTATTTCCTGCTGGAAGGCGAACTGGAAGTGACTGACAACGACACCAAGACCACCATGCACACTGGCGATGCCATGTTCACCGCCGACGGCGGCACCCACAGTGCGGAAAATTGCACCGACCAGGTGGCCAAGGTGCTGGCTGTGGTCTTTCCCAGCTGATTTGATTAGACCGACCGGGGAGGGGAGCGGATGAGATTCTTTCATTTGGCCGACCTGCATCTGGGGAAAGTCGTCCACGGCTTCTCCATGCTGGCCGACCAGCGATACGTGCTGGAGCAGGTCTTGCAGGCGGCCCACCGGGAGCGCCCCACGGCCATCCTGCTGGCAGGCGACCTGTACGACCGGCGGGTGCCCTCCGGCGGGGCGGTGGCGTTGCTAAACTGGTTCCTGACCCAGCTGGCGGAGGCACACATCCCCTGCCTGGCTATCGCCGGCAACCATGACTCCGGGGTGCGCATCGGCTTTGCGTCCAAGATTTTGGAAAAACAGGGGCTGTACCTGTCCGGCACCGCCACGGCGGAGCTGACCCATGTGCGGTTCACCCAGGACAACGTGACGGCAGACGTGTGGCTGCTGCCCTTTTTGCGCCCAGCAGAGGGGGCGGCGCTGCTGCCGGAGGCGCACATCCAGAGCTATGACGACGCCGTGCGGGCGCTGCTGGCGGAACAGAACTTGGATGACAGCGTGTGCAATATCCTGGTCGCCCACCAGTTCGTCACCGGCGCTGGCATCACCCCAGAGCGGTCGGATTCCGAAGTGGTCACGGTAGGCGGTGTGGACAACGTGGACTGCGCCGCCTTCGCCGCCTTTGACTACGTGGCGCTGGGGCACATCCACGGCCCCCAGCCGGTGGGTGACCGCTGCCGCTACGCCGGTTCCCCCTTGCCCTACAGCTTTTCGGAAGCCCGGCAGGACAAGAGCATCACCGTCATCGAAGTGACCGCGCCCCACGCCTGTTCCATCTCCACCATCCCCCTCACCCCTCTCCACCCCATGCGGGAGCTGCGGGGGCCATTGGAAGAGCTGCTCAGACCGGACATCGTGGCGGCAGCCAACCCGGAAGACTACCTGCGGGTGACCCTCACCGACGAACGGGAACCGGAGAACGCTGCCAGCCGCCTGCGGGCGGTGTATCCCAACCTGATGCGCTTGGAGTTCGACAACCGGCGCACCCGGCAGAGTGAATTGCAGCTGGACGAGGATTGGGAGGAGGAACTGTCCTTGGAAGGGTTGTTCGCGGAGTTTTTTGAGAAGCAGAACGGCAGAGCGTTGGAGCCGGAGAGCCAAACGCTGTTGGAGCAGGTGCGAAAGGAGGCGGACGAGCACACATGAAACCCATTCGATTGACCTTCTCCGCCTTCGGTCCCTACGCCGGAGAGGAGACGGTGGACTTTTCCGCCTTTTCCGATGGACTCTACCTGATCGCCGGCGATACCGGCGCCGGCAAGACCACCCTCTTTGACGCCATCACCTTCGCCCTCTACGGCGAGAGCAGCGGCAAGAGCCGGGGCACCACCGCCCTGCGCAGCGACTTCGCCCAGCCGGACACCCCCACCTTCGTCCGGCTCACCTTTGCCTACCACCAGCAGGAGTACACCGTCTACCGCAGCCCGGAATACCTGCGCAAACGCAAAAAGGGCACCGGCGAGACCAAACAGAAACGGGAAGCCACCCTGACCGGCCCCCAAGGGCTCATGGCCACCGGCGACCGGCAAGTGACCCAGGAGATACAAGAGCTGCTCCAGCTCACCGCCGCCCAGTTCAAACAGGTGGCCATGCTGGCGCAGGGGGAGTTCCGGGCGCTGTTGGAGGCCAGCAGTGAGGTGCGGGGGGACATCTTGCGGAACCTGTTCCAGACGGAACCCTGCCAGCAGCTCCAAGAGGCGTTAAAGCAGCGGGAACTGACCCAGCGGGGCGCCCGAAAAGAGGCCATGCAGCAGCTGAGCCAGCGGCTGCAGAGCGTCCAGTACCCGGAGGACTACCCCCAACGGGAGCAGTTGGAAGGAGCCATCGCCCAGGGGGACGGGAACCTGACCGGCGCCTTGGACGCCTTGGAACAGCTGCTCACCACAGAGCGGGAGCGACAGTCCCATTTAAAACAGGCCATCCACGCCCAGACGGAAACCCTGTTGAAAAAGCGGGAGGAACGCACCCGGCTGGAACTGCTCAACAGCCGCTTGACCCAGCGGGAGACCCTGCGGACAGAGCTGGCACAGCTCCAGGCGGAAGCGTCCCAGTACACCAAACTGGAAGCCCAAATCAAACAGGGCGAAACCATCCTCCACCTGGTGCGCCCGGCGGAGCAGGAGTGGCAGCGGCAGCTGACCCGTCAGGCTGGCATCCAAGAGGAGCTGACCCGCAGACGGAACCTCCAGCGGACCTGGGAACAGGAGGCGCTGGTGCTGGAGGAACAGTGGAGCAGTTGGCAGGCCAAGGAACCCCTCATCGAGGAGTTGGAAGGGCATAAGCGGAAGTACGAGGCCACCCTGCCGGACTACGACGTTTTAGCCCAGCAGGACGCAGAATGTGCTCAACTAGAGCAGAAAAAGACGACCTTGACCCAAGCCTTGACCCAGCTGCAAGCTGAGCTGGAACAGCTGGAAGGGGAGACAGGAGCGTGCAGCGCTCTGCTCACCCAGTTGGATGGGGTGGAAGGCCAGTTGGAACGCCTGCGCAGCGAGACCCAGCAGGCGGAACGCCGGTTGGTCAAGAGCAAGGCGCTTTTCGAGCGGGAAGGGCAGCTGCAACAGCGGAAAAGCGAGCTGCAAGCCCAAGAAAGAACCTACCAGCAGGCATTAGAGCAGTGGAAACAGGCGCGCGCCCACGCCGACCAAGCCCAGGCGGCCTTTTTGGCCGACCAAGCGGGGGTGCTGGCAGGACAGCTCCAGGATGGTGCACCCTGTCCCGTCTGCGGTTCCACCCACCACCCGCACCCAGCTCAGCCCAGCCAGCAGGGGCTGAGCCAGGAGGAGACCCAGCAGTTACAGCAGCAGGCAGAGGAACAATACCAGCACTGCACGCACCTGGCCACGGAACTGTCTACGCTTCGAGGACAGCTCCAGGCGGAGCAGACCCACCTGGAACAGGAGGCCGCGGAGCTGTTGGATGATACCAAGGAAGAACCCCTGTCCCAGGTGTTGGAACGCTGCCAACAGGAGACCACCGCCCAGCTCACCCAGCTGGAACAGGCCGTCACCAAGACAGAAGCCCAGTGCCGGCAGCGCACCCAGGCGCAGGAAAAACTGGAACAGCTGCAAGCCCAGAGGACGGTACAGGAAGGGCAGCTGACCCAACAGCGGGCGGAGCTGGAGAGCGTACACCGCCAGTATTCCGCCGCCGACGCCCGACGGGGCGAGACGAAGAAACGTCTGCTCTTCCCCACCCGACCGGAGGTGGAGGCGGCCATCCAGGCGTTCCAGCAGCAGTTGGACGAGAGCCGAAAGGGGCTGGAGACGGCACGCCAGCGGCTGGACGACCACCGGAAGCAGATGGAGCACAACCGACTGCTCCTGGAGGCCAAGGAGGCGGAGCTGCCCCAGGTGACGGAGCTGTGCGCCCTGAGTCGGCAGCGGTTGGAGGAGGCGTTGACCCAGGCCGGGCTCACCGAACAGACCCTGACCACGGAAGGGGACACCCTCCAAGAGGAGCAACTCCAAGCCCAGCGGCAGAAGTTGCAGGACTACCACACCCAGGTGCAGACCAAGACCGCCCTGCTGACCCAGCTGGCGCAAGAGCTGAACGGGGTGGAGCAGGTGGAACTGGAGCCGTTGAACCAGGCCATCACGGAGCTGGAGAGTGCCATCCAAACCCTGGAAGAGCAGGAGCGCCAGATCGCCGTGCGCATCCAGAGCAACGAGAGCATCCGAGACGCCTGCCACAAGGGCGCGGCGTCCTTGCAGGGGGCACAGGAGGACTACCTGCGCCTGAAGGAGCTGTCGGACACCGCCAACGGCGAGCTGACCGGCCGGGCGAAGATCACCTTCGAGCGGTACGTCCAGGGTCGGTTCTTCCGGCAGATCGTGGCGCGGGCCAACCACCGGCTGTACCAGATGACCAACGGCCGCTTCCAGCTGGCCATGCAGGAGACCGCCCAGAACAACCGGGGCAAGACCGGGTTGGATCTGGACGTGATCGACCACTACACCGGCAAGCGCCGCAGTGTGAAAACGTTGTCCGGCGGCGAAGCCTTCCAGGCGTCCCTGTCCCTGGCCCTGGGCCTGTCCGACGTGGTGCAGCGGCGCAGCGGCGGCATCCAGCTGGACGCCCTGTTCCTGGACGAGGGCTTTGGCACCCTGGACGAGGAAGCCCTGCGCCAGGCCATCGGCACCTTGCAGCGGCTGGCGGACGGGCAGAAGATGGTGGGCATCATCTCCCACGTGGCGGAATTGAAAGAGGCCATCGGACGCAAAATAATCGTGACCGCCACCGCCCAAGGCAGCACGTTAGAAATTCAGGCGTAAGGAGAAGGAAGATGAACGATCAACAGCTACGAGATATCCTCACCCACCGCACCATCGGCGCCGAGCGACTCCAACGCAACGCAGCCATCCTGCTGCCGTTGGTGGAGGTGAACGGGGAGGACGCCCTGCTCTTTGAGGTGCGCTCCAAGCGACTGGAGATGCAGCCGGGCGAGATCTGCTTCCCCGGCGGCCGCATCGAGTCCGGCGAGACCCCGGAGACCGCCGCCCTGCGGGAGCTGTGGGAGGAGCTGTGCGTCCCGTCCCGGCAGGTGACCCTGCTTGGCCCCATGGATAAGATGGTCCACTTCTCCGGCACCGTCTACCCTCAGGTGGGACGGGTGGCGGCGGAGGCCATGGACGCCCTCTATCCCAACCCGGACGAGGTGGAGGAGGTGTTCACCGTGCCCCTGCGCTACTTCCTCACCCAGCCCCGGGAGCACTACACCTACTACATGACCCCGGACAACCTCCAGGAGCTGCCCGCCCCCTTGGCCGAGTACGTCCGCCACTACAAGCAGACCTTTGTCACCCCGGTGTGGTTCTACGAGGGACACACCATTTGGGGCATGACCGCGCGAGCGGTGGAGGCGTTTTTGAAATTTTTCGAGGCATAAGGAAAGACCACCTTTGAGGAAAGGTGGTCTTTTTGTCCTTCGTTATTCGTCATTCCGGGAAGTTGCCCAACGCGACTCCCTTCCGGTGGAGCACAGCGGCTTCCTCGTCGCTGAGATACTGCGCCTTCCCCATGGTCAGGCAGTAGTAGCGGATGCGGGCGGAGCGCTCCAAGGTCTCCATCCGGGCGCAGGCTTCGGACAGATCTTTGCCCCAGGTCACCGCCCCGTGGTTGGCCAGCAGCACCGCGTTGTTGTCCCAGCAGTAGGGCAGGATGCTCTCCGCCAGCTCCACCGAACCGGGGGTGGCGTAGGGCGCCACCTGTACGTGCCCCAGATACAGCCCCTCTTCCGCCAGCAGCATTTTATCAAAGCCCAGATTGGCCGCGGCGAAGGCGGTGGAGAAGGGGGGATGGGTGTGGACGGCGGCCAGAGCGCGGGGGTTGGCCTTGTACAGGCACAGGTGCATCTTCAATTCCGAAGAGGGCTTCCGGGTGCCTTCCAGCACGTTGCCCTCCAAGTCCGTCTTCACCAGCCATTCGTCCGTCAGAAACCCCTTCCGCGCCCCAGTGGCGGTGGTCCACAGGGTGTCCTCTGTCACTCGGCAGCTCAGGTTGCCGTCGGTGCCCACGGTCAGCCCCTGCTGGTACAGCTGGCGGCCGGTCTCCATGAGGGCGTCCTTGGCCTCTCGGTCGGTACAATATCTCACAGGGGATTCGCCGCCTTTCGTGCAAAGATTTCCTTCAGGGACACGTCATAAGGCGCCCGCGCCACCCCGTACTCGGTGACGATGCCGGTGATGAGGTCGGCGTCGGTCACGTCGAAGGCCGGGTTGAAGGTCTTCACGCCATCCGCCGCCATGGGCTTTTCGTACCACATGGTGGAGATCTCGTCCCCGTCTCGTTCTTCAATAGGGATTTCCGCGCCGGTGGGCGTGTTCATGTCGATGGTGGAGGAGGGCGCACAGATGTAGAAGGGGATGCCGAAGCGCTTGGCCAGGATAGCCACACCCAGGGTGCCAATTTTGTTGGCCGCGTCCCCGTTGGCCGCCACTCGGTCGCAGCCCACGAACACCGCCTGCACCCAACCCTTCTTCATGACCGTGGCGGCCATGTTGTCACAGATGAGGGTCACGTCCACCCCGGCCGCATGGAGCTCGGAAGCGGTCAGCCGCGCGCCTTGGAGTAGGGGACGGGTCTCGTCGGCGAACACCTTAAAGTGATACCCACGCTCCTGCCCCAGATAGATGGGTGCGGTAGCCGTACCGTACTTCACCGTGGCCAGCTGCCCGGCGTTGCAGTGGGTCAGCAGCCCCCAGCCCGGTTCCACCAGCTCCAACCCGTACTCGCCAATCTTCCGGCACACCCGGATGTCCTCGTCGTGGATGTCCTCGCTCTCCTGGAGCAGCTTGGCCCGGATGCCGTCCACCGTGTCCAGCGCTTTGACCGCCCCTTCCATCCGCTCCAGCGCCCAGCGCAGGTTGACGGCAGTGGGACGGGAGGAGGCCAGATATTCAGCGGCGTCGTGGAGCTTTGCACGGAAGTCGTCGGCGTCTGTTGCCTGAATCTCCCGTGCGGCCAGATACAGCCCATAGGCGGCAGCCACCCCAATGGCAGGCGCGCCACGCACTTGTAAAATCTTGATGGCGTTCCAAATCTCCGCCTGAGTGTGCAGATCCAAGAACACCAGTTCGCCCGGCAGCTTGGTCTGGTCGATGATGTGCAATGCGTCCTTGGCGGCGTTCAGCGCCACTGTGTCATGCTGTAAGATCGAATCCTTCATCTTCTCAAATCCCCTTCATCTGATTGATCATCGAGGCTTGATACCCAGCCCCGAACCCGTTGTCGATATTCACCACGCTGACCCCTGAGGCGCAGGAGTTGAGCATGGCCAGCAGGGCGGCCAACCCGCCGAAGCTGGCGCCATACCCCACGCTGGTGGGCACGGCGATGACCGGACAGTCGGCCAACCCGCCGATGACGCTGGCCAGCGCCCCTTCCATCCCGGCCACCACGATGAGCACCCGAGCGGACATGATGACGTCCAAATGCGCCAGCGTCCGATGGAGCCCGGACACCCCCACGTCATACAAGCAGGTCACCCGGTTGCCCAGCACCTGAGCGGTCAGCGCCGCCTCTTCGGCCACCGGAATGTCGCTGGTGCCGCCGGTGACCACCACAATGTTCCCCACCTGGGGGCGCTCGGTGGGTGCGGCGATGCCCACCTTGGACAGAGGGTGGTAGTCCAGGGGCAACTGAGCTTGTACCAGCTCCGCCGCCTCCGGCGACATCCGGGTCACCAAGATGTTCTGCACGCCGTCTCCGGTCATCCGCCGCAAAATGCCCAAAATCTCCTCCGGCGTCTTGCCCGCACCGTAGATGACTTCGGCCGCACCCTGCCGGATGGGGCGGTGGCTGTCGATTTTGGCATAGCCTAAGTCCTCAAAGGGCGCCAATTTCAGCTGTAATAATGCCTCCTCCGGCTTCAGCTGACCGGACTGCACCTGTTGCAGCAGCTGTAACGTCTCCTGCCGGTCTTGCATCCAGAATCCCTCCTTTTCCCAGTCGGATCGCAATATAAATCCAGTATACTCAATTTTTCCGGGGGATGCAAGGGGAGTTCCCTGAAAAGAAAAATCGTGTTATAATGACAGGAGAGATAGAAAGGGAGAATGACCATGAAACTGTATCAGCCCACCTGTTGGAAGTCGTTCCAATGTACGGCATCCCAGTGCAGCGACAACTGTTGCATCGGCTGGGAGATCGACATCGACCCGGACAGTTACGCCCGCTACCAGGCGTTGCCTGGCGATTTTGGCCAGCGAGTCCGGGCGAGCATCCAGCCGGGGGAGACGCCCTGCTTCCGGATGAACGGGGAGCGCTGCGCCATGTTGAACGGGGAGAACCTGTGCGAAATCTACCGGCGCTTGGGCAAGGAGGGGCTGTGCCAGATCTGTCACGACCACCCCCTGTTCACCGACACCTTCGGCACCCGCCGGGAGACTGGCTTGGGTCTGTGCTGCGAGGAGGCGGCGCGGTTGCTCTTCGCCCAACCAGCTCCGCTGACCCTGTACGCCACAGACACAGCGGAGCCGGAGTACCCGGAAGAGATAGAGGAAACGTTGGTGGAGCAGATGACCGCCCTGCGCGACCACCTCTTTCGCCTGCTCCACGACCGCACCGTGCCCATCAACCTGCGCCTGTGCCAACTGCTCATCGAGGCACAGGAAGCCCAGTGGATCTGGGAGGAGGAACGGTGGGAGGAGATGGAACGTCTGTTCCACAGCGAACCAGGCCGACCGGACGCCGTGCCCATGGACACCCGGCAGGCGGTGAGCTTGCTGCAGGAGTGGGTGACCCGGTTCGAGACCTTCGAGCCCATCAACGACGCCTGGACGGCGCTGTTGGGGCAGTTCAAAACCCTGTTGCAGCAGCCGGAACCGGAGATATTTGCCCTGTGGCAGCGGTTCGTGGAGGCGGTAGCCCACCGCACCCAGGAGTATGAGCAGCTCATGAGCTACTTCCTCTTCCGCTACTTCTTGAAATGCGTCTACACCGGCGATTGCCGCACCCCTGTGCGCCTGGCAGTGGTGAGCACCATGATGATCGCCTGCCTGGACGCCACCCGGTTCTGGCAGACGGGACAGTTCACCGCAACCGACCGCATCCAGGTGGCCGGACTGTACTCCAAACAGATGGAGTATTCCGAGGAAAATTGGGCGGGTCTGGAGGAAGCGCTGCTGTTCGACCAGGCTTTTGAGGACACCCTGCTCCAAGACCTGCTGTGCAGCCTGTGAAAGGGATTGACAAGAGTAAAAAAACACGGTAAAGTAGTGAAGTTACCAGAAAAGGAGGTGCGTCCATGGACGAGAAAGAACACGCAAGGCTCCACGAAGCGGGCATCGCCCACAGCCACGACCACGAACATCCCCATACCCACAGCCATGGTCACACCCATAGCCACGCCCACACCAAAGCGGTCTTGAACCGCCTCTCCCGTGCCATCGGCCACCTGGAGCGGGTGCGCAAGATGGTGGAGGACGGCCAGGACTGCTCCGAAGTCCTCATCCAGCTAGCCGCCGTCCGCTCGGCGCTGACCAACACCGGCAAGGTCATCCTGAAGGATCACATCGACCACTGCATCGTGGACGCCGTGGAGGAGGGGAATCTGCAGGCCATCGCGGACTTGGAGCGAGCCATCGACCAGTTCATGAAATAAAAAATGCCAACGCTGCACAGGCAATTCGTTGACATAGGAGACAGGATTTAGTATACTAGAAGTACCAAGGGCGCTGCCGGTAGACGGTTCACCCCCTAATAAGAGTTTGAAGTAACCGCTTGCTTGGAGGCTGGGCGGTTACTTCTTTTTATTGGCCTGGATAAACAGGCTGATAATGCCAACGACCAAGATGCCAATCTGAATGAGATCGGAATAAGTAATCATCGGGCAGCCCCCCTTTCCACAAGAGAGAAGAGGGCAAGAAGCTGCCCCCTTCGAGAGAGGGCCGACCGCCTACCGTTACTGGCAGCGCCGCGGATAGGATAACACAAAATCTGACAAAAAACAACCACACGGCTGCGAGCTGTGTGGTTGACAATTTTGGAGGGATTCAGTATACTAAAGATACAGAGGGCGCTGCCGGTAGACGGTCAACCCCTTGTTAGTTCATTGAAGTAATCGCCGAACTTTGCTAGGGTAACGGCGATTACTTCTTTTTATTGGCCTGGATGAACAGGCTGATAATGCCAAATCTGACAAAACGCAAACAGACCCAACCGAACGCAACAGGTTGCCCTGTTGATTTTTCCGGTGGAAAAGAATATGTCTTGACAGGTTTCAAAACATATGGCTATAATGAGACAATGAGAAAAAACGAACCAAAGGAGGACGAAAACATGAATGCCCAGTCCAGAAGAAATGCCATCATGGAGGTGTTAAAGGCGGAAGAAAAACCCGTCAGCGCGTCCACTCTGGCCAAACAGTTCAACGTCAGCAGACAGATCATCGTCGGGGACATTGCCCTCCTCCGCGCCGGCGGCGCGGACATCTCCGCCACCCCCAAGGGTTACGTCCTGGCACGGGAGCGGGGCGGCGTGGTGCGCCGCATCGTGTGCAAGCATCGGGGGATGGAGCGGATGGCTCAGGAGCTGAACATTTGCGTCGATCACGGCTGCTGTGTCCTGGACGTCATCGTGGAGCACCCGGTCTATGGCCAACTGGCGGGACAGCTCCAGCTGAGCACCCGCTATGACGTGAGCCAGTTCTTGGAATCCGTCGCCCAGGACAAAGCCCACGTCCTCTCCGAGCTCACCGACGGCATCCATCTGCACACCCTCCGCTGCCCGGACGAAGCCGCCTTCCAGCGGGTACAGGAGGAGCTGGATCGAGAGGGACTTTTGGTGAAAAATTGAGTCGGAGCCGATGAATTCCGGAAAAAACCTTGACAAATGGAAAAAGAGTATTATAATAATACAAAATGTCATGACACCTGTAACGTGATAACACGACACCAGAAATGTCAGACAGAGGGAGTGAGAAAGTTTGTCTAAGGTAAAAGAATTCTGCAAGCGGAAGAACATTGAGGTCTCCGCTAAGCGGTACGGGGTGGACGCCCTGGGCGCAATGGCGCAAGGTCTGTTCTGTTCCCTGCTCATCGGTACCATCATCTCGACCATCGGCCAGCAGGCCGGCATCGACATCCTAGTTGACATCGGCACCTACGCTTCGAAAATGGCAGGTCCTGCTATGGCCTGCGCCATCGGCTTCGCCCTCCAGGCAGACCCGTTGGTTCTGTTCTCGCTGATCACGGTAGGCTTCTCCGCCAACGAATTGGGGAAGGCAGGTGGTCCCTTGGCCGTCCTGGTCATCGCCGTCATCGCAGCAGAGCTGGGCAAGGCAGTCTCCAAGGAGACGAAAATTGACATCCTGGTCACACCGGCCGTCACCATCCTGGTAGGCGTTGGCCTCAGCTACGCCATCGCACCGCCCATCGGTGCAGCCGCCAGCTCCGTGGGTCAGGTCATCATGTGGGCCACCGAGCTGCAGCCCTTCTTGATGGGTATCCTGGTCTCCGTCATCGTGGGCATCGCTCTGACCCTGCCCATCTCCTCCGCAGCCATCTGCGCAGCCTTGGGTCTGACCGGTCTGGCCGGCGGCGCTGCTGTGGCAGGCTGCTGCGCACAGATGGTGGGCTTCGCCGTCATGTCCTTCCGGGAAAACCGTTGGGGCGGCATCATCAGCCAGGGTCTGGGCACCTCCATGCTCCAGATGGGCAACATCGTCAAGAACCCCCGCATCTGGATCCCCCCCACGCTGGCTTCCGCCATCACCGGCCCCATCGCCACTTGCATCTTCAAGCTGACCATGGACGGCGCAGCGGTCTCCTCCGGCATGGGCACCTGTGGCCTGGTGGGTCAGATCGGCGTCTACACCGGCTGGCTGGCTGACATCGCAGCAGGCACCAAGGCTGCCATCACCGCTTTTGACTGGATCGGCCTGGTCCTCATCTGCTTCGTCCTGCCCGCTATCCTGTCCTGGTTCTTCGGCAACATCCTGCGGAAGGCCGGCTGGATCAAGGAGAACGACCTGAAATTGATGTAACACGTACATACCAAAAAGGACGGCCATCGGTCGTCCTTTTTTCCATTACGAAAGGAGTTTCACCATGAAAAAACGGTTACTGGTCATTGATATGCAGAATGACTTCATCGACGGCGCCCTGGGCACCTCGGAGGCGGTGGCCATCGTGGATAAGGTGGTGGAGAAGATGAAGACCTACCCCACCGCGAACATCATCGCCACCCGGGACACCCACACGCCGGACTACCTGCACACCCAGGAGGGGCAGAAGCTGCCCGTGGAACACTGCATCCAGGGCACGCCCGGTTGGCAGCTCCATCCGGCCATTGCGGCAGCACTGGGGGAGGGGAAGATCGTGGATAAACCCACCTTCGGCAGCATAGACTTGATGCACCAGCTGGTGGCGGAGAATGAGAAGGAGCCTCTGGCGCTGGAGCTGGTGGGGCTGTGTACCGACATCTGCGTGGTCTCCAACGCCCTGCTGTTGAAGGCGGCCATGCCGGAGGTGGAGATCACCGTGGACGCTGCCTGCTGTGCTGGCGTCACGCCGGAGAGCCATCGGGCGGCCCTTACGACCATGGGGCAGTGTCAGATTGTGGTAGTCAATGGCTGAAAAATGAAAGCTCTTTTGCTTCCAGTGAAAGAATGTTGGATATCCAACGAAAAAAGTGAAATTTTTGCGCCACTTTTTACGAGAATTCTATTGTCATTTAACATGGAAGATGTTATACTCCATTTATAAATTGGTTTTATTAAAGTTGTATTGAGAATGAAAAACGCAGATGAAAAAGCGAACCATCATATATGTTGAAATCCTGCATTGTGAATAAGGAGGCAATGGAACAAATATGGAAACCTATGGCATCGAAAAGCTGGGCATCATCGGCCC
>CAKTQP010000012.1 GCA_934597165.1 uncultured Oscillospiraceae bacterium
GAAGAGCTGCGTCCCTGCCTGGCAGACCGGTTTGTGCTCAGCTGTATCAATAATCGGAAGTTCAGCGAAAAGGACTTCGAGCGCATGGACAGCGGAGCAGTGCTGTTGACCGACCAGGCCAGAAGAACTTTTCTGAAAAGTTGGCAGGAAAAGAAGCGGGATGTCATTACTCACCCTTATCTAGGCGAAAAAGTGCATTGGGGCCTAGTGCCCTACGTCCAGTCCCTTCTGTTGGCGCGTTGTTTGCGAGGCGACTTGGACGGGTACCCACCCTTCTTCTGGAAGTGAAAAAGGAGGCATAACGATGTTGGTGGTCATCACCTACGATGTCAATACCGAAACCGCCGCCGGCCGAAAACGCCTGCGGCAGATCGCAAAACAGTGCGTGAACTACGGACAGCGTGTCCAAAATTCTGTCTTTGAATGCCTCCTGGATCCCGCCCAGTGTCGGATGCTGCAAGGAAAATTGGTGTCCATCATGGACGAAGAGTTGGATAGCCTGCGCTTTTATTACTTGGGCAATCAGTATGAACAAAAAATACAGCATTTCGGACGAAATGCCGGCTACCAGCCGGAAGGCGTCCTGATGGTGTAGCACAGCAGGCAGCATGCCCGCTGTGCCGGTGCGAACCATAAGTGCCCAGCATTCCCAGGGCACCTTCGCACCACAAAAATGCAGGATCACCCTGCAAAAACAGCCTGCAAAAGGGGACTGCCGCGCGTCCACGCACGACCGCCCGTCAGCTCCCCTGCAGGACTGTTACTTTTGAACAAAAGCGCATCCCTTTTTTGTGCGCTTTTGCTGTCACCCTCCGTGTGGAGGGTGTGGGTTGAAATTCGCAGTTGCTCACCACCTGGGTTAGGGATGGCTGTCACCCTCCGTGTGGAGGGTGTGGGTTGAAATTTACGTGTGACCTGCTTGCGTCTCTCTATCTTATCGTCACCCTCCGTGTGGAGGGTGTGGGTTGAAATAAAAATGCTGCAATATGTTTCCGGGTAGTTGCGGGTCACCCTCCGTGTGGAGGGTGTGGGTTGAAATCCCGCTGACAAGTATTATTATACTCACACGGAGACTGTCACCCTCCGTGTGGAGGGTGTGGGTTGAAATCTTGACTATCCCCACGGAGTTGCGCTATCAATAGTCACCCTCCGTGTGGAGGGTGTGGGTTGAAATTTTGTTGTACCGCCTGCGGCCGGTCTCTGGGATGGTCACCCTCCGTGTGGAGGGTGTGGGTTGAAATTGGCCGGTATTGCCGTACTTGATACCCACGAAGGTCACCCTCCGTGTGGAGGGTGTGGGTTGAAATTCATCCCGTTGCAACACCGCATATCCCTCTGTCAGTCACCCTCCGTGTGGAGGGTGTGGGTTGAAATTGCGGCGCAATTCAGCCAACGCTTGCCGGCGCTGTCACCCTCCGTGTGGAGGGTGTGGGTTGAAATTTCCATTCAGCGGCACTGACGGCGGATTTCTGAGTCACCCTCCGTGTGGAGGGTGTGGGTTGAAATACTCTTGGATACATCACCGGAAAGCGGGACCAGAAGTCACCCTCCGTGTGGAGGGTGTGGGTTGAAATCCCAATCCTGTCGCCATCTGCACCAGGTATCTGCCGTCACCCTCCGTGTGGAGGGTGTGGGTTGAAATTCCTTTTGACGGGGCTGATTTTGGTGTTCATTTGGTCACCCTCCGTGTGGAGGGTGTGGGTTGAAATCTGTGCATATAGCGTATATGTTTTTGGAGTTCCACGTCACCCTCCGTGTGGAGGGTGTGGGTTGAAATTGTGCCGTGACCAAAAACCACGCATATATTTTCTTGTCACCCTCCGTGTGGAGGGTGTGGGTTGAAATGCCGCCTGGCTGGATCGGCGCATCTCTTGGGCAGGTCACCCTCCGTGTGGAGGGTGTGGGTTGAAATTTCCTTCGACACTTGATTGACATCTGCGTGGTCAGTCACCCTCCGTGTGGAGGGTGTGGGTTGAAATTCGAGATCCGCCAGATAGCGCACCATCTGGCGGGTCACCCTCCGTGTGGAGGGTGTGGGTTGAAATATGGCGTCCAGAGTCCGCGTGTTGAAGGTATAGCGTCACCCTCCGTGTGGAGGGTGTGGGTTGAAATAAGTCATTGTCCATCTTGAAGGGGAACATCTCCAGTCACCCTCCGTGTGGAGGGTGTGGGTTGAAATGATCAGCGCCCGGACAAACGCTTCCCATCTTGCGTCACCCTCCGTGTGGAGGGTGTGGGTTGAAATGACGGCGAATATTTACGCCCATGTTATTGCATCCGTCACCCTCCGTGTGGAGGGTGTGGGTTGAAATGATTAAGGCAAAGCCGATGGAGCTGATGCGGTCAGTCACCCTCCGTGTGGAGGGTGTGGGTTGAAATGCTGACCTCATGCTGACCGCGAAGAAGATCGAGTCACCCTCCGTGTGGAGGGTGTGGGTTGAAATATCCGGTCGAACAAGGTATCCATGTTATTCCCAGTCACCCTCCGTGTGGAGGGTGTGGGTTGAAATCGTGGCGGTCGGGAAACGGAGCCGTCAATTTTAGTCACCCTCCGTGTGGAGGGTGTGGGTTGAAATTGCTCCTTGGTGGACACGCGGGCGTAGAAATACAGTCACCCTCCGTGTGGAGGGTGTGGGTTGAAATCACGACACGCGGCCGCGGGACGGGTGGGACGAGTGGTCACCCTCCGTGTGGAGGGTGTGGGTTGAAATGGAGCCGGTCGGAGTAACCTCACCATCGCTCTCGGGTCACCCTCCGTGTGGAGGGTGTGGGTTGAAATCGCTCCGCCGTGGTCCAGGATTACAAGGGATTCCCGTCACCCTCCGTGTGGAGGGTGTGGGTTGAAATCACGACACGCGGCCGCGGGACGGGTGGGACGAGTGTGTCACCCTCCGTGTGGAGGGTGTGGGTTGAAATCCAGTGAAGCCCCCTGGAATTCCAGGGGGCTTTTCGTCACCCTCCGTGTGGAGGGTGTGGGTTGAAATGATCAGACCGGTTAGCACGTCCTTGCGCGGGGACGGTCACCCTCCGTGTGGAGGGTGTGGGTTGAAATTCTTTCTGTGGGGTCGACGGCCTGCATCGCTTCCGTCACCCTCCGTGTGGAGGGTGTGGGTTGAAATCTAAATAATCCCATATGTTTTCCTTCCTGGCCTGTCGTCACCCTCCGTGTGGAGGGTGTGGGTTGAAATCCACTTGACGCAAGTGTCATGATCGGCTTTGATTGTCACCCTCCGTGTGGAGGGTGTGGGTTGAAATCACGACACGCGGCCGCGGGACGGGTGGGACGAGTGGTCACCCTCCGTGTGGAGGGTGTGGGTTGAAATACATAGCTCCTTGCGTCGTCGCCGTTGGTGGTGTAGTCACCCTCCGTGTGGAGGGTGTGGGTTGAAATAGGTACCAGGTGCCAGGTGCCAGCCTTACAACGGTCACCCTCCGTGTGGAGGGTGTGGGTTGAAATTTGTGGTGTAATATGCAAGGTTCCTTGCAAGCGAGGTCACCCTCCGTGTGGAGGGTGTGGGTTGAAATAATGATTAAATTCCGGCAGGGTAAAGCGTTTTGCGTCACCCTCCGTGTGGAGGGTGTGGGTTGAAATACTTTTTATCGTTCGAGTGGGTTTAACCACTCAAGTCACCCTCCGTGTGGAGGGTGTGGGTTGAAATATCAATTTTCCGTTTGTTGTTAGGGATTGAGTTGTCACCCTCCGTGTGGAGGGTGTGGGTTGAAATATCGTTGGTTAGTAGGCATTGAGTTTTAATCACGTCACCCTCCGTGCGGAGGGTGTGGGTTGAAATCGTAGGCAATGCAGTGGCCTGCCAGCGGCGGTCAGGGTCACCCTCCGTGCGGAGGGTGTGGGTTGAAATCGGGCTGTCCTGGCCTGCCTGACGGCGGCCAAGGGTCACCCTCCGTGCGGAGGGTGTGGGTTGAAATCGGGGCAATATCGCAACACGGGTCGGCAATGAGCTGTCACCCTCCGTGCGGAGGGTGTGGGTTGAAATTTCCAGGTACGTCGCTGCAACAGCTGGGTCACTGTCACCCTCCGTGCGGAGGGTGTGGGTTGAAATACGCATCATCCTGGTGCATGGAAAAACGAGAATCGTCACCCTCCGTGCGGAGGGTGTGGGTTGAAATACCGGATGATGGCTGGCGGCTTGTCCGCCATCAGTCACCCTCCGTGCGGAGGGTGTGGGTTGAAATACGACCACTGCGTCCATGTCCACATACTGCTTGCTGTCACCCTCCGTGCGGAGGGTGTGGGTTGAAATTGCCACTACAATGACGATTGCCTTGTCAAAGTCGGTCACCCTCCGTGCGGAGGGTGTGGGTTGAAATGTAGGTCTCATAATCACACCAAATAGTGTCCAGGTCGTCACCCTCCGTGCGGAGGGTGTGGGTTGAAATTGCCCGGGTCGCTACCGTGACCCACCCCCTCGGCGTCACCCTCCGTGCGGAGGGTGTGGGTTGAAATCCGGAGCTGTTCGGCGACGAGCAGACAGAAGAACCGGTCACCCTCCGTGCGGAGGGTGTGGGTTGAAATCATGGCGCGGCACCCCGGCGGGGGAGGGTGCGGCAGTCACCCTCCGTGCGGAGGGTGTGGGTTGAAATGCGAAAATCGCAGGAAATGCAGCGAAAAGATTTGCCCGGTCACCCTCCGTGTGGAGGGTGTGGGTTGAAATTCCAAATGCACCCAGGCTTTCCAGTCCTGCCCGGTCACTCTCCGTATGAGGATTCCTGTCTTGGATTCTGTGATGTAGAATTGCCTGAGGGTCACCCTCATTACGGAGCGTGTTGATTGCAGTCGGAAACATATAAAATGTTTGAAGACATGATTGGAGAACTTGTATGATACCAGATTTTCTGTGCAGAGAAAACGGAAAAGAAATATCAGAATTGGATAAGAAAATAACGGAAGCGATGAACAAATATCACAAACAGTTCCCAGCGGATGGTTTGATGACGGAATCATGGTCGTGGCCATGTGAAGAGTGGCCGGATATCATAGAGCAATGCATTACGCAAAATAAAACGATTTGGGAATTGTTTGAGGAAGAATACGATCCAGAAGCAGATTATTAATGTCACTCTTTATGTGATTTGTTCCCCTGGAAATGGGTGTGAAAAAGCACTGTGCAGCTCTGCACAGTGTTTTCAGGCGTAGATCTGATTCAATTTCTCTATAGTAGGAAGGACAGACTCTGCAAACAATGCCCCATCCACTTTGAATTTCGCCAGCATCTCCTCGATAGACTGAAATTCACCGATATTTCTCGGTCCAGCATCACGATTATTGCCCAGGCTGCTGAAACCCTTGTCATCTACCCAAATGACAAGTCTTCTACTTCCTTTCAGCCAGAAGATAAAGCCATCATGTTGCTCGGTAAAGAAGTTGAACGTGCCGCCTACGTTAAGGTTACCGTTTAATCTTTTGATAAACTGCTCTTTTTCCATGCTCTCACCTCTCATTTTAAAAACAATCCAGAATCACCTTACGGGAGATTCCATTGCGATGCATGTCCAATGATACACTTTTTCCGGCGTCAATTCAAGCATTTGCAATACACCCTCATGTCAACATAAAGATGATTCCGCCGATCTGTCATTTTGGGGACGTTTTTTTGGAACTGTTGGTTGTAATATCTCTGAGATATGGTATGGTTTAAGTAGGATAAATCGTGAAAAAAATATCATACTTAAATCACCAGATAAAGGAGAAACGAACATGAAGATCAAAGCTGCTGTTGTGGACAAGCAGGGCGAACCGATGACCATCCAGGAAGTGGACATCCGGGAGCCGCTGGACAACGAAGTGCGGGTCAAGATCGTCGGCGCTGGCGTCTGCCACACGGACATTGCCCACGCCAACAATGAGTGGAACATCCCCCTGCCCATGCCTATGGTCATGGGTCATGAGGGCGCTGGCATCGTGGAGAGCGTCGGCCCCGGCGTCACCAAGGTCAAGCCTGGCGACCACGTCATCGTCTCCAACCCCTCTTGCGGCCAGTGCGACGCCTGCAACGAGGGCAAGGAATGGTACTGCGAGCAGTCCGCCAACCTGCACATCCTGCTGGACGGCGTGGACTTCTTCGGCACCACTCCGCTGACTCGTGACGGCGAACCGGTCCACATCCTGTTCCAGCAGTCCTCTTTTGCGGAATACTGCGTTTCCAACCAGCGCTGCATCACCAAGATCCCCGACGACTTCGACCTGAAGCTGGCCGGCCCCATCGGCTGTGCCCTGCGCACCAGTGCTGGCTCTGTGTACAATGTCCTGAAGCCCACCATCGGCGAGTGGGTCCTCTGCAACGGCGCTGGCCCTGTGGGTCTGGCGGCGATGTGGGTGGCCAAGGCCATGGGCGCACAGGTGGTCGTGGTGGACATCAACGACGAACGTCTGAAGCTGGCCAAGGAGACCGGCGCAGACCAGGTGGTCAACACCCGCGGCATGTCCCAGGAAGAAGCCGTCCAGGCCATCCTGAACGCCATGGGCGGCAAGGGCGCCCACCACATGGTGGAAGCTACCGCAGTCCCCAGCGCCATCAAGACCGCGATGCTGGCAGTCCGTGGCGGCGGCCAGGTGGCACAGGCGGCTGTGGCCAATGAGATCAACTTCGACAGCTGGTTCTTCGGCCCCGTGGACAGCAAGATCATCACCTTCATCCGCATGGGCAACGTGTCCAACGACATCATCATCCCCGTCATCTGCGACCTCTACAAGAAGGGTCAGTTCCCCTTGGAAAAGATCATCACCTACTACAAGTTCGAGGACATCCTCCAGGCCATGGACGACTGCGTCAGCGGCAAAGTCATCAAGCCTGTCCTGCTCTTTGACTAAGAGAAATATCCCAAAACAAAACCCCCGCCTTCCGGCAGCTGGTCGGAAGGTGGGGGTTTTTATATGGAAAAAGCAAAAAAGTGACGTATCCACGTCACTTTTTCTCGTCTCAGTCGCGGTAAATCTTCACGTCCATGGTCACGTGGAACTCCTGCTCCAGCTGTACATAGCGCTGAAAGTGGGCGGATTCCTTGTGGAAGTCGAAGTCCGCTTCCGTCTCATAACCTTCCACCAGCAGCAGGCCGTCCTCGCTGTTGGCATCTACATAAAAGTCGTAGCGCAGGCAGCCAGGCTCCTGGTAGACCTGGGTGCGGATCTGCTCTCGGTCGATGGCGGCCAGGAAATCGGCACGGCGGCCGTCGGGCACGTGATAGAAAACGTTCAATGCGGTCATAAAAAGCTCCTTTCAGGGAAAGAGGGGAGGTTACAAAAAGGCGGTCAGATCCCGCAGCACCGGGGAGGTGGGCTCCCAGGCAGTCACGTCCAACACCGGCTGCCCGGCATCCAGGCGGAGGACAGCGGTGACCGTCACCCACTGGTCTGCCTCCGGCATGGGAAGCGAACCGGTGTGGCAGAGCAGCCCTTGATAGGTGGCGTCGTGGATGGAGTAGCGTAAAATGGTGCGCCCCAGCTGGAAGGAGGAGGGGCCGTCCAGCTGGACTTTGCCCCGCAGCTGCACGGTCTTTCCGTCGTAGCGTGTAGGATGGAGGTTCAGGTCATAACGGAAGAACGCAAAGGCAGCGTCCGGGATGCGGATGGGGTCGGCGTCCATGGAGTAGAGGGTGCCGTAGTCGGTGTCGTCCACCTGCTCCGTCCCATCGGTGTACTGGTAGTGGATCTCCGCGCGGCCGGTGTACTTGCGCACCAGGTCGTAGAGGGGCTTCTGGTCGTTATTGGGGGGCATCCGATTGAGGAACACCTGGTCACAGGAGCGAAGCTGTCCCAGGGTCAGGTCGGAGAGGTTTTTGGCGTAGGAGGGGAAGAGGGCGCTGTGGCAGCAGGCGTACTTGGCCACGGCGAAGAGGGAAACATCCTGATCCGGCGCAGAGAAGGCCCGGAAGAGCAGGCTGAAATCCCACATCCCGTTGTACTCCACCAGCACCCGCTGATAGGGCTGTTTCCGGAGTGCCTCGCCCACAGCGGCAGCGGTCAGCTCCGCCGGTGTCTTGAAGCGCAGGGGCGTGACCTGGTAGCGTGCGCACCAGTCAGGCGAAAAGCCGGTCTGACCGTTCTCGCACAGCAGGAGCAGGGAGGGGCCGTCGGTGGGGATGTCCCCCTGTTCCACTTTGGTGCGCAGGAGGGTGGACTTGCCGCTGTCCAAAAAACCGGCAAATAGGTAAACAGGCAGTTTCATCGGGCGGTCTCCTTTCCGGCGTTCAGCCACAGCTGTTTCAGGGCGGATTCTTGCAGGTCAACGCCGATGAGGCAGAGCTTTCCCGTCACATCCGGCGTTCCTGGCCGGATGTGCTCCTCGCCCGGCACATAGTCGAAGTAGAGCCAACCGCCGTCCGGCGTGGGGACAGAGCCTTTGGCGCGGAGGACGGAGCCGAAGGCGTTTTGGTCGGAGAGCTGTCCCAGCAGGTCGGTCAGCTGTGCCTGGGAGAAGGCTTGGGTGGTCTCAAAGCCCACGGTGGAGAAGGCGGGCTTCTGTGCCAGCTTGCTGCCGGTGGGGGTACCCTTGCGCAGACCGCGGTACAGGGCGTTCCGGCTGTCGGCGGAGTGTGTGGTCAGCCGGGTCTGTCCCGCCAGTTCCACTTGGAGGTCATCCAAGATGGCGGGCACGCTGTTGGTGTGCTCCATCACTTGACGGACCTGGGTGCCGTGGAGGGCGGAGAGGGGGGTGGTGATGAGGGGAGCGTCCGGGTTGTACTGTCGGAGGAGGCGGACGCAGGCATCCAACGTCTCAGGGGAGACGCAGTCGGTGCGGGTGAGGAGGAGGGAGGTGGCGGAGGTGATCTGGTCCTCGTAGAAGGTGCCAAAGTTCTCCACATAGAGGGCGCACTTGCTGGCGTCTACCACCGTTACCACCGCGTCGATCTCCAACTGATCCCGACAGGAGGATTGGTTGATGTTCCGCAATACGTCGGAGAGCTTGGCCACGCCGGAGGGCTCGATGAAGATGCGGTCCGGTTCCATCCAACCCAGGATGGAGCGCAGGGCGCTGCCAAAGTCGCCAGAGATGCTGCAGCAGATGCAGCCGGCAGTCAGCTCGGTGATGGCCACGTTGGTGCCCTGGAGAAAGGTGGCGTCCACGTTCACATCACCGTACTCGTTCTCCACCAGAACGATCTTTTCGTCCGCGTAGCCTTCCTGGATGAGCTTTTTGATGAGCGTTGTCTTTCCG
This sequence comes from uncultured Oscillospiraceae bacterium, assembly GCA_934597165.1. Classification (GTDB taxonomy): domain Bacteria; phylum Bacillota; class Clostridia; order Oscillospirales; family Oscillospiraceae; genus Onthomonas. The sequence goes on from CAKTQP010000012.1 coordinate 9,174, forward strand.
GCTCCGAGAAAACCGGAAAAAATGGTTACCTTAGTCACGGAAAACCCTCCTCGTAGAACAGAATCTAGCATAAAATGGCCTGGCAGGGAGCATCTGCTCCCTGCCAGGGGTGCGATAGGGATCAGAATGAAAGATAGGATTGATACCTGAAATAAAATGAAAGTAGAAGAAGTAGGAAAGGGGGGCGCTTACAGGCTGCGTGCCACCTCGTAGGCAGCGGTGACACTGGTGTAGACGTTGCCCACCTCGTTCATGTCACCCACAGAGTACACTTCGATACCGGAGCCGAACAGCTCCTTGGCAAAGGAGGGCGCACGCTTTCTGCCGATGGCGATGATGACGTGGTCGGCGTCCAGCTGGATGGGGTCTCCGCCGTCCGTGGGGGAGATGACGGCGCCCTGGTCGTTGATGGCGTCGATCTGATAGCCGGGCATGCAGTTGACCTTGTAGTAGTCCAGCAGATCGGGGATCATCTGGCGCACCATCAGGGGCAGCATCTTGCTGGCGCCCAGGATAGCGGGAGCAGCTTCCACCACGGTGACTTCCTTGCCGTCCATGGCGAAGTCCAGTGCGGTCTCGCAGCCCACCAGGCCGCCGCCGATGACCACGATCTTCTTGTCGTCGGCATAGGCTTCCTTGGTCTCGTGGGCGTCGATGAAGGAGACAGCCTTGGGATGTTCGATGCCCTGGATGCTCTTGGGCATAAGGGAGCCGGAGCCCATGGCCATGATGACTGCGTCGGGAGCCAGCTCCTTCAGCTTCTCCGCCGTCATGTCGGCGTTGAGCACCACGGGGATGCCCATCTCCTGGACGTCATTGATGTACCAGTGCATGAGCTGCAGGGTCTCCTTCTTGAAGGAGGGCGCGCCAGCGGCGTTGAGCAGACCGCCCAGACGGCCGGAGCGCTCATAGATGGTCACGTCGTGGCCACGGAGCTTGGCGATGCGTGCCGCTTCCATACCGGCGATACCGCCGCCGATGACGGCTACCTTCTTGGGGGTCATGGTCTTCTCGATGTGATAGTTGCCCTCTCTGCGTGCGCTGGGGTTGACGGCGCAGGTGACGTTGGCGCAGGTCTGGAGGCGGTTCATGCAGCCCACCAGGCAGCCGATGCAGGGACGGATCTTCTCCGGCTTGCCCATCTCCAGCTTCTTGCCGTAGTCGGGGTCTGCCAGGGACTGACGGCCGATGACCACTGCATCCACCTTGCCGTCAGCGATGGCCTTCTCGTTCATGAACGGGTCGTTCATGCGGGAGCCGCACAGGACGGGGATGTTCACCACTTCCTTGCACTTGGCCGCCAGGTCGATGACGTGGCCCTGGGGCATGTAGCTGGGCGCGATGGCGTAATAGAAGGAGTCATAGGTACCCACGTCTACGCTCAGACAGTCGTAGCCGTAGGATTCCAGGAGCTGCGCGATGCGCAGACCCTCTTCCAGGGTACGGCCAGCCTCTTCCTTGCCCAGCAGGTCGGGCTTGTTCAGCCCCTTGATGTAGCTCTTCAGACCCAGGCGCATACTGACGGGGAAGTCGGAGCCGCAGACCTGCTTGACGCCCTCGATGATCTCCTTGCACACCCGCAGACGGTTCTCCAGGCTGCCGCCGTATTCGTCAGTGCGGTGGTTGGTCAGGGACATAGCGAACTGATCCAGCAGATAGCCCCAGTGGAGGGCGTGGATCTCCACGCCGGCGAAGCCGCTGTTCTTGCACAGCTCTGCCATCTCCACCACGCAGTCCACCTTCTGGTGGATCTGGTCAACGGTCAGCTCGGGGGTGGTGATGTTGGGGAAATAGAATTCGGGCAGGGGGGAGCAGGAGTAGTTGCCGGGGTCGTTGCGGCCCAGGCCCAGGGTGACCTGCTGGAACAGCTTGGTGTCATACACCGCGCAGCGGTCGTTGAGCCGGTGACCCTGTTTCATATAGGAGTCCTTGTGGGTCAGGACGTTGTAGGTGTCGCTGTGGGGATCGACCTTGTTGTCCGGGAACGCAGTGCAGCCCAGGAAGACCAGGCCGAAGCCACCCTTGGCACGCTGGACGATGTGTTCGATGCCCAGCTCGCTGTATTCCCCGTGAGGGCCGGCCAGGCCGTGATAACCCTCGCCCATGGGTGCCACGCAGAGACGGTTCTTGATGGTCAGGTTGCCGATCTGCATGGGGGAGAGCAGATGTTCAAATTGATTTGCCATGATAATGAAATCCTTTCGTGTGTGTGGGACAGGATAGACTGGGATCAGTCAAAGAGCAGGACGGGTTTGATGACCTTCTGTGCCATGTCGTCTGCCATGGCCTGCTGGATGTCCTCGAACTTGTAGAAGCCGATCATCTTGTCCAGGGGGAACTTGCCGTTCTGGTACAGGTCGCAGATGACGTGGATGATGGTGTCATTGGAGATGTTGCCCATGCGGACGAAAGTGATGCTCTTGCTGTCCACTTCGCCGAAGAACCAGTTGTCGAACTGCATGGCGCCAGCAACACCGACCTGTGCCACGTGACCGCCGCCGCGGACTGCCAGCATACAGGGCTTGATGGCGCAGATGGCCTTTTCGGTGTCGATGGAGATGCCGGAGGCTTCCACCATGTAGTGTGCGCCCTTGCCGCCCATGGCGTCCAGCAGTTCCTGGGTGATCTGTTCTGCGGTCTTGTGCTTCAGGTCGACGATAGCGTCCGCACCGGTCTCCTTGGCCAGCTTCAGGCGGTCGTCGTTGACGTCGGTGATGACCACGCGTGCGCCCATGGCCTTTGCCATCCACAGAGCGGACAGACCCACGGTGCCAGCGCCGTTGACGATGACCCATTCGCCGTACTTGGGCTTGATGACGTTGTACACGGTGCCAGCGCCGGTACGCATACCGCAGCCGATGGGACCCGCGATGCGCATATCGAAGTCATCGGGGATCTTGGTGATGCAGCGCTGGTTGGAGACGCAGTATTCTGCGAAGGAGGACTGCTGGAACAGGATGGACACTGGTTCGCCGTTGCGGCTGAGGGGGGTGGTGCCGAAGAAGTCCACGCCATCGAGGAGGATGTGCAGGTTGGCGGCCTGTTCGCAGTACCATTCCATCCCTTCGCTGCAAGCGTCACATTCGCCGCAGGAGGGGTTGGAGATGATGACGTTGTCGCCGGGCTTGAACTTGGTCACGCCAGGGCCGACGCTCTCGACTACGCCAGCGCCTTCATGCCCCAGAACGATGGGCAGGGGGATGGGGACGCCCCACTCGTTGGTGGCGTGAGCGATGTCAGTGTGGCAGATGCCAGCGCTGATGATCTTCACGCGGACTTCGTTGTCCAGGGGTTCGCGGATGTCCAGCTCCTGGATGGTCATGGGCTTGCTCTGATCGTCTACGACAGCAGCTTTGATCTTCATACTTGTTACCTCCTAAATTTTGTGTTACATGAAATGGAAAAAGGGGTTGTTCAGCGGGTGGACCGCTTGTCTATGTTTTAACAATAACCGGGTCGCGGCCGTTTCTCAATTTATAAATCTGAGGGAAATTCCACTTGCGGATTTCAGGGGGAAAGCATCCTCTTGTAGATGTTTGGGGAGAAATATTCTGAAATGTACAAAATGGGCTTTTTGTCAAAAGATTCATAAAATAGAGAATGTGGGGTAGAAAGAACTGGAATTGGGAGGAAAATGTTGATTTTTCATCAGAAATGCTATAATAGGAACAAACGGACTGAGAAAACCCTGGAGGTGAAGAGATATGGCGATCGACGTAAAGGCGCTCATCGCGGACGCATTGCTGCGGTTGTGTGAGAAGAAACCGTTGGACACCATCAAAGTGAAGGATATATTGACCGAGTCAGGCGTGAGCCGACAGGCGTTCTATAACCATTTCCGGGACAAATACGACCTCATCAACTGGATCTACTACACCTACATCATGGATGACTTCCACGATGTGGACATCAAGGACGAGATCTATGACCACCTGGTGCAATACTTCAGCAACATCCAGCGCTACCACAGCTTCATGAAGCAGGCGCTGTCCATCACCGGTCAGAACTGCCTGCGGGACTTCATGACCGAGTGCATGAAGGAGTGGGATCTGAGCTGGCACCTCCATTGGTTCTCCCAGGAGGGGCAGGCGGTGGAGACGGTGTCGGAAAAGATGAAGTTCTCCGTCTGGTACCACTCCCTGGGCAACGTCAGCGTCATCATCAACTGGGTCATGGACGATATGCCCGTCTCGGTGGAGGAGATGGCACAGTGGATCATGGAAGTGAAGTACTACCGGGTGTACGAATTTATGAAGGAACCGTCTGACCAAGCAGAGGCATAACCAAAAAACACCAACGCCCTCTGGCAGCTGCCAGAGGGCGTTTTTTGCGCGCTGTTGTGGGTCGTTGTGGATGAAATCGGGAAAATATCAACTTAAGGACGCTTTTTTTGCCCAGTCCTTTTGTGGAACACGCACAAGGTTTGTAAATTGAATCAGCGGGGCGGGCAAGGTACTATCTAGCTAGACCGGATTGTTTGAAAATTAACGTTAAGAAAAAGACAATTTTACCTGTGTGAAAAAACGAAAGGAGAAATCTGTTTTGAGAGAGAAACGCATCATCCCCAAAGCGCCCAAATACCGCTTCGCGGTCTTCTTCATGATGCTCCTGGGCTACATCTTCGCCTACGGCACCCTTCAAATCATCTCGGCGCTCCATACCGACATCATCTCCAGCACCGGCATTGCCGAGGGAGGTCTGTCCCTGGCGGCGTCCATCTGTTCCCTGACCTGGGGCGTCTTCGCCGGCATCGCCGGTGGGCTCAACGCCAAGTTCGGTGGGAAATGGGTCCTGTTCTGCGGCCTGGTCATCATGGCCGTCTCCGGCGCCCTCTTCCTTACTGGCCCCACCAGCCTCTTCCTCATGTGCCTCATCCGCCTCATCCAGGGCATCGGCGCCGGCATGGCCGCTCCCACCGCCATGACCATGGTCTCCGTCTGGTTCCCCAAGCGGGAGCGAGCCATGGCACAGGGCTGCCTGGCCTGCTTCTACGGGGTGAGCCTGTCCCTGTGTACCGTGTACAGCTATGCGTGCAGCCAGAACGGCTGGACCTGGTATCAGACCACCGGCTGGGCACTGGTGGCCTGCGGCGTGGTCCTGGCTATCATCGTGGCCGTGTGCTATCGGGACATTGAAAAGGAGTACGGCGTCGCCGTCATCGACGAGGCCATCGCCGGATACGTCCCGGAAAAGATCGAGACCACCAGCGGCGCCGGCAGCCTGGACAAGCCCCGGAACTGGTCGGAGGCTGTGCGCTTCCCCGGGTTCTGGATCCTGGGCTTCACCCTGTTCTGCTATGACGTCTCCGCCATCGGCACCGGCTTCGTCTTCCCCCTCTTCCTGAGCCACTGCGGCTTCCTGCCCGCCCAGGCTACCTCTATCATGTCCCTGGGCACTCTGAGCACCCTGGTCTTCTGCCTCTTCGGCGGCATCCTCAGCGACAAGATCTTCCGTGCCAAGCGTACCCCCGTCACCATGATGGCCTTCGGCGGCGCAGCCCTGTTCTTTGCCATCATCGGCTTCTGCGCCAAATCCGTCCCCATCCCCGTCCTCATCGGCCTGTACTTTGTGGCCTATGGCTTTTTGAATTTCTCCGGCGGCCCCAGCTGGTCACTGCCTGCGGAGATCGTCGCACCGGAGTTCGCCCAGCAGAAAATGGGCGCCAACCTCATGTTCTCCAACATCGGCGGCGCTCTCATGATCACCGTCATCGGCTACATCATCGGCGCCACCAACGCCACCGTGGGGCTGTACTGCCTGGTGGGAGTGCAGCTGTGTACCTGCCTGGGGGCGTTCATCCTGCACAAGCTCTATAAACTGTGAGAGGGGGAGAGAGAAGTCAGATCTGTTTGGAACCTATCATACATCAAGGAGGGTAATTTTTAATGAGTACCATGAAAAAAGAGATCGTAATGTTAAAGAAAGCGCCAGCGTACCGCTTCGTCGTCTTCATCCTGATGGCCCTGTGCTACGTCCTGGTCTACGCCGGCACCCAGACCTTCGCGGCACTGGCCGGTGACATCATGAACAGCGTGGGCATCGGCGCAGGCAAGATGTCCCTGCTCTCGTCCATCGGCACCCTGGCTATGGCTATCTTCTCCTTCTTCGCCGGTGTCTTTATGGGCAAGTTCGGCGGCAAGAAGGTCATCATCGGCGGCCTGCTGGTCATGGCGCTGTCAGGCGTCCTCTACCTGACCAACCCGGCCAGCGAAGCGCTCCTGTACCTGTTCCGCATTATCCAGGGCTTCGGCTGCGGCGCCACCAACTCCGCTCTGATGGCACTGGTCAGCGTCTGGTTCCCGTCCAACGAACGCGGCATGGCACAGGGCATCCTGTCCTGCTTCTACGGCGCCAGCGTCTCCGTGGGCACCTTCTACGTCTTCCTGTGCAAGGACATGGCTTGGTACCAGACCATGGGCTACCTGTTCCTGGGCGGCGGCGTCCTCTTCGCCTTGCTCATCCTGCTGTTCTACAAGGACATTGAAAAGGCACACGGTGTCTCCATCATCGACGAAGCCATCGAAGGCTATACCGCAGGAACTGCCACCCCCGTGGCCGGCCAGGAGGCAAAGAGCGCTTTCCACAAGGCCAAGAACTGGAGTGAAGCCCTCAAGTCCCCGGCCTTCTGGCTCACCGGCATCATGACGTTCTTCTACTGCTCCTCCTGCTACGGCACCGCCTTCGTCTTCCCCCTCTTCCTGACCGGCTCCGGCCTGGATGCCGCCGCCTCCACCTCCGTCATGTCCCTGGGCAGCATCAGCACCATTATCTTCTGCCTGGTGGGCGGCGTCCTCAGCGATAAACTCTTCCACTCCAAGCGCACCCCGGTCACCATGATGGCCTTCGGCGGCTCCGCCATCTTCTTCACCATCATCGCCCTGGTCATCCATTCCGTGCCCATCGGCGCCCTCATCGCCTTGTACTTCATCGCCTTCGGCCTGCTCAACTTCGCCGGTGGCCCCGCTTGGGCCCTGCCCGCAGAAGTGGTCGCACCGGAATTTGCCCAGCAGAACACCGGCAACTGCCTCCTCTTCGCCAACATCGGCGGCTTCATCATGACCACCGTCGCCGGCATCCTCATGGAGAACGTCAGCGTCGCCGCAGGCTTCATCTGCATCATCGCCTGCCAGGTCATGGTCTTCGTCCTGGCCCTGCTGCTGCGCCTGAAGTGCAAAGTCTGATCCTTCCCAATTCCATTCTGAACTTGCGAAAAAGTGACGCCTCGTGCGTCACTTTTTTGCGTCCCCAGATAACTGTGCAGAAAAAACACGACGCAGGACGCATCGTGTTTTAGAAAAGGTCTTCGTTTTCCACAGGCAGCATTGCCGCCGCCCGCATCCGGAAGGGCTTCCCGGCGATCATCCACTCGTCCAGAAGCGTGTGGACATCGGGGTAATCAAAGGTGTTCCCGTCGGAGTCCCAGGTCGCAAAGGTGCCGTCCGGACAGCACACCCCATAGGCTTTTCCGCGGAAATGGAACGTGGGTTCGTTTATCATCAAAAACAGCGCCAATTCCTGCTCATCCATCCCATTCACCTCACAAATTCACCTCTATCATACCGTATCTTGCCCCCTGCTGCAATCCCGTACTGCATCTGTTTTCTGGACAATCCCAGGGCAGATGTGTTATAGTAAACGTTAAACAGCAAGTTATCTATGGTGTATGACAAAGGGAGAACCATGATGAAACCATCCCATCGACCAACCACCGTATTGGCTGCGCTCTTGGCCGCCTGGCTCCTGCTGGGCGCTCTGGGCGGCGGCATCCCCCAGGCGGCGGCAGCGGATCCACACCCCGGCGCTGCCACCTCCTCGGTGTCCGAGCCACCTAAGGGCGGCGTCCACACCAAGAGCAGCGTCACCCTGCCTGCCAACGTGACCACCTACGTGGGCGCGACCATCACCGTCAGCCCCTCCTATCACGGCTACGGGAACATCCAGAAACTCTCCATATCCGACCCCAAGCTGGCCACGGCGAAGGCGGTCAACGGAGGACGGAACATCCAGATCACCGGGAAAAAAGCGGGCAGCACCAGTATGCAGGTGACCTTCAGCAACGGCGCCCGCAAGACCACCCAGGTCAAGGTGGCCAAAGGCAGCGCCAAGCTCTCCCGTGCCACCGCCAAGCTCTATCCCGGCAAGACCGTCACCATCCGCCCCAAGTACAAAGGGGTGGTGTCCATCCGCAAGGTGGCGGTGAAAAAGGGCAAGGTGGCCAGCGTGAAGCTCACCAGCGGCTCCAAAGCGTTCATGCTCCTGGCCAAAAAGCTGGGCAGCACCAAGGTGACCGTCACTTTCACCAACGGCACCGTCCGGAACATGACCCTGTACGTGTACGAGAAGCCCAAGTCCAACAGCCTGTCCGTCCAGTGGCTGGATGACAGCTATCGACCGTCCAGCGGGAAGTATACCGTGAATCTGCGGGTGAAGAACCGGTGTCACTTTAAGATCACATCCGCCACCATCCGGGTGGACGTGAAGCTGTCCAACGGCAAAAAGCGGCAGTTGGAAAAGACTTTTTCCCTGGCCCTCCAACCGGGCGGAGAGAAGGAACTGACCGTCCGGGGTCAGCTGCCAGGGTCGCCCAAGCGGGGCAAGGCCGGCTGTACCGGCTTCCACTTTGACTTTACGTAACGCAGAAAAACAGCCTCCCAGGAGGCTGTTTTTTCGGCACCGGGCAGTCTGCAAGAAGCGCGCTGCCTGGTTGCAGGTTGCGGGCGGGTGTGATACTATGTTACAATGAGAAAAACACAAAAGGAGCTTTACACAATGGAAGTATTTCAGGGTCGTCCGGCCGACGTGACCGACCGTTTGGAGAAAGAAATCGCAGTGTATGACCTGCTGGACCAGCTGGACATCCCCTTCCGCCGGGTGGATCACGACCACGCCGACACCATGGAGATGTGCCAGGAGATCGACCAGGCGTTGGGGCAGGACATCTGCAAAAATTTGTTCCTGTGCAACCGGCAGAAGACCAAATTCTACCTCCTGCTCATGCCCGGCGACAAGCCCTTCAAGACCAAAGACCTCTCCGCCCAGATCGGCTCCAGCCGCCTCTCCTTCGGCGGTCCCGAGGACATGGAGCGGCTGCTCAACCTGACCCCCGGTTCCGTCACCGTCCTGGGGCTCATGTACGACCCGGACTGCCAGGTGACCCTGCTCATCGACCAGGACTTGTACCAGCAGACCGCCTTCGGCTGCCACCCCTGTATCAACACCTCCACCGTCCAGTTCAGCACCGCCGACTTCCGGGAAAAGCTGCTCCCGGCGCTAGGACACCCGGTGACCCTGGTGCAGTTGTGAGCTTCCCATTTCACTTACGATCAAACAGAAAAGGATGAACCTACTATGAGCGATTATCAGATCAATACCAAATGCGTCCAGGGCGGCTACACCCCCGGCAACGGCGAACCCCGTCAGATCCCCATCATTCAGTCCACCACCTTCAAATATAGCACCAGCGAGGATATGGGCAAGCTCTTCGACCTGGAAGCCGAGGGCTACTTCTACACCCGCCTCCAGAACCCCACCAATGACTACGTGGCCGCCAAGATCGCCGACCTGGAAGGGGGCACCGCAGCCATGCTCACTTCTTCCGGTCAGGCAGCCAACTTCTTCGCCCTCTTCAACGTGGCACAGTGCGGCGACCACCTGGTCTGCTCCTCCAGCATTTATGGCGGCACCTTCAACCTCATCGCCGTCACCATGGCCAAGATGGGCGTAGAGACCACTTTCGTTTCTCCCGACTGCACCGAGGAAGAGCTGAACGCCGCCTTCCGTCCCAACACCAAAGCCGTCTTCGGTGAGACCATCGCCAACCCGGCTCTGACTGTCCTGGACATCGAAAAGTTCGCCAAAGCAGCCCACGCCCACGGCGTCCCCCTCATCGTGGACAACACCTTCCCCACGCCCATCAACTGCCGTCCCTTCGAGTGGGGTGCTGACATCGTCACCCACTCCACCACCAAGTACATGGACGGTCACGGCGCAGGCGTCGGCGGCTGCATCGTGGACTCCGGCAACTTCGATTGGATGGCACACGCGGACAAATTCCCCGGCCTGTGCACCCCCGACGATAGCTATCACGGCATCACCTACGCCGAGCGGTTCGGCAAAGAGGGCGCGTTCATCACCAAGTGTACCGCTCAGCTCATGCGCGACCTGGGCTCCATCCAGGCACCTCAGAACGCCTTCCTGCTCAACCTGGGTCTGGAATCCCTCCACGTCCGCATGAAGCGCCACTGTGAAAACGGCCAGGCGGTGGCGGAATACCTCCAGAACCACCCCAAGGTGGCCTACGTCAATTACCCCGGCCTGCCCGGCAACAAGTACTATGATCTGGCACAGAAGTACCTGCCTAACGGCGGCTGCGGCGTGGTCTCCTTCGAGCTAAAGGGCGGCAGAGAGGCAGCGTCCACCTTCATGCAGAACCTGAAGGTCGCCGCCATCGAGACCCACGTGGCCGACGCCCGCACCTGCTGCCTGAACCCGGCCTCCTCCACCCATCGACAGCTCACCGACCAGCAGCTGGAAGAGGCAGGCATCCCCGCCGGCCTGGTGCGCTACTCCTGCGGCATCGAGGATGCGGCTGACCTGATCGCCGATTTGGCGCAGGCGCTGGATGCGATCTAAGAACGGGAGCAAGGTTTTGGAAATCTATGGCTCCCTTGTGCAAAGGGAGCTGTCAGCGCAGCTGACTGAGGGATTGTCGAACCCGTAGATTCTATAAAAAGAACCACGCAACGTTGGAAATTGGCGTTGTGTGGTTCTTCTTTTGTTATGTGCTACGTAGGAGGGAGAACCCCCGGCGAGAATGGGACTCAACTCAGTGCAAGAACCAACGCACCATGCCTGTAAAACAGGCATGGCCTACGCTAAAAACTTGCCACTGGCAAGTTTTCTTAACGCTGCGGCGCCGACTGCGGTCAGCGACCAGGGGCCTTGCCCTCCGAAAACGCGCTAGAATTTCCCCGCCACAAACGCTCTCATCATATCTTGCGTCACCGACGCCCGATCCCGCTCGTTCACCGGCACCTCCTCCCGCCGGAACCACCGCGCCTCAGCCAACTCATTGGCATCCACACGCAGTTCATCAGAGCCATCCAACTCCGCCGTATAAGCCAAGCTCAACCCGCCTGTCAGCCCCCAAGGCTGGGAGCCATAGTAGCGGATGTTCTTCACCCGCAGACCGGTCTCCTCCCGCACCTCTCGTGCCACGCACTGCTCCGCCGTCTCGCCCACCTCGATGAACCCAGCCAGGAGCACGTACCAGGTCACGGGACGGTTGGCGTACCGGGACAGCAAGATGCGGTCGCCGTCGTGGACGGCGATGATGACGGAGGGGTTGATACGGGGGTAGGTGTGATACCCACAGGCGGGGCAGGTCAGCTTGCGCTCGGTTGCGGCGTGGGTCATGGGCTGTCCACAGCGGCCGCAGAACCGGTTGTCCCGGTACCAGTGCGCCAAGTGCCAGGCGGTGAACCCGGCCAAGGTCTGGGACATGGGGGTGAGCTTGCGGAGGGTGCGGTGGGGGAGCCAGGTGAAGCCGGGGAGGGGCAGTTGATTTGACACGGTGCCCAAGTAATACGCTACCTGGTCAATGGCGAACAGGTAGGTGGTGTCGGTCAGGTGTGGACGCAGCTGGGCATAGGTGGGCAGGGTGTTGTCGTTGCTTAGCAAGACGGTATTCTTCCAAAAACAGAAGATAGGCGAGCCATCTTCCGGTGTGCGGTCGTGAAATGCGCCGTCAAAGACGGCGGGGGCGATGTCTTGGATCATGTGGGTTCCTCCTTCCGGGATGCTCTTATTATAATGGACTCCCGCAGAAAAAACAGCTACTTTTCCCAGCCTCCGAAATGTGATATACTATATTATTAGTTTATGATTTTAATTGAAGGAGACCATCCATGGATTTACTCATTCAACAACTGGCTCAGGAGCTGTCTCTGAACCCCATCCACGTGGAGGCAGTGGTCACGCTCCTGGACGAAGGCAACACCATCCCCTTTATCGCCCGTTACCGGAAGGAAACCCACGGGAGCATGAGCGACGACGTGCTCCGGGACCTGGCTGACCGGCTCAATTACCTGCGCAACCTGTCCGCCCGGCGGGAGGAGATTCGCAAGGCCATCCAGACCCAAGGCAAGCTCACCGCCGCCCTCAGCGCTAAGCTGAACAAAGCGGACACCCTGGCCAAGCTGGAGGACCTCTACCGTCCCTACCGTCCCAAGCGCCGCACCCGTGCCACCATGGCCAAGGAGAAGGGCTTAGAGCCTCTGGCGGCTGCGCTGCTGCTTCAGCAGAAGGACAGCGTGCCGGAAGCACTGGCGGAAGGGTACGTAGATGCGGACAAGGGCGTCAAGACAGTGAAGGACGCCTTGTCCGGCGCTTCGGACATTCTCGCCGAGAGCATCTCCGACGACGCCGACACCCGGAACCTGCTGCGGGAAGAGCTCCAGCGCCACGGGCGTCTCACCGTCCGGGCAGCTCAGGAGGAGGACTCGGTCTATCGGAATTACTACGAATTTGACCAGCCCGTCAGCCGTCTCCAGGGACACCAGGTGTTGGCCATCAATCGCGGGGAGAAGGAAGGGTTCCTGAAGGTGACCGTAGAGCTGGAACCGGAGCCTTCCCTGCGTCTGTTGAATCGGAAATGGGTCCATGGCAGCTCCGCCAGCGCGGAATTGGTCAAAGCGGCTGCCGCAGACGCCTATCAGCGCCTCATTTTCCCCGCCCTGTGCCGGGAACTGCGCAACCAGCTTACCGAACAGGCCAGCGAGGGCGCCATCCAGACCTTCTCCCGCAACCTGAAACCCCTGCTCATGCAGCCCCCCGTAAAGGGCTTCGTGACCCTGGGCTTGGACCCTGGATTCGTCAACGGCTGTAAAGCCGCCGTAGTGGACGGTACCGGCAAGGTGCTGGACACCGCCATCCTCTATCCCACCACCAGCAAACGCCGCCGAGCGGACTCCATGCAGCGCCTGAAGCAGCTGGTGGAGACCCATCACATCCAGCACGTGGCCATCGGCAACGGCACCGGCGGACGGGAAGCGGAACAGTTCGTGGTGGAGGCCATCCAGCAGGAACACCTGCCCATCTCCTACATGGTGGTCAGCGAGGCGGGTGCATCCGTCTATTCCGCCTCCAAGCTGGCATCGGAAGAGTTGGGACAGTATGACGTGAACTTGCGCTCCGCCGTCTCCATCGCCCGACGGATGCAGGACCCCCTGGCGGAGCTGGTCAAGATCGACCCCAAATCCATCGGCGTGGGCCAGTACCAGCACGATATGCCCGCCGCCCGCCTGGATGCCGCTTTGGGCGGCGTGGTAGAAGATTGCGTCAACGCCGTCGGTGCCGACGTGAACACCGCCTCGCCTGCGCTGCTCACCCATATCGCCGGCCTCAACGCCACCACCGCCAAAAATATCGTGGCCTACCGCGAGGAACACGGCCCCTTCCACGCCCGGAAGGAGCTGCTCAAGGTGGCCAAGCTAGGCCCCAAAGCCTTCCAGCAGTGCGCCGGCTTCCTGCGTGTGCCGGAGAGCGACTCCATCCTGGACAACACCGGCGTCCACCCGGAATCCTACGCCGCCGCCACCGCCCTGCTGAACCTGTGCGGCTACACCTTGCAGGACGTGGCCGAAGGCTCCATCCAGGCGCTGGCTTTGAAGTTGAAGAGCCTCGACCTGACCGAAGCCGCCCAAACCTGCGGCGTGGGACAGGCCACCTTGCAGGACATCGCCGCCGAGCTGCTCAAACCCGGCCGCGACCCCCGTGACGAGCTGCCCGCCCCCATGCTCCGCCAGGACGTGCTGGAGATGAAGGACTTGAAAGTGGGTATGTCCCTGCGAGGCACCGTCCGCAACGTGGTGGACTTCGGCGCCTTCGTGGATATCGGCGTCCACCACGACGGCCTGGTCCATATCTCCAAGATCAGCGACCGCTACCTGAAACACCCCAGCGAAGTCCTGTCCGTAGGCGACGTGGTGCAGGTGGCCGTCATCGACGTGGACGTGGCGAAGAAACGGATCTCGTTGTCTATGAAGAAGGAAGACTTTGCGGAATAAAGCGAGGCTGTCTGTTTCCAAAGTTCAAGCCGCGCAGCGCGCCTAAACTTCTTTTCGCTTCCTTTTGCTTCATGGAAGAAAAGGAAGTGGGGTCCAGGGGCGACGCCCCTGGTCGCTGACCGCAGTCAGCGAAATTCTCCTAATCGTTCAAAAAGCGCAGGAGTGGGTGAATTTTCGTCGTAGACGAAAAGAGGGCGAACCCCGCAGCGTTAAGAAAACCTGCCGGGGGCAGGTTTTTAGCGGAGGCTCCGCCTGTCAACAGGCGGGGGGACGGTTCGGGTAGGAGTACAAGGATGAGCAATTATGCAAACCTACCCCTGGGGGTTTCCCCTTCTATAGTAGAGCAAAACAAAAGAAGAACCACGTAACGTTTATTCCAACCGTTACGTGGTTCTTTTTCAACTCAAATAGAATCAATAAACTCCGAAATAAAATGCAGCGCCACCCCAACACAGGTCGACCAAGACCGATACCGCGACAGCTCCAAATAGCTGCCGCCGCTGCCGAAGGGGTTGATGCGGCACAGACGCTGCCGCAGGTCGTCAATGTACGGCTCCATGAACTGCGCCAGCACACCACCCAAAACCACGTTGCAGTCCAGCACCATGCGGATGTTGTTGATGCCGATGGCCAGATAGTCCAGATACTTGTCCCAGCGCGCCTGGAAATCCGGGTTGCCCTGTTCCAGCCCCTCGAAGAACTCCTCGCGGGTGATGCCCAAGTCCGTGCTGATGCGAGCGGTGGAGCAGTATGCCTCCAAACAGCCCTCCATGCCGCACAGACACTTTTCGCCGTGGGGGACGATGCACATATGGCCGAACTCGCCGCTGTGATGGTGATGCCCCATGTAGCTCACCCCGTTCATCAGCACCGCGCCGCCCACTCCACGCTGGACGGACAGATACACCATGCTGTTCTCATGCTCCCGATCCTTGTGATCCCACCACTCCGCAATGCCGCCGGCGTTGGCGTCATTCTCAATGAAGCAGGGGTAGGGGATATACTGCTTGAGCTGCTGGGTGGGGAACTCCTCCGCCTCCACAAAGGGGGAGAGGGTCACCGTCTCATGTGCCTCATCCACAATGCCCGGCAGCGCCACACCCACCCCTAACAGGTGATCCCGGTCGATGTGGTACTCGTCCAAAAACTGCTCCAGCTCCACCGCCATGTTGTGGAAATACTCGTCCGTGGCGGCGAAATCGCAGATGATGGAGGTCTGGCAGATGAGATTGGCGCGCAGGTCGATGCACACCATGTGGATGTGGTACACGGAGATCATGATGCCCACAGCGCAGCGCACTCCGGCGGCCACGCCGATGGCACGGGGCTTGCGTCCACCGGTGGAGTGGAAGGTGCCTTGGGTCTCCAGCAGACCGCACTCCTGCAGCTCCTTCAGGTTCTGTCCCACCGTGGGCAGGCTCAGGGAGAGGGATTGGGCGATCTCCTGCTTGGTGACGGGGGTCTCCGAGTCGAAAATATAGCGGAATACACGGCTTCGATTCTGTCTGCGCAGATCGGCGGTGTTGTAGGTGCTCATAGGGATGCACTCCTTCAAAATCGGTTTCTTCCAGGCGAGGACAGGGACATTCGCCTATCAAGACCATTTTATCATACTGTTATACAAAACACTTTTCTATTTTATCATACCATAAGGAAAAAGCAAGGGCAAATAGGAAGAAAAAATGCCGGTTTTCCCGCCAATGATCCCCTTTTAGGGATTTCAGAACGGGAGAGAGCCTGGTATAATAAACACAGAAATGGACAAGGAAGGGAGGGATTCCATGGACAAGGAACGCCCCATCCAAATGCTCCCAGGCATCGGCCCCAACCGGGCGGCGCGGCTGCAAAAGCTGGGCATCGAGACCGCGGACGACCTGCTCCGCTGGTTCCCACGGCAGTACGAGGATCGGCGGACGGTGTACCCGGTAGAGGGCGCGCCGGTGGGGGAGAAATGCTGTGTGGCAGCGGTGGTGGTGGAGACGCCCCGCACCAGCCGCATCACCAAGGGGCGGGAAGTGACCCGTCTTCGAGCGGCGGACGACACCGGGGTGCTGAACATCACCTTTTTCGGCCAGAGCTACGTCCGCACCGCCCTACAGGTGGGGCAGACCTACGTGTTCTACGGCACCATAGCGGGCACCCAGCGGCGGAAGGGGATGACCAATCCCATCTTCGAACCGGAGCACCGTCGGCAGGACACCGGCCGCATCATGCCCATCTACCCCCTGACCGCCGGCATCTCCAACCACCTGTTGGCCAGTGCCGTGGCCTGGTGCCTGGAGCAGCCCTGGGCGGAGTGGCCGGAGGACTTGCCCCAGACCATCCGCCAGCGTTACCAGCTGGCCACCCGCACCTACGCCGTCCGTATCGCCCACTTCCCCCCGTCCTGGGAGGAGCTGGCCATCGCCCGGCGGCGATTGGTCTTTGAGGAGCTGTTCTACTTCTCCATCGGCCTGGCCTTACTCCGCCAGCGGCGGACAGAGGAGGTGGGCATCCGCTGCGCCAGCGGCGACCTGAGGGGCTTTTACGCCCTGCTGCCCTTCCAGCTCACCGGTGCCCAGCAGCGCGCGGCAGAGGACGCAGCTCGTGACCTGACTCGCGGCGTCCCCATGAACCGCCTGCTCCAGGGGGACGTGGGCAGCGGCAAGACGGTGGTGGGCGCGGCTTGCGTGTGGCTCATGGCACAGAGCGGCTATCAGTCCGCCCTCATGGCACCCACCGAAATCTTAGCCCAACAGCACGCCCAGACCCTGCAAACCCTGCTGGCCCCCAGCGGCATCCGTGTGGGACTGCTCACCGGCTCCCTCCGAGCGGCGGAGAAACGAAAGATTTACGACGCCATGGCCACCGGCGCCGTGGACTTGGTGGTGGGCACCCACGCCCTGCTCACCGACGGGGTGACCTTCGCCAATCTGGGTCTGGTCATCACCGACGAACAGCACCGCTTCGGTGTCAACCAGCGGGCTGCCCTGGCGCAGAAGGGGAAGGGCATCCACCCCCACGTGCTGGTCATGTCCGCCACCCCCATCCCAAGGACCTTGGCGCTCCTGTTATATGGTGACTTGGAAGTGTCCATCATCGACGAACGTCCCCCAGGACGCCAGAACGTGGACACCTTCCTGGTGGGGGAAGCCCTCCGGCAGCGGATGTACGGTTTCGTGCGCAAGCAAGTCCAGGAGGGGCACCAGGTGTATATGGTCTGTCCCGCTGTGGAGGAAGGGCAGGAGGGCGGTCAGGACTTGAAAGCGGTGACCACCTACGCCCAGACCTTGCAGACCCAGGTGTTCCCCGGCCTACGGGTGGGCTTGCTCCACGGGAAGATGAAGGGGAAGGACAAGGAGGCGGTCATGGCCGCCTTCGCCGCCGGAGACATCGACATCCTCTGCGCCACCACCGTCATCGAGGTGGGCGTGGATGTGCCCCGGGCAACCCTCATGGTCATCGAGAACGCCGAACGCTTCGGCCTCTCCCAGCTCCACCAGCTCCGAGGGCGCGTGGGACGAGGCGACGCCAAATCCTATTGTGTCCTGGTCTCCTCCCACCAAGGCAAGGAGACCCGCCAGCGTTTGAAGGCGCTCTGTGCCACCAACGACGGCTTCCAGATCGCAGAGGAAGACCTGAAACTCCGCGGCCCCGGCGATTTCTTCGGCCAGAGACAGCACGGCCTGCCCCAGTTGCAGCTGGCCGACCTGGTGGAGGACGTGCAGGTGTTGCAGCAGGCGAAAGAAGGGGCGGAATGGCTGCTAAATGACGATCCGGGCTTGCAAAAGCGGGAAAATCGAGGTATTCTAGACCATGTAAGAGTACAATTTGAGGACAATGAAAACCGATTGAACTGACAAAGATAAAGGAGCGTATCGTTATGAGCAAAGCAATGGAACGAGCAAAAGAACTGCGCAGCGGCAGCTGCGGCAACTATAACTGCGCCCAGGCCGTTCTCATCCCCGCATGGGAAGAGATGGGCCTGGATCACGACATGGCAAAGCAGCTGTCTAAGAACTTCGGCGCCGGCATGAAGATCGGCTCCACCTGCGGCGCCATCACCGGCGGCCTGATGGTCCTGGGGCTCAAAGGCGCCAGCGACGCCACCGTGTCCGAGTACCTGCGCATCCTGAAGGAACGCCACGGCGGCAGCCTGAACTGCCCCGACCTGCTGCGCAAGAACCAGGAGCTGGCCAAGATGAACAAGAAGGCACACTGCGACGGCATGATCCTGGAATCCATCCAGCTGGCAGAGGAATTGTTGGCGAAGGAAGGGAAGTAAGCATAGCAGGGCGATGAAGATTCACTATTTCCAAAGGTATCACGAAAAAGAGAATGTCGCCACGGCCAACGCCATGCTGCTGCTGTCCCGACTGTATCAGTATTCCTCTGAAAAGTTTTTCTATCTGCTGAAATCTGCGTTTTTCAGTGACGATTTTGAGCCGGAGATCGTGTTCAACCTGCAAGAGAAGAGCAGGCAGAGCGTCCCGGATGCGACCATCACGCAGCAGAGCTTCAAAATCGTTGTGGAAACAAAAATGTCTGATTGGTTTTATGCCGACCAGTTGATGCGGCATTTGCAGGCGTTCGGGGAGGAGCAGTATAAGGTGCTCATGACCCTAGCGCCGGAGTACATGGCTGCGGAGAAAAAGGCGGCATTTGAAGCCCAGTTGGCGGAGTATAACAAGACCATCTCCCGGCCAATACAGCACATCAACACCACCTTTGAGGCGCTGGTCAAGGAGATTCAGGAAGTGATCGACGACCGCGATTATGAGATGCAGGAGGTTTTGGATGACTTCTTGAACTACTGCTATAGTGACCGCCTGATCCCTGTGTCGGATGGGTGGAAATACCTGCGTGTGCAGCTGGCAGGGCAGACGATCGACTTCAACACGAAGGAAAATGTCTATCACGATGCCCTCCACCGCGGATTCCGAGCGCATGACTATTTGGGTCTGTACCAGAATAAGAGCGTGCGCGCGATTGGAAAGATCGAAGCCATCATCACTACTGTGCGAAACGAGCAAGGTGAGCTGGAGTACAATGTGGAGCGGGGCGCCATGACGGACGCACATAAGGAGACCATCAACAAGGCCATCGAAAACGGCAGGAGCAAGGGCTATGACATGATCGGGGAACGATACTTTTTCGTGGAGCAGTTTTACGAGACAGATTTCCGGAAGACCACACCGAGAGCGCCCATGGGAACGCGCATCTTCGACCTGACGCAGGTGTTGGAGACGGAGAAGATTCCGGACGTGGCAACAATGGCAAAACAGCTGTCGGAAAAAACTTGGGAATAAACAAAAAAGCGGAGGTTTTTACCTCCGCTTTTCTTTCGCTCCTTTGGTATCAGAGCGATTACTTCATGCCGTTCTCGTAGGCTTCGATCATCTTCTTGACCATCTGGCCGCCGATGCTGCCGGCCTGCTTTGCGGTCAGGTCGCCGTTGTAACCCTGCTTGAGGTTGACGCCGACTTCGTTGGCTGCTTCCATCTTGAACTGATCCAGAGCCGCACGGGCTGCGGGCACGATGACACGATTGCTAGTTGCCATTTCGTACATCTCCTTTTTTCTTTCTATTCAGATTCGTTACCGTTGAAAATCCCGAGAAGATTTTCTGAGCCTAGTTTGACCGCACGGCGTGGAACTATGAGTGGAAATTTCTGTTCCTGTCGAATCAGCACAAAAAATTCAAAATAAAAAAGCAGCTCCCCAAAAGGGGAGCTGCTGAAATCACAAGTGAGAGATCACTTAGAACAGACGGCGAACCGCCTGGATGGGCTTGTAGTTGACGCTGCAATAGGTGATGCCATACTTCTTGCCCAGTGCGCTCAGCAGCTTGCCGCCGCCGGCGTAGATGCCCACGTGACCGCCGTAGACGACGATGTCACCGGGACGCATATCGGACTTGCTGACCCCGCGTCCCACGTGTGCGTCCGCGTAGGAGCTATGAGGCAGGCTCTTGCCGAAGTGAGCGTAGACGCTCTGGACGAAGCCGGAGCAGTCGGCGCCGTTGGTCAGGCTGGTGCCGCCCCACTTGTAGGGGTTGCCCACGAACCGCTGTGCATAAGCCAGAACTGCTGCGCCGCTGCCGCCGCCGGAGGAACCGGAGGAGTAGCTGCTGGAGGAGCTGGAGCTGGAAGAGCCAGAAGTGGTGGTGGAACCGGTGGTGCCGGTGGTCGTGGTGCCAGTCGTACCAGTGGTGGTAGAGGGCGTGGTGACCTGAGGCACGGTAGCGGGACCGGAGCTTCTCTCGGTGTAACCCGGGTCGATATAACCGGTATGGGTGCCGTAGACGACGACCTTATACCAGCCATCCTTCATGCCGCGGACGGACACGATGGTGCCATTGGGGATGGTGAAGGACTTATCGCTGTCGGTGCCGGGCTTGACCCGCAGACCCAGAGCGGAAGCGGTGACCTTGGCGAAGTCGGGATAAGCCTTGTAGCCGCTGGAGGTGGTGGCGGAGGTGTAATCGCCGCACACGTAGCCTTCCTTGCCGTTGTACTTCACCTGATACCAGCTGCCCAGGGAGCCGTGGATCTTCAGGACGGTGCCGTAAGGCACGATGGTCAGCTGGTCATAGTCGGTGCCGGCGCCGGAGCGCAGCTTCAGGGTCTGAGAGGTGACCTGGACATAGCCAGAGTCGATGGTGTCGGTGGCGGTGACATATTCTGCCTTTGCATAGCCGCTGACGCCGTTGAAGGTCACGCCATACCAGCCGTCCTTGGCGCTGGTGATGCGGAAGGTGGTGCCCTTGCTCATCTTGGTGACCACGTTGGACTCGATGTTCCGCTTAGCGCGGACGTTGAGGGTGTCAACGGCGACGGTGCCATAGCCCTTGCTCTTGCTCAGGGCTTCGGATTCCACGCAGTTGGCGTCCACGTAACCGATCTTGTTGTCGTATTCCACCTGATACCAGTCACCCAGGGCGGCCAGGACAGAGACCTTGTTGCCTTCGGGGATGACGCAGAGCATCTCAGAGCTGCTGTCCGCGGAAGCGCGGAGGACGGCGCTGGAGGTGCCAATGGTGCCGGTGGAGATGCTGGGGACGGAGATATACTGAGCCATCATGTAGCCCTTGTGGGTACCCTTGTCATCCTTATAGCTGACCTGGTACCAACCATCCTCGTCCAGTGCGCCGATGATGGACACGCTCTTGCCGGCGGGAACCTTATACACCACGTCGGCGTCAGCGCTCTTGGCGGCGCGGATGTTGATCTTCTTTTTCTTGGTCTTGACCACACCGGTCAGATTGGTGGCATCGGTGTTGTCGGTGTCCACGTGCTCTTCCCGCATATAGCCGTTGTAGGTGCCGGTGGAATCCTGATAGCTCACCTGGCACCAGCCGTCGGCGTCCGCCTCAGCGATCACGTCCAGGGTGCCGCCTACGGGGACCTTGCACACGATGTCAGCGTCCAGGCTCTTTTCCGCCCGGATGTTGATGGCCTTGTGTGCCTTCTTGGTGCCGATGACGGTGGCAGCGGTGGCAGGCTGTGCGGTGACAGCGGTCTGCACGTAGTTGCCCATCATATAGCCGGAATAGACGGTCTTGTCTTCTGCGGTGTAGCGCACCTGATACCAGCCGGCAGCGTCCTTGTCCGCCAGAATTTCAATTTCGGTGCCCACGGGGACCTTGCAGATCACGTCTGCATCGGTAGCGGTGGCGGCGCGCAGGTTGATCTTCTTGTGCTTCTTACCGCCGTTGGTGACGGTGCCAGTGCCCAGGGAGACAGCGGACGTGTCCGCGGCAGCCTGCTGCTTCTTGACCTTCTTGGTGGTCTTCTTCTCGGTCTTAGCGGCCTTTTTGGTGGTGTCCGCCTTGGCCTTGGTGGTCGTTTCTGTATCTTTTGAGGTCGTCTTCTTGCTCTCTGCCTTCTTGGTGGCGTTGGTCTTGACAAACTCGCCGGAGACATAACCGGTGTGGGTGCCTTCGCTGTCGGTGTAGGTAATCTTCAGCCAGCCGTTGTCTTCCTGATCCAGGATGGAGACCTTATCACCTTTGACCAGCATACCCAGAGAGTCAGAGCTGGTGGATGCCTCCCGGCGCAGGCGAACGCAGTCGTCCGTCACGGTGCCTACGTCTGCGGCCAGGGTCATGGAGCTGAGACTTGCGGTGAAAGAAGCAAGTAGAACGAGGGATGTGATTTTCTTTGTCAGTCGTCGCATTGGGAACCTCCGTGCTTTTGTATCTGTGATCGGGTGTAGTTAGGGGTTTTGCAGGGCCCGTTCCAGCCAAATAGCACTCAGGTCCATTGCAGCGTACAGGCTGTTCTTTTCGCTCTTGCGAACCACGCGGTCACGGCTCTTGAGATCCGGATCGGTCAGCTGTAACTGCACAGAGACCTTGGTCGCCAAATTCAGGTCATCCACCTGTTCGGTGTCATGAATCTGGAGCATGATGATATACTTATCCGCCATGCTGCCGTAGTACAGGATATTATCCTTTCTGCGCAGGGGATGACCCTTATAAATAAGGGGCAGATTCTTCGCTTCAGCCAATACGATACACCTCCTTACCAATTAAGTTGTAACCAAATTGTAACACATTGTTGTCTCCTTGTCAAACTTACCCCCTCGAAATGGTTCCATTGGCAGGAAAAAAACAGGTAAAATGGGACAAAAAACGTCCTTCTTTCAAGAAGGACGTTGTATAAAGTGCTAAAAGTGACAGAAAGTTTACAATTTAGCCGTATTCTCAAAGGTTGAGATAATAGCGCACCAGCTCCTGGAGCAGCTCATCCCGATCCAGCTGACGGATGAGGGTGCGGGCGTTGTTGAAGTTGGTGATATAGGTGGGATCCTCGGAGAGGATGTAGCCTACGATCTGGTTGATGGGGTTGTACCCTTTCTGCTGCAGCGAGTTATAGACCTCGGTGAGGATCTCACGGGTCTCCCATTCCTTCATATCCGAGAGATCGAAACGACGTGTTAAATCAGACATATTAGAAAACCTCCGGTGCGGAAAACAGGGAAAAAGATAACTGGGTTAATTTGTTTAGATTATACCTGAAATGGAATGGCTTGTAAAGAGGTGGAGGGGGAAAAAAGACGCCCGGCAGCGTAGAAACTGCCGGGCGAAATGGGGCATCTTTTGGAACAGTTGCCGTCAGCGCAGCACAGCGCCCAGTTCCTGTTCCAGAGCGGCCAGGACAGCCTTCACATCGCCGTCTGCTTCGGCGTCGGTGAGGGTGTGATCCTCATGCCGCAGCTTCAGGGCGAAGGCCACGCTCTTCTTGTCTTCGGGGATGGGCTTGCCGGTGTAGATGTCGAACAGTTCGACCGCCTTGATCAGGCCGCAGCTTGCCTTGCGGATGCAGTCCTCCAGGTCGGCCACCGGCACGCTCCGGTCGCAGACCACAGCAATGTCCCGTTCCACAGCGGGGAACTTGGGCAGTGCCTTGTAGCTCATGCCCTGAGGACGGGCAGCCAGCAGGGTGTCCAGGTGGATCTCTGCGGCGAACATGGGCTGCTCTACATTATAATTGCGATTCACCAGCGGATGCAGCTGACCCATGACACCCACTTCCACGCCGTCGATGGAGATGGTGGCGCAGCGGCCGGGGTGATAGGAGGGGTTGTCGTGCTTAGCGGTGAACTTGACGTTCTTGATGCGGAAGGCGTCGAACAGCGTCTCCACGTCGCCCTTGAACCGGAAGAAATCCAGGTCCTCGCCGTAGCCGCCCATGGAGATGAACTCGGTCTCGTTGCACAGATCCTCGCCTTCCACCGGCAGATACACCTTGGCCACCTCAAAGAGCTTGGCGGAGGGGTTCCGGTGGTTGTTGTTCCGTGCCAGGGTCTCCAGCATGGAGGGCAGGGGGGTGGTGCGCATAATGGAGGTCTCTTCGCCCAGGGGGTTCAGGATCTTCACGCTGGCACGACGGGGGTCGTTCTCTGCCAGACGGATTTTGTCATAGTAAGCGGGTGCGATGAAGGAGTAGGTCAAAATCTCGCTGTAGCCCAGGCCGCAGCAGATGTCCACTACCTTGTTGTGTGCCTTCTGCCGGTCGGTCAGACCGCCGCGGGTGGTGTCGCCCCGCATGAGGGTGGTGGGCAGGTTGTTGTAGCCCACGAAACGAGCCACTTCCTCGGCGATGTCGGAGTAATGCTCCACGTCCCCACGCCAGGAGGGGACCACCAGCATATCGTCGTCCATGAGGATGAAGCCCAGGTCGGTCAAAATCTTGACCATCTCATCCCGGCTCACGTCGGTGCCCAACAGACCGTTCACCTTGTCCGGTTCCAGCTTCACCAGAGTGGGGGTGAAGTCCTTGGCAACCACGTCCAGCACGCCGTCCGCCACTTCGCCGCAGCCCAGCAGCTCCACCAGCTCGCAGGCACGTTCCACGGCGGGCAGGGTGTTCATGGGGTCCAGACCCTTTTCGTAACGGCCGGAAGCCTCGGTGCGCATGCCCAGAGCCATAGCGGTCTTGCGGATGGAGACGCCGTTGAAGTTGGCGGATTCGAAGAAGACGTCCACGGTCTTGTCGGTGATTTCGGAGTTGGCACCGCCCATGACGCCAGCCACGGCGACGGGCTTCTTCTCGTCAGCGATGACCAGCATGGACTCGTTCAGGCTCCGGGCGTTGCCGTCCAGGGTCTGGATGGTCTCGCCGGGACGAGCGCGGCGGACGATGAGCTTATTGCCCTCCACGCAGGCGAAGTCGAAGGAGTGCATGGGCTGGCCGTACTCCAGCATAACATAGTTGGTGATGTCCACGATGTTGTTGATAGGACGGACACCGGAAGCACGCAGCCGTTCCCGCATCCAGACGGGGCTGGGGCCGATCTTGACGTTCTTCACCAGACGACCGGTGTAACGGGGGCACAGGTCGGCTTCTTCGATGATGACGTCAGCGTAGTCCATGATGACCGCCTTGCCGCTGCCCTGCACCACAGGGTCGTGGAGCTTCAGGGGCTTGCCGAAGGTGACGGCGGCTTCTCTTGCCAGACCGATGACGGACAGGCAGTCGGGACGGTTGGGGGTGATTTCGAATTCCACCACGTGGTCATCCAGACCCAGCAGGGTGGGAATGTCGTCGCCGGGCTTGCAGTCCTCGTTGAGGATGAAGATGCCGTCGTCGATGCAGTTGGGGAATTCCTTGGGCTGTGCGTGGAGGTCAGCGGGGGTCAGGATGGCCTTGCTGTCCAGGTTGATGGCCACGAAATCGCCAGCGTGGATATTCTGGCAGTCGGTGGTCACGTCCAGCACGGCGTCGCCCACGTTGACGGCACACTGATAGGTCTTATAAGCAGTGGTCTCGATGGAGTCCACCTGACCAGCGACTACTTTACCGAAAATCTTCAGGCCGGGGTTCAGCTCTTCCGGCAGGGAGGGCTTTTCGCCCTTGAGCACGTGATAGTTGCCCAGGATAGCGGCAGCCTTGATGACGCCGTAGGGGAAATCACGCTCGTCCAGTGCCAGCTCAGCCAGGGAGCACAGCATACCGTTGGAGGGCACGCCCCGGAGCTTGCCCTTGGTGATCTTCACGCCGCCGGGCAGCAGGCTCTTGTGCTTGGCCACAGGCACCAGGTCGCCTACGTGGATGTTCCAAGCGCCAGTGCAGATCTGGATGGGTTCCTCTTCGCCCACGTCCATCTGGGTGACCCACATATGGTCGCTGTCGGGATGGTGTTCCATGGACAAAATTTTGCCCACGACGACATTCTTGAACTGTGCGGCGTGATCTTCAAAGGTCTCCACCTTGGAACCGGAGAGGGTCATTGCCTCGGAAAACTCTTTGTCATTGATGGCGCTGACGGGTACGTCTACGAATTCGGTCAGCCATTTACGGGATAGATTCATACCATTACACTCCTCTCATCAGAACTGTTCCAGGAACCGCACGTCGTTCTCGAAGCACAATTTCAGGTTGTTGAAGCCATAGCGCATCATGGCCAGACGTTCCACGCCCATGCCAAAGGCCCAGCCGGAGTACACTTCGGTGTCGATGCCGCAGCCTTCCAGCACCTTGGGGTGGATCATGCCGGCGCCCAGCACCTCGATCCAGCCCTCGCCCTTGCAGACGGAGCAGCCCTTGCCCTTGCAGGAGAAGCACTGCACGTCCACCTCGCAGGAGGGTTCGGTGAAGGGGAAGTGGTGGGGACGGAAACGGGTGACGGCCTCTTCGCCGTACAGGCTCTTGACGACCTCGTTCAGGGTGCCCTTCAGGTCGGCCATGGTGACGCCCTTATCCACCACCATGCCCTCGATCTGATGGAACATGGGGGAGTGGGTGGCGTCCGCCTCGTCCTTCCGGTACACACGGCCGGGGGCGACGATGCGGATGGGGGGCTTGTGGCTCTCCATGACGCGGATCTGCATGGGGGAAGTCTGGGTGCGCAGCAGCAGGGAGGAGTCCTCTCTCAGATAGAAGGTGTCCGACCACTCACGAGCGGGATGGCCTTCGTCGGTGTTCAGACGGGTGAAGTTGTAGTCTGCCAGCTCCACCTCGGGGCCTTCGGCGCGGGTGAAGCCCATGCCCAGGAAGATTTCCGTCACCATGTCGATGACCTGGTTCACGGGATGGCGGTGCCCCAGCTCGGTCTTGACGCCGGGGATGGACACGTCCAAGGTCTCGGAAGCCAGCTTGGCTTCCAGTGCCTTCTCTGCCAGCTTGGCCTGCTGGTCGGCGATGGCCTTGGTCAGGGTCTCCCGGACTTCGTTGGCGATCTGGCCGATCACCGGACGTTCCTCGGCAGAGAGCTTGCCCATCTGCTTCAGCACGGAGGTCAGTTCGCCTTTCTTGCCCAGGTACTTGACCCGGACGCTGTCCAGGGCGGCAGCTGCGTTGCTGTCAGCGATGGCCTCTAGGGCCGCGGCCCTGATTTTCGCCAGTTGTTCTTTCATAACCACAAAGCTCCTCTCAAGCATGATCTATATTGTTCTGTGCGCAGGCAATAAAAAAACCTTCCATCCCACAACAGGACGAAAGGAACACCTTCCGCGGTACCACCCGCATTTGCGTGTCTCTGCCACACGCACACTCACCATCCCAGTAACGGAGGATGACCCCGGCCGTGTCTTTCCCCACGGCAGCTCCCGGGCGAACCAGACGCAGCTTGCCATCTCTGCTCTCAGCCGGTGACAGAGACTCTCTTGGGCAGGCCAAACCGCCATTTTCCCGTTCTTCGCTTTTTCCTATACCTTAAAATTTATAGCACAAAAAGGGGGAAAGCGCAAGAGGGAAATGAAAAAAACAAACAGGTCGAAGAGAAATGAATTTTGGCGGGGAAGAAATTGCATTTTGCCGAAGAAGCTGGTACAATGAACCCAAAGCCAACGACAGCGACGAAAGGAGTGGAAACCCATGCGAACAGGAACAGCGGAGCAGCTGCACTGGCTGGATCAGACCACCATCAACGGGGATCTGGAGACCGGTCTGCTGCTCATGGAGCGAGCGTCCCGGGGACTGACCGACGTGGCCCTGCAATACCTGGAGACCGAGGCGGAGGAGGGCGAGCAGCCCTGGGCCGCGGTTTTCTGCGGCACCGGCAACAACGGCGGCGACGGCGTGGCCTGCGCCCGGATGCTCCACGAGGCTGGGGTGAAGGTGCGGGCGTTTTTGGTGGGAAAACGGGAGAAAATGACCCCGGATTCCCAAGCCAACGAACAGCGCCTCAACGCCTGCGGCGTCCAGCTGGAGGATTTCGACCCGGAGGACACGGATCAGCATCTGTTCACCTGCGCCGCCCACGTGGTCATCGACGCCCTCTTCGGCATCGGCCTGGGGCGTGACCTGGCAGGGGACGTGGTGACGGCAGTGGAGTGGATCAACGAGAGCGATGGTGTGGTCATCGCCGCTGACATCCCCTCCGGCGTCCAGGCCAACACCGGCTGCGTCATGGGCACCGCCGTGCAGGCGGATGCTACCGTGACTTTCACCATGGCCAAGCCCGGCCACATCATTGGAGACGGCGGACTGTGTACCGGCGCCCTTTATATCGTAGACATCGGCCTGGACCCCATCCTGGTGGACAGCCTGAACTATCCGGTGACCATCCTGGAGGAGGACACGGTGCGGAAGCTGCTCCCGGAACGTCCCAGAGACGGCCACAAGGGCACCTTTGGGAAAGTCCTCCTGCTAGCCGGCAGCAAACCCTATCCCGGCGCCCCCATCATGGCCTCCCACACCGCCACCCACAGCGGCGCGGGGCTGGTCTTCCTGGGCATCCCGGAGACCATCTACCCCATCATCGCCCTGAAATGCGTGGAGGAGATGCCCGTGGCGCTGCCGGATGAACAGGGCGCGTTGGGCGAAGCCTCCGTGCCGGTGATTCTGGAAAAGCTCACCGAGATGCAGGCCGCCCTCATCGGCCCCGGTCTGGGCAAGCTGCCCCAGACTCAGGAAGTGGTGAAGCAGGTGCTGAAACGCTGCGCCTGCCCCGTGGTCTTGGACGCCGACGGCATAAACGCCATCGCCGGGCATATGGATGTACTGGACAGCCGAAGCGCTCCCACCGTCCTGACGCCCCACGATGGAGAATTCCACACCCTCACCGGGCAGTGGCCGGGGAAGGATCGCTTGAGTACAGCCTTGGACTTCGCCAAAGCCCACCACTGCGTCTTGGTGTTAAAAGGCCACCGCACCATCGTGGCCGGCCCCGACGGCAAAGCCTACCTGAACACCACCGGCAACGACGGCCTGGCGAAAGGCGGCAGCGGTGACGTGCTGGCCGGTCTCATCACCTCCTTCCTGGCACAGGGCATGGACGCCATGGAGGCGGCAGCTGCCGCCGTGTGGATCCATGGCAAGGCCGGGGACTTGATGGCGGAACAGTATGGCCGCCGGGGGATGACGGCCAGCAACGTGATGTTGGAGGGCATCCCTGCTGTACTCAAAGAGCTGGAATAACGCTGTTTGAGGGGGAGTTCCATGAAAACGTGGCGTCGGAGCCTGCTATTGTTGACCGTAACCAGCGCACTCCTGCTGACCGGCTGCACCGGCGGCGGGAGCAGTGCCAGGAGCAAGCTGGAGGCAGCCCAATCGGTGTACCGCACCATGTCCGGCTGCACCGCCCAGGCGGAGATCACCGCCGACTACGGCCAGCGGGTCTACGGGTACACCGTGGACTTGACCGTTCAGGGCGGCAGCGGCGTGATGACGGTGAAAGAGCCGGAGAACCTGGCGGGCACCGTCCTGACCTGGTCGGACGGGGAGACCAAATTGGCCTTCGACGGCACCGAGCTGGACACCGGCGCCCTGTCCGACAGCGGTCTCTCTCCGGCGGACGCCATGCCGACGATTTTGACCGCCTGCCAGGGTGGTGAGATCGTGGATTGCTGCATGGAGGAGCAGGCGGGCGCCCAGGTGCTCCACAGCACCTTGGACTTGGACGGCGACCAGGGCGGGCAGATCCAGTGCTGGTTCCAGCCGGACAGCTACGGTCTCCTGCGAGCGGAACTTTCCCAAGATGGGGTGACAGTGGTCACCATGCAATTTTCTGATTTTTCCTTCACCTTCCCGGAAGGTGGAGTGGAAGACAGCGGGGGAAGTCAGTGAAAATGTGCTGAAAACCCCACGCTGAGCCTGATTTAAGAGATAAAAAGGAAGCGAATGAACATGACAAAAGAGACTAGAAGAACCTGGGCAGAGATCCATCTCGATCGCCTGGCACACAACTACCGCCTCCTGCGGGAGCGTGCGCCCCACAGCAAATTCGTCGGCCTGGTCAAGGCCAACGCCTATGGTCACGGCGCGGTGCCGGTGGCCAAGAAGTTGGAAGCATTGGGGGCGGACTACCTGGCTGTGGCCTGCCTGGACGAGGCGGAACAGCTGCGGGACGCCGGCATCAAATGCCCCATCCTGGTGCTGGGCTATACGCCGGTGGAGTACACCAACGAGCTGATCGAGAACAACATCACCCAGACCGTCTACAATTTGGAGGTGGCCAAAGGCTTCTCTGACGCCGCCGTGAAGCTGGGCAAAAAGCTCCGCTGCCACCTGAAGGCGGACACCGGCATGAGCCGCCTGGGCGTCCTCTGCACCCTGGAAAACCTGGACGCCGCCGCAGATGAGCTGGAGGCCATGTACAAACAGCCCGGCCTGGAGGTAGAGGGGCTGTTCCAGCACTTCGCCGACGCCGACACCTGCCCGGAATACTCCCTCATGCAGATCGAGCGCTACAACGCCATCCTCCACGCCCTGGAGGAACGGGGCTGCACCTTCAAACTCCGCCACTGCTGCGCCGGTGCCGCCACCTTGAACTATCCCCAGGCACACTATGACATGATCCGCCCGGGCATCCTGCTCTACGGCTATTCTCCCGACCACGCCTGCGACGGCATGATCGACGTCAAGCCGGTCATGGAGGTCAAGAGCCGCATCGGCTCCGTGAAGAAGCTGCCCAAGGGCACCTGCATCTCCTATGGCCGCACCTACACCCTGGAACGGGACAGCGTGGTAGCCGCCGTGCCCATCGGCTACGCCGACGGCCTGAACCGCCTGCTCTCCAACCGGCAGGAGTTCCTCCTCCACGGCCAGCGGGTGCGTCAGATCGGCCGGGTCTGCATGGACATGTGCATGATCGACGTCACCGACATCCCCGACGTGAAGATCGGCGACGTGGTCACCATCTTCGGCGAAGAGGGACTCCTCCAGGAAAAGGCGGACACCGTGGGCACCATCACTTATGAGATGATGTGCGCCGTGGCGCCTCGTGTGACGCGGGTCTATCTGGACGAAGAATAATCAAAAATTGTTGCGAAAAAGGGTATGTACCAGAGTGGTACATACCCTTTCTCTTGCTTGTTGTGCATTCAGTTTTGATTCAGACCAAAGGGTTCATAGGTCAGCAGCTTCTTTTTCCACAGGGTCTCTGCGTCGATGATCTGCTTATCGGTTAGTGATTTGGAAAGGACTTGCAACACAGAGAATTGAAGGTTGTGACAGCTGTTTCTTTTGGATTTCAGATGGGCAATCAACCCTTTGTTGTTGCCGTGACCGCCGGTGGCAGCATAGACAGACCAGCGGCCTAACAGACCGTCATAGCCGTAAGTAGAACCCACATAGCGAGCGCCGGTTTTGGTGTCAACGATCAAATAAATTGCGTTGACTGCGGACATGGCGGCGTGCCACAGCTTGTAGTCCGTATCATTTTCGATGACCTCTTTCAGCTCGTCAAAGGAAAGAATCAAATTCTCAAAGCCCATAAAAGATTTCTCGTTTTTGGGCTGGATTGCAACGATAGGCTTCTCTGTCGTACCCTTCTGGTGCCACATACGCGTTGACTTGCCCCAGTCGATCACCAGCTTCCCCTCGTATTCCTTTAGCAGATCCACATACTCCAGATGGAAGAAGGCGTCCTTTCCTCGGTAACCTTCCGCTTCACATTCGGGCAGTCCGACCGGGCAGACGTCAGGGGTGTCCGGCTCTGAGCCGTTCACTCGGCAGCAGGAGTGCAGTCTGGCATAGGTGCCGCTGTCGCTGATGAAGATGACCCAATAGTCATATCCCTTGCTGAACCCCAGCCCCTGATGTTTCGTGTATTCCAGCGTCATACCGATATCATAGCAGGCGCGGAATCCTGGGTCCGACAATGCGTGCCGGATCAGCTTCACTTTTTTCGGTTCCAATCCCACGTTGCGCAGCACATCGGAAAAGTTCAAGATCGCCATATCTTCGCTCCTTTTCTCTCTTTCTATTCCGTATATTACCACAAAAACGGGTTCGGCGCTACCAATACCCGATGGAGTGAGCGGTTATCTTGCGGCGTATGTGTCACTTTGTCGAAGGAGCGCACATAGGCTACTGCGGGGGCTAGTGTACGGGAAGGTGACCTGAATCCGTATAAATTCCTCAGGCTGGTGGGAAAATAACCGTGACCCGCAGCGGAAGAGCGGCGGGTACTATTACGAATCACGGAGCGTGAAATTGTGGATACCAGTGTCAGACGAGGAGATATTTTTTATGCCGACCTCAGCCCCGTGGTGGGCAGCGAGCAGGGCGGCGTCCGGCCGGTGCTCATCATCCAGAACGACATGGGCAACCGGCACAGCCCCACGGTGATCGCTGCGGCGATTACATCCCAGCTCAACAAGGCCAAGCTGCCCACCCACATCGAACTGTTAGACCCCCACTGCGGGCTCACCAAGGATTCCGTGGTGCTCCTGGAGCAGATCCGCACGTTGGATAAACGGCGGCTTCGGGAACGGATGGGACGGCTGGACGAGGAGAAGATGGCTCAGGTGGATACCGCCATCGCCGTCAGCTTTGGCCTGCGCTCCCGCACCAGGGAGGTCTGAGTCGGCAGACTCATTTCTCAACCGAAACAGCGACGCTTGACTTGTCAGGCGTCGCTGTTGTCATACGGACATAGCAAAACAGACGCAGCAAAACACTGCGTCTGTCCTACCGTCGCTCAAGCGCTTATTTCGTGGTGCCCTTGGTGGTCGTCTTGGTCTTGGTGTTGCTGTTGGTAGTGGTCTTGGTGTTGTCGTCACCGTTGACCACATCCTTAGCGCCTTCCGCCACGCCCTCGACTGCGTCCGCCGCGCCGTCTACCACGTCATCGGCTGCGTCCACCACGTTGTCTGCCGCGCTCTTCACGTCGTCGCCCACGCCCTTGGTGTCCGTCTTCACGTTGTCCTTGGTGGTGGTCGTGGTGGTCTTGTCAGTGGTGTCCGTCTTGCCGTTGGAGGTGACGGAGCCGTCCTCATCCGCCTGGTAACCGCTGCTGGTGGGGTTGTTGTTGGCGGTGTCCTTGTCGGTCACGGTGTTGTTGTTGCCGCAGCCGGCCAGGGTCGTCAGGGACAGGACCAGCATCAGTGCTAGTAACGTACGTTTCATAGTGATTCCTCCGTTCAAATCGGTTTGTCTCCAGACAACTAGAGTATGTGCGCTTTTGCAGGAAATACCCGTCCAAATGTTGGAAGAAAAAAGTGGTTGCATTTGGGGGAAAACGTGCTATAATTTAATCAAGAATCATTACTGTTAGAGGTGAGATATGATACAACGCCGCTATTCCCGTCAGCGAGAGCTGATCTATAATTGTGTACGCAACACCACCGAACATCCCACGGCGGACATGGTATACCGCTGGCTGCTGCCGGACAACCCCAACCTGAGCCGCGGGACGGTGTACCGAAATTTGAAGTTGCTGGCGGAGGAGGGCAAACTGAAACTCCTCCACTTCCCAGTAGAGCGCTACGACGCCCAGACCATGGAGCATCCCCATTTCTACTGTACCCAGTGCGGCTGCGTGTCCGACCTGGACTTGCAGTACGACGGGCAGCTGGACCAGCGGGCGGAGAAGGAGTGCGGGGTGACCGTGGAATGGCATGATCTGGTCTTTTACGGCACCTGCCAACTGTGCATGCTGGAAGGGAAGGAACCGACAGAAGGATAAGAACGAAAGGAAGCGTTTGATATGAGCAAGACTTATCAGTATCGCCCCCAGGGCGTCTGTTCTCAGCTGATGGAGATCACCGTCAACGACGGCATCCTGGAGGATGTGCAGGTGCTGGGTGGCTGCAGCGGCAACCTGCAGGGCATCGCCTCTCTGGTGCGTGGGATGAAGGTAGAGGACATCATCCAGCGCCTGGAAGGCATCCGCTGCGGACGCAAGGCCACTTCCTGCCCCGACCAGCTGGCGCAGGCACTGAAGGCACTGCCCAAAGAGTGAAAACACATTTTGCAAGAACGGAAGACCGGTGTGGCAATTTGCCGCACCGGTCTTTTGCGCAGCCTTAGCTACATATCAAGAATGTTTCCTGACAATAACCTCTGAAACGCGAAAAAGGAGGGCAAAACCGCGGTAGGGGAGGGGAGAGGTGCGGGAAAAGAACAACACAAAAACTGGAAGACAAGTGCGGAGACTGTGAAGTAATAACACTATACAGATAAATGCGCAAAACGAGTGACTCGTGTGATAGGTGTTGAAAACCCTGTGGAAGATGTGGAA
Organism: uncultured Oscillospiraceae bacterium; assembly: GCA_934597165.1. GTDB lineage: Bacteria > Bacillota > Clostridia > Oscillospirales > Oscillospiraceae > Onthomonas. The sequence goes on from CAKTQP010000012.1 coordinate 43,133, forward strand.
ACGGGAAGTTTTCATAGAAAATGCGTAGAGAGAAATTGGGGAGAAAAATGGGCGAAACCGGCGGGAAAAGCTGTTTTCCTGCAAAGTGAAAACACTTTACAGATAGAAAGGCGAAAAGAGCAAGAAATCAACCTCAAAAAGGACAGGATAGGACAAAAAATGAAGGCGCGCGATAATAAAACTTGCAGAATCCTAAAGGCCTCACCTACGCCCCTGGCAAAAAAGTGGGACAACCGGGGAAAAATCTGCTATACTAATATCCGGCAATAAAGCGTAAGGAGTGAGGTGTTATGAAGGCGAGCACTGCCATTAAGAAAATCATGAAGCAAACCGGCTGGACTCAAACTAGGATGGCGAATGCAATCGGGGTAAAGGCGCAGAATGTAATTGCTATGAGACTAAGCCGTCCTAATATGACATTTGACACCGCCCAAGAGATGCTTGACAAGCTGGGCTACGAAATCGTCATCCAGCCTGTCAGCACTGACAAGCGCGAGGAAGGTGCGATCGTAATTGATGGGGTGGACGAGGAATGAGTGTGCATTTATCTGTTCGTGTGTCCACCAAAAAGCAGAGCCTAAGCAAAAGGGGGAATGCGCCATGCACGCAGTAGACTTGACCCACGTGATCGAAGAAAACATGCCCGTCTACCCAGGCACCGAGGGGCCGAAAATGGTACCCGCCAACAGCTACCAGGAGAGCGGCTTCCGGGAGACCTGCCTGACCTTCTACTCCCACACCGGCACCCACATGGACGCCCCAGCCCACCTGTACCCCACCGGCAAGACGCTGGATGTGCTGCCCATCACCCAGTTCTCCGGCACCGCCGTGGTCATCCACTGCCCGGAGCTGCAAGCCGGGGAACGCATCGCCATGCGCCACATCCGCAAGCAGTGGGAGGCGGCCAACCAGGCGGAATTTATCCTCTTCCACACCGGCTGGAGCCGGTACTGGGGACAGCCGGAGTACTTTGGCGACTACCCCTATATCACCCACCAGGTGGCGGACTGGCTGCTGAAAACGGGCAAGAAGGGCATCGGTCTGGACACCATCGGCCTGGACCCCATCGCCGACGAAGCCCTGACCCTGCACCGGAAGCTGCTGGCCGATGACCGGATGGTCATCATCGAGAACCTCACCAACCTGGAGCAGGTGGGGGATGGCGTGGTGTTCTTCTGCGCTCTGCCTCTGAAGCAGGCGGACGCGGACGGCGCACCGGTTCGGGCGGCGGCTTTTTGGGCAGACTGATGTTGCTGATGAGAAACATCGCCAAAAAAACGACCTGTAATTTTGTGCGAAAAAGCAAGGGAAAAAGGGTGACAAACACAAGCGGCTATGGTATACTGTGGTTGTGCTTAATTAAGAATGAATCCCATTAAGGAGGAAGTTACGATGAAAGATACCTATATTTCCGATTCCGTTCTGTACGTCGGCGTAGACGACAAGACCATCGACCTGTTCGAGAGCCAGTACGTGGTGCCCAACGGCGTCTCCTATAACTCCTATGTCATCATGGACGACAAGATCGCCATCATGGACACCGTAGACCCCCGCAAGACCACCGAGTGGCTGGCCAACCTGGAGCAGGCTCTGGCAGGCCGTCTGCCTGACTACCTGGTCATCCACCACATGGAACCGGACCACGCAGGCAGCATCCAGCAGCTGGCGGAGAAGTATCCCGACATGAAGTTCGTCTCCAATCCCAAGCTGTTCGCCATGATGGAACAGTTCTATGACTTCGACTTCCAGAGCCGCAAGGTGGTCGTCAACGAGGGCGACACCCTGGAGCTGGGTCACCACACCCTGACCTTCGTCATGGCTCCCATGGTGCACTGGCCCGAAGTCATGGTCAGCTATGAGAGCGCCGAGAAGATCCTGTTCTCCGCGGACGGCTTTGGCAAGTTCGGCGCCCTGGACACCGAGGAAGATTGGGACTGCGAAGCGCGCCGTTACTATATCAACATCGTGGGCAAGTACGGCGCCAACGTCATGGCTCTGCTCCAGAAGGCAGCCACCCTGGACATTGCCACCATCTGCCCCCTCCACGGCCCCATCCTGAAGGAAGACCTGGGCCACTATATTGGCAAGTACCTGACCTGGGCCAGCTATGAACCGGAAGACGAAGGCGTCACCATCGTCTACGGCTCCATCCACGGCCACACCGCCAAGGCTGCCAAGCTCATGCAGAAGATGCTGGAAGACCGTGGCCAGAAGGTGGAGATCTTCGACCTGGCGCGGGACGACATGGCCGAGGCCATCGAGTGCGCCTACCGCTATGATAAGCTGGTCATCGCCACCGTCACCTATGACGCCGGCGTCTTCCCCGTGGTGGAGGACTTCGTCTATCACCTGAAGCTGAAGAACTATCAGAAGCGCACCGTGGGCATCATCCAGAATGGTTCCTGGGGTCCTGTGGCCGGCAAGAAGGTCAAGGAAGCCATGGAAACCCTGAAGGACATCAAGATCGTCGATCCCATGGTCACCATCCGCTCCGCTCTGAAGGAGGGCAACCTGACCGCTATGGAAGCTCTGGCTGACGCACTGGTTGCAAAGTAAGACGACATTATTACACGCATTTCAAACCCCCTACAGAGAAAGCCCTCTCCGGTCTTGTACTGGAGAGGGCTTTCGAGTATTTCACAAAAAAAGAACCACCTGGTCATCCAGGTGGTCCTTTGCTTTATTGGGTTGCAGTGGCGTCCGTCTGGGTACCGTACAGGTACTCCTTGATCTCGCTCCGGGTGGCGTTCCAGTCCTTGGGGACCAGCACCATCATCCGGTTGATGGTCTCGTTCCGGTAGGAGCCGTCGGAGGGGACACGGTAGCTGTTCAGGGAGTCCAGCCCCATGTCGTAGCCGGAGAAGGCGATGCTCACCAGCTGGAGGGGATCCATGTCGGTGGTCAGGTCGT